>NZ_CAWQGX010000027.1:0-402456 GCF_963894685.1 Proteus sp. G3927 | reverse complement strand
GCCTTAAAATCCGTGTTTTTGATGGCTTCTGACTCATCCTTCCGTGACTGGATATGAGGTTCATAGCGACGACTTTTCAGATACGATCCCAACCATTCCGCTTCATACCCTTTGTCCATGCACAACCGGAGCCTCTTGCCCGGTCTGCCCGTCTGGAGGGCATCGAGCGTATCCGCAACCAGCTTTATGTCGTGCGTATTTGCTCCAGCGACCACCACAGAGAGAGGCAATCCGTTCGCATCGGTCATCAGACTGCGCTTTACGCCCCGTTTCCCCCGGTCTGTTGGGTTCTTGCCTGTTTTTTTGAGCCTGCCAGCGGTGATTTGGTCATACAACCATCCATCGACAGCCACGACCAGTCAATAGCGTCCAACTGTTCGCAAGCAAGCAACCCGTTTTGCCAGAAGCGTTCAAATACTCCAGCATCCCGCCATTCCTGAAATCGGCGATGAGCAGAGCTTGACGAGCATATACCGGTGGCATTTAGCGCATTCCACTGGCAACCCGTCCTGAGTACGAAGAAAATGGCGTTCATTGCAGCGCGATTATCAACCCGCTTGCGGTGCGTACCCAGCGGGTGTTGAGTTCTATGCTCCGGGATGAGAGGAGCCATTTTCTCCCAGAGTTCATCACTGATTTGCCACTTGTTACCCACCATGCTTTGCCCTCATAAATTATCATTATGTATTATCTGACAATTCCTTTTGGGATAGGTTCTTAGTATACTTTTTTTGCTTTTTTGCTTTTTTGCTTTTTTGCTTTTTTGCTTTTTTGCTTTTTTGCTTTTTTTGATCAAATATGATGTTTCTTATTTCTTTGATTATTTGGTAGTCAGTATCGTTAATTAGACTTGACATTGGAAGGTTAGCATACTTAATTATTGTGTTAATAGTTACTCTTTACATTTTATGGTGCAGTTAGCTTATTAACTGTCAGGCTAATAAAACTGTTTTATTTATATTTCGATCTCTTGTTTACATAATTGATTATTACATTACAGTAGGGTGATAAAGATATTGTTTTTAAAAATAATCCACGGATTGTGTAATAGGATGTAATATATATTATCTTTCCAATATCAGTAATGTTAACAATTTTTTACAATATAGTTATGGTTATTGAAAATATCTTTGTGATTAAATTTGTTCTAATAACCTTTTTCTAAGATCGTTCCATCATTTAAATGCTAATACTAACATTAAAATGTTTAAGTTGTTTTTCGATTTTTATTCTTTGCACTCTATCTCATTAATGAATTTTTATAGATACTTCCTTCAAAGAGTCTTCATGCTATTCCTTACTGTAGAAGAAAGATATATTTTCTCTCAAGTTTTCTATTTTAGAAATCATCCTAAATTTATTTAAGTGATGGAGCATTTTGGCTAAAGAATATTTTTATTCTGCAAACGAAATGGGATGTAATAAAAATGATGTTCTCCTCCGGCTACAACGGCTACATGTAGCCGTTGTAGCCGGGCCTATAAGTGTTTTGTAGTAAAAAATTATTGTGTGTTGGCTTGCTGATCTAACTTTTTATTTACGATATGTAACATTTTTCTTAATAAACATCTTTTGTATTCATCGTATTCTGAGATCCCCATAAAAGAAGTGATAGCGTCTTGTCTTTCATCTGGTGCCTTCAGATATTTCATTAATACAGGTAAACAACCAATGCAATTAGTTAGGGTACAATGATTTAAGATACCAATTAGATTTTGAGTCAGCTCTCGTCGAGTCAGTACCTTTTGTTCAATTATTATATCGGCAAAATGTTCGCTACAAAACTCATCAAGATAAGAGATTTGGTCATCAAGTTTTTCAAGAGCGGTATTAACCTCATTTAATAAGCCTGAAATCGTTTGTGGATAACGTTCAATCTCTTCGTTATCTTCAGCGGGGGTAATTGTAGTAATGAGTGTGTTGTAGGTTTTAATTGCTCGAAGGATTGTTAAATTATTCGGGTCTTTGATGATGGGATTATTTAGTGATGTTGCTGAACCCAGAGCAAAATCAACGTATTCACCTTGTGAATTTAAAATCGGATTAATTAAACGCAGTAGTGTCCCATTTTTTATTGTGTTTTTCTTTAGCTTTATTTTCAATGCGAGGCTAATGTTTGCAAAAGTTGCTTTTAAATATCCGTAAGGTAATTCTTCAGATAACATTTCATGCGTCAGTTGATACGCTTCTTCAAGTTTTTTATTGTGTAATAAATCGATGATTACAGTGAGTTTAGCATAGGGAGCTAATAAGGGAATATCCGCTCTTTTTTCAAACCAACGTTTTAAATTTTTAAATTCATTTTCAGTATGATTAGAGGAAGGAAAGTCTCCTTTAAATATCATCGATTTTAAATAATTAATCGCTAGGCTGTACTGTTCTATACGATCTTTTTTTGGGGTAATCACATTGGCATAATGAATAAGGGTTTTCGCACATTCCTCTAATAAACCTTTGTCGTAATCAAATCGATAGAGATACATATGTAGTGAAGATAACAGATGGGATGAACGCATATTTTCCTCCATCAATTCACGATAATGCTGAGTAATGAGAGGTACCCACCCTGTGGTATTTTGAAGTCTTAATAAGGTACTTAAAGATGTATAGGTTTTTTCAAATTCATCAAGTTCGTTCTCGAAATTCTTTGCTTCAAATTTGCAAATCTTAATCGCGTGTTTAATTGAGCTTGTTTTTGGGTTTTTGCCACTCCGGATATTATCAATCAATGAGTTGATTTCCATTAAGCTCTCTTTCGGTTGTATGTTTTGCTGCTTAAGCATTTTTTTCAAGTAATGTCTGACACCTTGAAATAGGTGTTTAGGATCCGAATTATCGAGGAGGTAGTCATCACTCAATAAAAAGGCCTGTATATGGTGATAAAAGCTTGGAGGCTGCTCATTTTGAGTATGGCGACTGAGAGTTTGATACATATCGAGTGCAATAATGGCGGGTATCGCTGTTTCCATGTATTTTTTTGTGATGATATCTTTTTCTAAGTTAGAATAAACCACCTTATGCACAACTTCGTTATACAGTTGTTCATATTTATAGAATACATCACGTCTGTCCTCCTGACTATAAACTGCCTCGGCATCTATTATGTCAATGATTTTATTGTAATAGATATCAAAAAACTTTTGATGCAATGAAAAATCTGAGGTTGCATATTTATCTCGCATATTCAGTGCATTACCGGTGATGTCTTTTGTATTTAGCTCGAATACGCGACAAACCGTTAACATGATACTGGCAAAATTATGATGGCGCATACACTCCTCCTAAATTGGTTTCCAAATTTGTACGGGGAAATACTGCCAGAACTTGTGGCAAAGTCTACGTCGAATGAAACACACTCGGAGGGCATAACATGTCAACAACAACTCAATCCTTACGTATTCTCCGCATTACAGAACTCACCAAAGTACTGGGGATATCTCGTTCCAGTATTTATGAAAAATTGAATCCACGCTCAAAGTATTATGATGACACGTTTCCAAAACCGCTTAAGCTTGGTGCTTCATCGGTTGGATGGTTATACAGTGAGATCGAAAAATGGGTTGCTTCACGTGAAGTTTAGTTGTCGATTAAATTAAGGATCAAGAAAAATGTCAAATGATAATCCAGAACTGTGTTTGCAGTTGAAATGTTTACCTGAATTTTTTCAGCAGCTGATAGGGCACATACACGCTCAAACAGGGGCGAGCCCAGATATTATTTTACCTACCCTATTAGGGATTATGGGGATGGGGTGTCAGGATAATGTTGATGTTCAACCTATCCAAGGGATTCGCTATCCCACTTCACTTTATACGCTTGTGCTCGCCAAGTCGGGCAGTAAAAAGACGACGGTATTCAGAATGTTGATAGCACCGGTTATTCAGTGGGAAGAAGCACAAAAAAGAGAATATGGTTCAGCACAGGCGGAGTATCAACGGCATGAGGCTATTTGGAAAATAGAGCTAAAAGCTCATGAGAAACATTATCAAAAAATGCTTAAGGATAACGGTGATGTGGCTGAGGCTCGTCGTCAGTTAGATGAATGCCTACAACAAGCGCCTGTTACGCCGGTTCAAAGGCGTTTAATTATCAATGATCCCACCAGCGAGGCATTAACTCGGGAATTAGGGCAAGGGTATCCAGTGTTAACACTGGCCTCAGATGAAGCTGGGGCTTTGTTTGACGGCAATCTATTTCATAAAATTTCGTTATTAAATTCACTCTGGTGTGGAGAGAGTATTTCGGTGAGCCGTGTTTCACGCGACAGCGACTTTATTTCAGATGCCCGTTTTAGCATCTTGTTAATGTTACAGCCGGAATTGTTTAATCATTATTTGAGGAAAAAAGGCACGAAGTTTCGATATTCTGGTGGGCTAGCCCGTTTTTTATTCGTGGATTTGAACAATTCATTAACTAGGTTGGATGACCTGAACACTTTACGATTAGACGCGCATGCATTTGATGCCTTCTCTTCCGTTTTGATCGCGCACTTAGACAAGTCTGCATTGCGAAGAGAGTATGGTGGTGAACGTCAGTGTATCACATTAACGGTGGAGGCACAAAAATACTGGTATGAACAGCAGCGAATCATATCAGATTGTATGAAGCAGGACACGGCATTTTCACATTATGAGGATTTTATTGCGCGCTATATGGAACATGCGTCGAGAATTGCGGCAGTGATGCAGGTTTTTATGACACCGAATTCAACGCTGATCACAAAAGAAACCTTGAATGCGGCATTTTATATCACACAGTGGTATCTCAATCACTTTATCGCTAAAACTGATGAAACGAGGGAGCCTAGTGATGCTGAAAAATTACTCGATTGGCTTGAGAGTCATTTAGAGAGTAATGGATCTTATAATTTTAGAACGAATTATATTATTAAATATGGACCAAGAGCAGTTAGACACAGTGAGCGTTTAGAGCCAGCTATTAACCAATTGGAAAGAGAGGGGAAACTGAAACGGTTTATTCAAGATAGCATTGGTTATGTGGGATTTATTGGTGCAAAAATGACACCTGAAGAGTTAGCGGAACGATTGAATATTCCGTTCAGTAGCAGAGGGGTATTCATACTCAATAACTCACCAAAATCAGGATAACTTCAGAGTTATTTTTAATAATATCAGTGAGTAGAATTATATCACCAAGCGAGGTTTATTGCGGCTTTGGGGAGGGGGGAGTCTGTCTTTTATTAAATGGAATGATGTCGGTATAGGTAATATATACCATCTTACTAAATAAAATACTAATTTATAACAATAACACCTATCAATCAACAAAGCAATGTTTATTTAATCACCGTACCTATTGTGTCTATAACTTATAGTGTTATGGATGCGATAGGTACTTAAACACGAATACAGATATCGCTATTTCTATGATAGTAAGGTAATAAAAATGTCAGCTTATGCATTAACTGAAACAGAATTGGATCAACTGATAACTATCGCGAGTGATCGCTATGATTCCTCGATATCGTATTATATCCTTCGTCGATTACTGGCAGTGGTTGAGAATACACTAGAACACCATAACCGAGTATTTGCAATCCGAGTTGATTTACGATTCGCTCAGGATAGTAGTCCTGATGCCCCAGATATGCCGGTATGTTTTCAACGCACGGATGAGCGAGCCATTACCCGTTTTATCGAGTCACTAAAAAGCCAACTGAGAGCCGCACATCATCGTACGGGGCGTTCAGGTACACCAGCACTCCCTTATTATGCTTGGGTAAGAGAACGTAATGAAAGTGAATATCCTCACTACCATTTAGTTTTGTTATTTAATCGAGATATATACGGCTATTTAGGCAACTATTTACAAGATGATGCCAATAATATGGCGACTAGAATACAACGGGCATGGTGTAGCGCCATTGGCTTAGCGTACCCAGACTATGCACCATTAGTTAACTTTCCAGAGAATCCCGTATTTCGATTTGATAGACGAGATGCTCTGGCCCGTCATTCTAATTATTTTGATTTCCTATTACGCATGACGTATCTGGCTAAAATGAATACAAAGGAGCTGATTACTGACTTTAGAAACTTTGGAACCAGTCAGGTTTAATTGAGAGGTATTAGCTCAGACTTGAACTAACAGGTTTTGTTGGGTAGAACATAACTAAGCCTGACCGGCTGGTCTGAGCGAGGAGCGAGACTGTTCCCAATTATAATAATGCTGCCAACAGCTCATTCAGACCTTCAGTTGGGATGTTTATGGCAGCATAAAAGTCAGCGTTATCTGTCTTTTGGGAACGTTCAACTTTGCCATTCAGATGAGGTGAAACTGATTTTTTGGGCGAAATTCTAGAATGCTTAAAAAGCTAAACACTGACGAGCAATATGGTGCTTTTGAAAAAATAAAAAATGGGTTTATGTAGGTGGAAAGGTCTCGCGTGGATTAGTTAATCGCGGAGAAGCGGAGGCTGTTATATGTTATAGAAACCGATAGTTGCTGTAATTTTCTTTATGCTACTTTCGATATCAATACTTGCTCGCGGTGCTTACTGTATGACAATTAACACATGTGGCAGTGATAAGCCAACTTAGGAAAATGATGCCAGAGCGCCATTAATTATTACAAGGAAGAGCAGGTGAAGTTATGAAAATAGATAACTCATTCTAGTTCTTCTTAATGATTGTGTTCCTAGGCTTGTAGGCTGGCTGTTTCTGAACATAAAAATAATTAGTTGCTGAAAGAGGATAATAGCAATAAGAGCCAAATCATTACGGCTCAGTCATTTCAATTAAATCGATTTAATCAAATCGCAATTATTGCCTATCACTATGGCATTCAAGTAAAGGCCTAATTACAGAGGAAACTCATTGAAAACGGAGCGATTTTTAAAAAGGAACCTACTTGTGATTTTTTGTGCCTCAGCTTATTGTTGGTGGGTTGCTTAAGTATATCCACGAACTACGGGTAATGTACGCTGATACCCAAAACATTAACAGAGCCAGTGTTAGCTACCACCAGTTTCAGTACTACGGATTGATTCTCTGCTGCCAGCACTAACAAAAGCGTATGAGTAACTAAATGCTATAAAATAAATCAAAAAGGAAAAAATATACCGCTAAGTAATGGCTCAAATGTCATTCTTGTTATAATTTAATAAAAGATTTTGATATTACATATTTTTTCTTAACTGCTATATCAGATATGATATCTAAAATATTTATTATTTGAGGGCTTGATATGACGATAGAACAGAAATTAATAGAAATATTTAGTAGTCGCACTGCTGGGCCATTTCTTTTTCTCGGGTCTGGATTCTCTAGGAGATATCTAGGGCTAGAGGATTGGAGAGGCTTGCTGAGCAAGTTTTGTGTTGCAGGAAAGCCTTTTGAATACTATTTAGCCTCGGCAAATGGTAACTACCCTAAGATAGCATCGTTACTAGCTAAAGATTTTAATGAATACTGGTGGTCATCAAGTGAATATTCAAATAGTGTAGAAAGATATAAATCCAAAATTTTAGATGAAACTTCTGCGCTGAGAATAGAAATAACAAACTACCTTAAAACGTTAGATCAATCAAAAGCGATAGAATCTGAACATGCTGATGAAATCACATTATTAGCTAATCTAAATGTCGATGGAGTTATTACTACTAACTGGGATTTATTCATAGAACAGCTATTTCCTGAATATAAAACATATATTGGTCAAGAAGAACTATTATTTTCTAATCCACAAGAAATTGGTGAGATATATAAAATTCATGGCTGTGCTACAAAACCAGACTCATTAATTTTAACTAGTTCTGATTACCAATCATTTAATGAGAAAAATACATATTTAGCAGCAAAGTTGATCACTTTATTTGTTGAGCACCCAATTGTATTTATAGGTTATTCAATATCTGATGAAAATATCAGTAGTTTGTTATCAGCTATTTCTGCATGTATAGGGCGAGATAATGTAGAACAACTAAGGAAAAACTTAATATTCATACAGCGCCTTTCAGAGGGCGAAGAACCCAATGTATCAGATACTTATCTAACTATTGACGGCATTCAGATTCCATTGGTTTTAGTAAAAACAAATGACTATTCTGAGGTATATAGAGCGATTGATTCAACAAAGCGTAAAATTCCAGCGAGGGTTTTACGATATTGTAAAGAACAGCTATATGAGCTCGTTCAATCATCTGAGCCAGAAAAAAAGATATGTGTTGTAGATATTGATCAAATTGATTCAAAAGAAGATGTTGAGTTTCTTGTTGGTGTTGGGGTGGCCCACCAAGAACACAATGGATTAGCTTCAAAAGGTTATGAAACTATAAAAGTACTAGACTTATTTAGAAATCTTTTAGATGAAGAAAATACATTTGACCCCGAACAAATACTCTTACATGTAGCGCCAGCTGAATCAAGGTACACCCCATATGTTCCAGTATTTACTTATTTAAATAAATTAGGTATAAAAAATCAATCAGATTACGATGGTAGCACATATAAATTGGATAAAGTGGTAAATAGAGAAATTACATCATTTAGATCTAAAAGTTACCAAAAAACATTTTTTAGAACTTATAGACATATGAGTATGGAGCAAATAATTGATTTATGCACTCCTGAAAATGCTTGCGCATATATTCCATTTTTATCTGTTAGTAAAATTAATTTAACACTTTTAAAAAAATTTTTAATAGATAATCAATCTAAGTTTGATTATTCAATATCGACTTATGCAAGTAGCTACAGAAAATTAGCTGCAATGTATGATAAACTTCGTTGGGGGTGGTAGAGTATTGTCAATATATGGGGGTTTACTTCACTAATAGATGGTTACAGATTGTAGGTGAACCCTATGGTATGTTTTGAACGTAGAATTTTGTTTATTTTCAAACTAATTGATTATTTAAAATACTTTTTTATTACTTATATAGATATCAATAAGGCTATTTTAACTAATCAACTAAGAACTATTCGTAAGCAAATTCTTTTCGCAACAGCTCAAGCGCTGACTAGCACTGTCCTTTGTTGTGCAGAACAAACCTGAAAGACAGATTTTGCCAGATCGATACCGATAACTTTAATTTCGTTCATGATGTAGTACCTCTGTGAATAAAATCGCTCAACATAAGTATGGCAAAACTTACATAGAGGGACGTCCATCACATCACTACACTTATTCTGCGGAAAGAACCGTTTTTAAACACGGACTTTTCGGCCTTTGTAAATTTAATGTGTAGAACACTACATCGCTTTTTTATAACTTACAATAGGATAGGATATTTAAACGTCTGCTTTTGTCACAGAGCCGACGTTTGGATGATGTATAGCTCTGTGTTGTTATAGTACCCGCTCAGATTAGAGCGGGTACACACAAATTACCCAACTAGCGATATCCCTCTTATCCCGCCTTCAATAATACTCCCCCTATCTGCTTCCTCAATAAAATCAGCCCACCATTGCATCATGGGGCGTCTTTGCTCTAGGTAGTCACTGCGATTATAGGCGCGTCTAACTTCGTTTTTATCAACGTGGGCTAGGGCGGCTTCGATAACGTCAGGTGGAAATCCTTGCTCATTGAGTGCCGTACTAGCAATTGAGCGTAGACCGTGTGAAACCAATACGCCACCGAATCCGGCACGTTTTAAAGCCGCATTGACGGTTTGACTGTTCATTGGTTGGGTAGGTTTGATACGGCTAGGAAAGATAAACTCACGGTTACCACTGAGTGGTTTCATTAGCTCTAAAATAGCTAAAGCAGCGTCAGATAACGGAACTGTATGTTCTCGGTTCATCTTCATTCTGGCAGCGGGTATCTTCCATTCCTTGGTTTCAAAGTTGATTTCATCCCAACGGGCTTCAGCTGCTTCGGCAGGGCGGGATATGGTAAGTAGCTGCCACATAAACAAACATCTGGTAGGCAAAATAATATTAGCTGTACGCATTGTTTGCATCAGTTGCGGTAACCGCTCTGGACGAATACTTGGCATATTTTTTTTCTTTGGTTTTTCAAAAGCTTTACCAATGTTGATACTTGGAACGGCATCAATTAAGCCAGTATTTTGAGCATAGATCATGACTTCGTTAATGCGCTGACAAAGACGGCGAACGGTTTCTAGCGCGCCTCTAGCTTGTACCGGTTGTATCGCTTGAACCAATATGTGAGCTTTGATATCGGTGACGCTGATATCGCCTATGGCGGGAAACACATCTCGTTCAAGTGAACGCCAGATATCATTACCATAGTCCTCTGTGACGGTGGACTTCTTCACTTCCCACCAACGTTCAGCAACAAGTTGAAAGGTATTGGTTTTAGCTTCTTGAGAGTTTCTTATTTGATTTTTCTGATATTCTTGAGGGTCAATATCTTTTGCCAGTAATGAGCGAGACTCCGCTCTAAGTTTTCTAGCATCCGAAAGTGTGACAGCTGGGTAGGCTCCAAAACTTTGTTTGGTCCTTTGTTTTGTATAAGGGCGGTAGTAACGGAATTGCCATAACTTGCTTCCGCTAGATTTGATTAGCAGTGTGAGTCCATCACCATCATACAGCTGATAGTCCTTGTCCTGCGGTTTAGCTGCTTTGATTTCGGTATCAGTTAATGGCTTAGTTTTTCTTGCCATGAAAAATCTCCATGCGTTTAGGCCCAACAAAGATGTTAGTTCTTTTCGTTGGGCCTATCAATGGGCCTAAAGGAATTAGCTTGGGTGGGATAAAATAGGACAGTGTAGGATATAAAAAAGCCCGCAACTCATTGAGTTAGCGGGCTTTTCAGTCTTCTTTGGACGTCCTTGGAAGATAATTTGGTGGAGCTGGCGGGAGTTGAACCCGCGTCCGAAATTTCTACATCCGCGGCACTACATGCTTAGTCTAGTCTTTAAATTCACTTACTTGCTGCGGACAGACACGCCACAAATAAGCTAGCTTGATTAAATTTAACGCTTCAACCCCAAGCTAGGCATCCACGCGATCTCTTTTGGGTTTGACTCCTCTTTATCCCCGTCTTAAGAGCGGAAGCTAGGGAGAGAAGGCTCTAGGCAGGTTATTAAGCTGCTAGTGCTTTATATTGATTGTCGTTTGCGACTATCTTTTTGCGGCTTTTTACGAGGCCAACCGCCCCTCGGCATGCACCTTGGGTTTCGCAAATCCCGTCGAATCCAGAATCAGCCCCAAGTTGTTGAAAGTGAGTATATCAGAAAAATACCTGCTATTGCTAGTAGTTAACGCAATTTAGCGGTTAGCATTTTTCATGATACGTGCTTTGTCTAATTTCCACTCACGATCTTTTATGGTGTCACGCTTATCGTGATCTTTTTTACCTTTAGCTACGCCAATTTTGATTTTACACCATGCATTTTTCCAATATAAGGAAAGGGCAACCACGGTGTAACCATCACGATTTATTTGGCCATAGAGATTAGCTAATTCACGTTGTTTTAATAACAGCTTACGCGTACGTGTCGGATCACAAACAACATGAGTAGAGGCAACGTTTAACGGTGTAATGGTGGCACCAAACAGGTACGCCTCACCATCACGCATGATTACATAGCTATCACTGATATTGGCTTTACCCGCACGCAGTGATTTAACTTCCCAGCCCTGTAACGACAGTCCCGCTTCGATTTCATCTTCAATGAAATATTCATGGCGAGCACGTTTATTGAGTGCAATAGTGGCAGAGCCGGGTTTGTGTGATTTTTTCTTTGTCATAATTTCCACATTATACTGTATGAGCAATAGAAAGAAATCATTTAAGCGTCTGTTTTCTTTTCAATTGCGTAAAACTTAAGCTATATTCCATTAGATTTTTATTTAATCACTGTTCAATGATATGATCGCACACAGTGTTGTCGTACAGGAATAACTATGCCTCAGATTAGTCGATCTGCTCTAGTTCCTTTTAGTGCAGAGCAAATGTTTAAACTAGTGAATGATGTTCTTACTTATCCTGATTTTCTACCAGGATGCGTTGGAAGTAAACTGATCAAAAGCACTCCAGAAGAAATGATTGCATCTGTTCAGGTTTCTAAAGCAGGGATCAGTAAAACATTTACTACCCATAATTTTTTAAAAACCAATGAACGTGTTGATATGCGTCTTGTGGATGGCCCTTTTCGTAAACTAACCGGAGGCTGGGTATTTACCGCATTAGATGATAATGCATGTAAGGTTGAGTTTCAGCTAGACTTTGAGTTCACCAATAAATTAATTGAGTTAGCTTTTGGCCGTATTTTTAAAGACTTAACAAATAATATGGTGCAGGCGTTTACTCAAAGAGCGAAAGAGATTTATCGTGACTAAAATATGGGTTGAGGTAGCCTACGCGTTACCAGATAAACAATATGTTATCCCTGTGGAGCTAACACTGGGGGATACTGTTGAGCAAGCAATTATTGCCTCAAATATTTTAACGATTTGTAATGATATCGATTTAACTAAAAATAAAGTGGGTATCTATAGTCGGCCAGCAAAATTGAGTGATAATGTGCGTGATGGCGATCGCGTTGAAATCTATCGACCGTTAATCGCTGATCCTAAAGAGATGCGCCGTAAACGCGCTGAAAAAGCACGCCAAAAAACTGAATAGTTAACATTTTCACCACGTCATAATCAAATCATTGTATCTCATTGATTGCACCGATATGTTGGTCATAAAACACACCCCATTGTTGAATTACAAATGGGGTGCAATTTCGTTTTTGCCAATCGTATAGTGAGATTAGTCTTTACTGGTTTGATTAGAAAAACTCGGCATATCACCTTGTTTATCAATCTTAGTCAGTATGCCATTATTATCAAATGTTAGTGTCAGAGTTTCTTGACGCACTTTTTGATGGCCTGGCTGTTCACGGAAAACATAATACCAAGTTTGAGTTCCGAAAGGATCTTTCAGCATAGGTGTTCCGAGGGCAAATTGAACTTGCTGCTGTGTCATTCCTTGTTGAACTTTGGCGACTTCGGCTGGTGTTAAATAATTACCCTGATTGATATCTGGGTGATAAACCAGTCTTTCGAACATCGAGCAACCTGAAGTCATTACGACTAAAGATAAGGCGGCAACTTTTAACAGTTTAAAACGCATGGCTATTACATTCCTTTTAGGGTCATAGTGACGATGATAATCGACAATGCAGCAATTGAAAACCTTTCACGCTCTGCCTAAGACCCTAAATATCGATAAAAGTTTGTTAATCGTTAGGCTGCCAGCAGATCTTTTGCATTAGCAAGGGTGTTTTTAGTCACTTCACTTCCTGCTAATAAGCGGGCTAACTCCTGTAAACGCTCTTTTTTAGTTAACAGCTTCATGGTGGTTTCTGTCTCTTCACCATTAGTCTCTTTATTAACAAAATAGTGTTGATGACCACAACCTGCTACTTGCGGTAGGTGAGTAACACACATAACTTGTGTCGATTCGCCTAATTCACGTAATAACTTACCGACAATAGCTGCTGTTGGTCCACTAATACCAACATCCACTTCATCAAAAATCAGTGCGGGTGTATCCATTTTTTTTGCGGTGATCACTTGGATTGCAAGTGCGATACGTGATAGCTCACCGCCAGACGCAACTTTAGAGAGAGCTTGATGAGGTTGCCCCGGGTTGGTGGTGACATTGAACTCAACTTTTGTCGCACCATCAATTTGTAAGACATTTTCATCAAACAATGTATCTACAGTAAGATAGCCATGAGGCATTGATAATTGATGCATGCTATTAGTAATCAACTGGCTTAATTCGTGTGCATACTGTTGACGAATTTGATGAAGTTGTTTTGCTACGTTCAATGCAGCTGCATGATCAATTTTAACTTGTTCCATTAATGCATCACAGTCATCATTTTGGCGTAATAGTGCCTCTTTTTCTTCAATTAATTGTTGATGCAGTTCATATAGCTCTTCAGGGGTGACGCGATGTTTACGAGATAGACTAATATATTTGGAAATACGTTTTTCTAGTTCGAATAAACGGTTAGGATCCATTTCTAAACGATCACTGTAGTGGCGTAGTTCATCACTCACTTCGCTAATTTGAATACTTGCTTCTTCCAGCATATCTAACAGTGAATTAAATTGGCTCTCCATTGTGGAAAGTTCGCTGATTTCATGCTTGGCCACATTCAGCATACTTAAAATATTTTGTTCTTCGTTATCACTTAAGATCTGCAAACTATTTTGGCTCAAGGTCAGAAATTGACCACAATTAGATAACCTTTTATATTCTTGATCTAATTCAGGGTATTCCCCCGCAACAGGTTGGAACTCGTTAAGCTCTTTTAAGTGATAATCAATCAGTTGTTGCCTTGCTTCTCTTTCTAAAGATTGTTGTTGAAAAGTCGCTAAGGTTTGGCAACTCTGATGCCAGGTTTGATAAGCCGCTTTCATCTTTTTTAATAAAGCAGGTTCATTAGCATAGATATCAAGTAAATGTTTTTGGTAGCGAGGCTCTAATAGTTGTTGATGAGCATGTTGCCCATGAATTTGGATCAGCAATGAGCCAAGCTCTCTTAGTTGAGACAAAGGAACAGAAGTACCATTAATAAAACCACGAGAGCGGCCATCTGCTGCAATGGTTCTTCTTAATAGGCATTCGTTATGATCGTCAAGATGATGTTCTTCTAACCAACGCTGGGCGGAAGGGGTATCAGAGAGTGAAAATCGTGCGCATAAATCCGCTCTAGTGGCACCAGGGCGAACCATATTAGCATCACCACGGTTTCCTAAACACAAGCCTAATGCGTCAATCGCAATAGATTTACCTGCGCCCGTTTCACCGGTAATTGTGGTCATGCCACCAGAAAAGTCGATTTCAAGTTCACGGACTATGGCAAAATGACTAATAGTTAATTGAGTCAGCATAGTGCCTCTCCTGTATAAAAACATATCTGTAATTACATACAGTATAAACTGGTTTTTTATACAGTAAAGTAGCGAGGCACAAAAATCAGAACATTTTTTTTGACCAACCTAATTTTGAGCTGAGTGTATTAAAATAGTTGTAGTCAGTTGGGTGGACTAAGTTAAGTTTTTGTCGACTCCGCTTAATAATTACCTCATCTCCTTCTTTGATAGGTAACACAAGCTGACTATCACAACTGACTTCATAATCAATATTGGTTTGTGAGAATTTTAAGCGAATTTGACTGTCGCTACTAATGACTAAAGGGCGTGAAGAGAGCGTATGGGGGAACATCGGAACCAGCGCAATCGCATCAAGATTAGGTGTAAGAATAGGGCCACCTGCAGAGAGTGAATACGCCGTCGATCCGGTTGGTGTGGTAATAATTAGACCATCAGAACGTTGTGAAAATGCAAAACGATCATCAATATAGACTTCAAACTCAATCATATGCGCCACTTTGCCGGGGTGAAGTACGACTTCATTAATGGCGGTGCCAATCCGTGTTCTTTGTCCTTCAGCACAGACACGAGCTTCAAGTAAGAAGCGTTTTTCTTCACGATAATGGCCTGCTAATACATTAGTTAATTGTTGTAATGCGTTATCAGGATCAAGATCGGTCAGAAAACCTAAGTTACCGCGGTTTACACCAATCACTTTGATATTATAGCGCGATAAAACACGGGCGGCGCCTAGCATATTGCCATCACCCCCGACAACAATAACTAGATCAGCGAGTTTGCCGACTTGTGTTAAATCGCCCGTTTGTACATCGGTGAGCTTTAATTCTTCAGCAACTTGGGTATCGATAATGACGTCATATCCTTTATCAAGGAGCCAATAATAGAGCATTTCATGTGTCGAAAGTGCTTCAGGATGGCGGGGATGACCGACGATGCCAATGCATTTAAATTGTTTTTCTTCCGTTACGGTATTATCTGGCATTTTTTTTACCCTCGTTTAGCGCCTATTCCTTGAAACCCGTTTATTGATCCCCATAATAAACTAAATATGAAGATGAATACTAAAACTACGCGGAGATATTCATGAGTAGTAAAGAACAAAACGTACATGAAGAGCAAGTCTCAAAAGAAAAAGAAGGAATGGAATCGGTAATGAATGAATCTCAAGAGCAAGTGAAAAGCGAAGACGCTCAGGCGGAGTTTGATGCACAAGCTGAGTTAGTTCAAGCGCTTGCACGCGTTGATGAGCTGGAAAAACAGTTGCAGCAATCACAAAAAACGGAACGTGAAGCGATGATCCGTGCTCAAGCCGAAATTGAGAATATTCGCCGTCGTACTCAACAGGATGTTGAAAAAGCACATAAATTTGCGCTTGAGAAATTTTCTAATGAGCTACTACCTGTATTGGATAATTTAGAGCGTGCTTTATCTGCCGCTGATCATGAAAATGAACAAATGAAACCGATGATTGAAGGTTTAGAGTTAACCCTGAAATCATTCTTAGATGCGGTGCGTAAGTTTGGTATTGAAGTCGTTGAAGAAAAAAATGTCGCCTTCAATCCTGAAGTACACCAAGCGATGACATTAATTGATAGCCCTGAGCATGAAGCAAACCATGTCGTTGATGTGATGCAAAAAGGCTATACCTTAAATGGTCGTCTATTACGTCCAGCAATGGTCGTGGTATCGAAATAAGAGCCATAATTCTTATATCAATGCGCCAATAAGTCAGGGCGTGGGATAGGTAAACCGCACTTTTGTGCGGTTTTGTGTTTTTATCACTAGCTTATTCAATAGGATCAAGTTGCCAATTAATGGGCGTGCGTCCTTGTTGCGCTAATAGATTATTGGTTTGTTTAAAATGCTCACAGCCTAAAAAACCACGATGTGCAGAGAGTGGTGAAGGGTGAGGGGCTTTTAAGATAAAGTGTTTATTAGTATCAATAAAACGACCTTTTTTCTGAGCATGAGCGCCCCAAAGTAGGAAAATAACGCCTTCACGACGTTGATTAATTTGTTCGATAACCGCGTCAGTAAAAACTTCCCAACCATAGTTAGCATGAGAGTGAGCTTGGCCTTTCTCTACTGTAAGAACGGTATTAAGTAGTAATACCCCTTGTTGAGCCCAACTCTCAAGATAACCATGATTAGGTCGTTTGAAGTCAGGGTATTCTTGTTCAAGCTCTTTATACATATTAACTAATGAAGGGGGAGCCGGAACGCCGGGACGTACAGAAAAGGAAAGCCCATGGGCTTGATTGGGGCCGTGGTAAGGATCTTGACCTAAAATCACAACATTAACATTTTCAAAGGGAGTGAAGCGAAAAGCGTTAAATACATCTTCTTGTGGAGGATAAATTATTTTGCCTGCTTGTCTTTGTTGTGCGACTTGAGACAAAATTTGCTGAAAATAGGGTTTTTCTTTTTCAGCACCTATTACATCATGCCAAGTTAATGGTGTAGTCATAACATAAAATCCTTGTTGATATCTTATGGGGCTAAGCTTACCGATTTCACCCATGGAAAGAAAATGTTCCGTCTCGAAAAAATCGAATTAATTGTTATTTAAAAAAATTTTTGAAAATTTACAAAAAAAATTGCAATTGCATGGGTTGTAATTATTGATTTAAAACAAGACTTTGCACCATTACCCGTTATGTCCTTATCAATTTTATTGATATTTATCAAAGAATGACGCCATTTATACTGGTATATAAGTAAACAGAAACATTGGTTAGACCAAATACCCAAATTCTGATATGCCATTAGAATTTGATTTTGTGCCCACATTGGAGGTCGAAATGATTACTGGTATCCAAATTACTAAAGCTGATAACGACGATTTATTACATTCTTTTTGGTTGTTAGATGATGAAAACGGCGAAGCACGTTGTATTTGTGCGAAAAAAGGTTTTGAAGAAGGCCAAGTTGTTAGCCGTGATGCATTAGGCAACATCGAATACCGTGAAGTACCGGTAGAATCTAAACCGGTAGTACGTGTAGAAGGTGGTCAACATCTAAACGTTAACGTATTAAGCCGTGAAACATTAGAAGATGCCGTTAACAATCCTGAGAAATATCCTCAATTGACTATTCGTGTATCCGGCTACGCAGTGCGTTTTAACTCACTGACACCAGAACAACAACGTGATGTAATTACTCGTACTTTCACTGAAAGCCTGTAATTTTCACTAAAAATCATTAAGTAATGATAGAACCTGGTATGTTTATATCAGGTTTTTTTGTTTATCAATAAAGAAGATAAGATAAAAAACCGTCGCTATTAAATAACGACGGTTTATTATTATGGTTCAAAGTAACGTAAAGAAGACAGATTATTGTTGCTCTGTTTTTATATGATTAGTTTTTTCCGCAGTGATGGTGGTTTTATCAGTAGCGGTTTTACGGCGTTTACCAATATTTTTACGATCGCGTGCGCGTACTTTCTCTTTTACGTTTTTTTTCTCTTCTACTTTTTTCGCTTTGCGTTTTGCTAATACTTTTTTAGAAGGCTTAAATGATGCTTTTTGACTAGGGGCTTTAGTCACTGGACGTAATTGGGCTACAACACGATATTTAATCGGCTCTTGGATATAACGGCTAATTTTACCAAGTAGCGGATAATCGTGTGCTTCAACTAATGAAATGGCAGTCCCTTTACGACCCGCTCGACCTGTACGGCCAATACGGTGCAAATAAACATCAGCTGTGCGCGGTAAGTCAAAGTTAAAGACGTGGGTGATATCTTCTAAATCAAGACCTCGAGACGCCACATCTGTCGCAATCAGCACATGCATTTTGCCAGACTCTACACGTTTAATCGCTTCGTTACGTTGTGTTTGAGCCATTTCGCCTTCAAGGTAGCTGGCTTTGATACCTTGTTTTTCTAATGCTGCGGCTAACTCTCTGACTCGCTCTCTTTTACGTACAAAAACAATCGATTTTTTAACTTCTTCTTGTTTGAGTAAATGTGCAAGTAAGGCAGTTTTATGGTCAAGATTATCTGCATGATAGTAAAATTGTTGAATTTTTTTACGCTCACGACGAGAAGGGTCAGCGTTCAGTTCAACCGGTTCATTAAGAATTCGCTGTGCAAAATCAATCACAGCATTGCCTTCTAATGTGGCTGAAAAGAGTAATGTTTGTTTACGCCAACGAGTTTCCCCAGCAATAGTTTCAATATCGTTAGCAAAACCCATATCTAACATACGATCTGCTTCATCGAGGATCAGCATTTCAACAGCACGACAGTCAAAGTTCTCTTCTTTGATGTACTGCAATAAGCGACCTGTTGTAGCAACAACAATATCTTGGTTCTCACTAAAAACTTCTGCGTGATTCATATAAGCAACACCGCCGGTGATAGTTGCGATGTCTAGATGGGTATGAGCACATAATTCTTTTGCTTGATCAGCGACTTGCATAGCAAGTTCACGGGTTGGAGTTAAGATCAGAACACGAGGTGGCCCTGATTTTTTTCGTGGATAATCAAGTAAATGTTGAATAGCAGGAAGTAAGAATGCCGCTGTTTTCCCTGTACCCGTTGGTGCAGAGCCTAATATATCACGTCCTTCCATTGCGGCAGGGATAGCTTCTGCTTGAATAGCAGTAGGACGTTGATATCCTTTTTCTTCTAATGCGGTCAATAAACTTTCATCAAGTTCAAGACTGGAAAATGTCGTGGCTGTCATTGTATACCTCTATTTAGGGCGCGGATTTTGACATTATCCTCTGTTAAAAGCCAGAGGATTTACCGCTATCACATTATATATCATCGATTGTTCTAGCTATGTGTTGTTTTTTAGGCTTAAAGTCAATAAGCAAGCATCGAATATCAAGCGTTTAATGTTAAGATAGAGGTAGCAAAAAAGTTATCTTACCATATATCGCTTTTTCTATTATATGGATTGCATTCATTCTAAGAATAGAAAGAGTTATACAAATCATTAGAGCGATTCAATGAAGCAAAAGAAAGTAAAGAAAGCAGGTTTACGCAAAGGCGGGTTTACATTTAAACAATTTTTTGTCGCTCATGATAAGTGTGAAATGAAAGTGGGTACTGATGGCGTTTTATTAGGTGCTTGGGCGCCTATCACTAAAGCAAAAACGGTGCTCGATATTGGTACAGGAAGTGGATTAATTGCCTTGATGTTAGCGCAACGTGCCCCGCAGGTTGAGCGTATTGATGGTATTGAACTTGATGAAGATGCCGCATTACAGGCGCGTGAAAATGCGCAACAATCACAGTGGAGTTCGTTAATCCATATTTATCATCATGATATTTATCAATATGCGCAACAAGCGCCAACTCGCTATGATCTTATTGTGAGTAATCCACCCTATTTTGAGCCAGCGGTTGCATGCCGTAACCAAGAGCGCGAGCAAGCCCGTTATACGAAAACATTGACCCATGAAGGTTTGCTTGATAATGCACAACAGCTTATTACAGATGAAGGCCTATTTTGTGTGGTGTTACCCTATTTAATCGGTGAACAGTTTATTGAAATCTCACAAAGAAAAGGGTGGAATGTCGTACAGCGAGTTAATATTAAAGATAGTGCAGATAAGCCTTACCATCGCATATTGCTAGCCTTTCAAAGACAGTATCAAGGCGAAACTAAACCATGTAATATTGAAGAGCTGATTATCCGCAATAATGATGGTCATTACACAACCCAGTTCCAATCTTGGGTCACAGATTTTTATTTATATTATTAAAGACTAATGTTGCCGTTAATATTACATTGTTTAAGATTGTATATATTGTTGTAAATAAAGGTATATATTTAAATTATCACATTGTGTTATCGCTTTTTTCTTGGCAAATTGCAGATTGGTTGGTGATTACAACGACAGTTTTTTGTGATTCATCTCTTATTATTATAATTGAATTGAACTTCATTCTATTTTAATGCTCTAACGTAAGTAGCTCATAAAAACGAGAAGGAATAACGAGAGTAATATGACGGAGTCATTGAAAAATAGTTTGAGGCTTGACTTCGGGAGAGTCCATCTCTAATGAGCGAGCAGTTAACGGACCAAATGTTGGTCGAGAAGGTACAACTGGGTGACCAGAAAGCGTTTAACTTGCTAGTTATCCGCTATCAGCACAAGGTAGCAAGTCTGATTTCCCGTTATGTACCTCAGGGTGATGTGCCAGATGTTGCACAAGAAGCCTTTATAAAAGCCTATCGAGCTATTGGATCATTCCGTGGTGATAGTGCATTTTATACATGGCTTTATCGCATCGCTGTGAATACAGCTAAAAATTATCTGGTAGCACAAGGGCGGCGTCCGCCTTCAAATGACTTAGATGCAAGTGATGTTGAAAATTTTGAAACATCAAACGCATTAAAAGAAATTTCGAACCCTGAGAATTTAATGTTGTCTGAAGAGTTACGGAGAGTAGTTTTTCAAACCATAGAGTCGTTACCCGAAGATTTAAGGGTTGCTATTACACTTCGGGAACTTGACGGCTTAAGCTATGAAGAGATAGCCGTTATTATGGATTGCCCTGTAGGTACGGTTCGTTCACGTATTTTTAGGGCGCGAGAAGCTATTGATAATAAGGTTCAACCATTAATACAAGAGTTATAAGATGGCTGAACCCTCATTTACTGAAGGGTACTTTTACATGCAAAAAGAGAAACTTTCTGCATTTATGGATGGCGAAGTTCTTGATAAAGAATTAATGGGATCGATTGCCCGTGATGAATCTATGAAAGAAACATGGCAACGTTACCACTTAGTTCGTGATGCAATGCGTGGTGATGTAGGAGAGGTTATCCACTTTGATATCGCAAGTCGCGTAGCACTCGCTTTAGAAAATGAGCCAGTCCGCATAAGTCCTGAACAACAGCAAGAGCAGCAACCTGCGCCTTCTCAATGGCGTCAGCACTCTTTCTTACAAAAATTACGTCCTTGGGCTAGCCAGTTAACACAAATTGGTGTTGCTGCCTGTGTGTCATTAGCTGTCATTGTGGGTGTTCAGCAATATAATGGCAACAATAGCGCTGAGGATTTCCAAGTTGATACGCCGGTGTTTAATACTCAACCTATTATGGGGAATGGGGCACCAGTCAGCTTAAATTTACAAAGTGATAATTTAGGCCAAAATCAACAAACACGTCTACAAGAGCGTAATCAACGCCTTGGACTTATGTTGCAACAGTATGAGTTAGATCGCCGTATCTACAATGCACCACAAGATGAAGTGCCTGTAGCATCGCAAAACACAACTCAGCAACAGGCTCAGTAATCATTGTGGTATCAATTTATAATTACGTGTAGGAACAATAGAGTCGTAATGAAAAAATCATGGTTATCCGCTTTACTTTTAGCGGGTTACCTATCAATACCAACACAAGCCTTGGCACAACCTCAAATAGGAAATGCCGAGGCTTTGTTGCAAAAGATGGGTAATACAACGCAAACCGCTACTTACGAATTATCTTTTATTAATATCAATTCTCAAGGTATTGTTCCTATTCGTTATCGTCATGCACTTGTCGATGGTAAACCTGTGGCACAATTGATGCAGATGGATAGCACTCGTCGAGAAATCGTGCAACGAGGGAATGAAATCAGTTATTTTGAACCAGGTTTAGATGCGTTTAGTTTGCGTAATGAACATATCGTTGATTATCTCCCTGCAATCATTTATCAAAATTTTGCTGAACTCGCTGAGTATTACAATTTTATTGATGCGGGAAGAACGCATATCGGTGACATTCCAAGTCGTGTTGTTCGTGTGCTATCAAAAAATAATGACCGTTATGAATATGTCTTATTTATTGATGAAGAGAGATATTTGCCATTAAGGGTCGATCTGCTTGATAAAAATAATGACGTTATTGAACAATTTCGGGTGATCACCGCTAATCAAAATAAAGAAATCATCAGTGAGTTAGATTCACTCAATAAAGTGAATATGCCCCCGCTATTGTTGATCCCCAAAGCCACTCAAGCACTGAATTACAATTGGCGTGTGACAACGTTACCAGAAGGATTTAAAGAGGTAAAACGTAGCAATCATCAAATTGCTGAAAATGAATTTAGTCAATCTATTTTATATAGTGACGGCTTATTCGATTTCTCCATTTATGTTAACAAAAGTGGTCAGCAATTAAATTCCCCCGAACGTGATAAAGCATTGAGATATGGTCGTAATACAATTTATACCTATGATAAAGATGGCAATGAAATTACCTTTATTGGACAATTGCCATTTATAACAGCACAGAAAATCGTCAACAGTGTGGTGTTTACCAAAAAGTAAAAGGTATAAGTTATGGTTAAAGAGTGGGCAACAGTCGTACATTGGCAACAAGGGAGGGCTTTACTACGTTATGGCTCATCGTCCGGTTGCGGGAGTTGCCAAGCTCGAGCAGCTTGTGGTTCTTATTTATTAAATAAAATAGGCCCTGAAACTGTTCATCAGTTAGAACTTCCTGTTGAACAACCTTTAGTGGTGGGGCAAAAAGTGGAAGTTGGTATACCAGAAAATAGTTTACTTCGTTCCGCTATGTTGGTTTATCTTACTCCTTTGCTGGGATTATTTATCGTTGCAGGGATAGCCAGTCTGTGGCTTTCTAGTGAGTTGGCTATTTTTTGTAGTGGTTTAGTGGGGGGAGTGTTAGGCTTCTTATTAGCTAAAAATATTGCCCGCTGGTGGAGTAAAGATGAAGGATTTGAACCTATTATTTTACAAATAGGACTTCCACCTAATGAATTGCAAGTACAATATCAAGAATAATAATAAAGAATGAATATGATAAAAAATGGGGCATAGGCTCCATTTTTTGTTATTAAACTTATTTTATGGTTCTGATCTTTTTTATTGATAGATAAAAATCAAATTTCTATCTAGTGAAAGTGCAGTTACGCTGCATAAATAAAGGTAAGCTTTATCATAAATGTTTGTGTTTGATGAACGTTTCTTTGAGTATAATGTCTCTAGTGTGTAGAATGCGTCATCAATCATAACTCCTGCAATATAGAGTTTTCGCTTTGTGTCCATGAACGACGCTAAAGCCAGATTTATAGAGCAAAGCAATAGAGAAAAATAATTTCAGAATGAAAAACATACGTAACTTTTCCATTATCGCACATATTGACCACGGTAAATCGACGCTATCAGATCGAATTATTCAAATTTGTGGTGGCTTAACAGATCGTGAAATGGCTGCGCAGGTTCTTGATTCTATGGATCTTGAGCGTGAGCGTGGTATCACCATCAAAGCACAAAGCGTAACACTCAATTATACCGCTGATGACGGTGAAGTTTATCAGCTTAACTTTATCGATACGCCAGGACACGTTGACTTCTCTTATGAAGTTTCTCGCTCTCTTGCCGCTTGTGAAGGTGCTTTACTGGTTGTCGATGCAGGGCAAGGGGTTGAAGCCCAAACATTAGCAAACTGTTATACGGCGATAGATATGGATCTTACTGTCGTTCCGGTATTGAATAAAATTGACTTACCTGCCGCAGAGCCTGAGCGTGTCGCTGAAGAGATTGAAGATATTGTCGGTATTGATGCGACCGATGCAGTGCGTTGTTCTGCTAAAACCGGCGTGGGTGTAAAAGAAGTGATTGAACGTCTGGTGAAAGAAATACCTGCGCCAGAAGGCGATCCTGACGCGCCTCTACAAGCACTTATTATTGACTCTTGGTTTGATAATTACCTTGGTGTTGTCTCACTTATCCGGATCAAAAACGGTAAAGTCAACAAAGGCGATAAAATCAAAGTGATGAGTACAGGGCAAGTTTATAATATCGACCGTATTGGTATTTTTACGCCTAAGCAAGTTGATACAACATCGCTAAGTTGTGGTGAAGTAGGCTGGGTAGTTTGCGGTATTAAAGATATTCTTGGTGCCCCTGTTGGGGATACATTAACAGCCGCACAGAAGCCTGCAGACAAACCATTACCGGGCTTTAAAAAAGTCAAACCACAGGTTTATGCGGGGTTATTCCCGGTCAGTTCTGACGATTATGAATCATTCCGTGATGCATTAGGAAAATTAAGCTTAAATGATGCGTCACTCTTTTATGAGCCGGAAAGTTCATCCGCATTAGGATTTGGTTTCCGTTGTGGTTTCTTAGGCCTTCTCCATATGGAGATTATCCAAGAGCGTTTAGAGCGTGAATATGATCTTGACCTGATCACCACAGCACCAACAGTAGTTTATGAAGTGGAAATGACCAATGGTGATATCATCATGGTTGATAGCCCATCAAAACTGCCGGCACTGAACAATATTGAAGAGATCAGAGAGCCTATTGCGGAATGTCATATGTTACTACCGCAAGAATACTTAGGTAATGTGATTACTTTATGTGTCGAAAAACGCGGCGTTCAAACTAATATGGTCTATCATGGTAATCAGGTTTCATTAACTTATGAAATTCCGATGGCTGAGGTGGTATTAGATTTCTTTGACCGTTTAAAATCAACCTCTCGCGGTTATGCTTCGTTAGATTATAACTTCCTGCGTTTCCAAGGCTCCAACATGGTACGTGTTGATGTCTTAATTAATGGTGAGAGAGTCGATGCACTTGCATTAATCACCCATAATGATAACGCACCGTATCGTGGACGTGAGTTGGTGGAAAAAATGAAAGAATTCATTCCACGTCAACAGTTTGATATTGCGATCCAAGCTGCAATTGGCAATCATATTATTGCTCGTTCAACTGTTAAACAGTTACGTAAAAACGTATTAGCTAAATGTTATGGTGGTGACGTTAGCCGTAAGAAAAAACTGTTGCAGAAACAGAAAGAAGGTAAAAAACGTATGAAGCAAATTGGTAATGTCGAGTTACCACAAGAAGCGTTTTTAGCCATACTGCATGTTGGTAAAGATAAATAATTTAAGGAGAAAATATGGCTAGCACGTTTGCCTTGATCCTAACGTTGGCAACGCTAATTACGGGTATTTTTTGGTGTATAGATCGTTTTAAATTAAAGCCAGCCCGCAAAGCGAAGTTAAAACGTTTACAAGAGTTAACGCAGGGAAGTGAGGATCAGCAAGAGTTAGCAAAATCGATTAATAAACCAAGCTGGGCAGAGACATTAGGCTCTCTGTTTCCTGTATTGGCGATTGTATTGATTTTGCGTTCCTTTGTGTATGAGCCGTTTCAGATCCCATCTCGTTCGATGATGCCGACTTTATTAGTCGGTGATTTCATCTTGGTTGAAAAATTTGCTTATGGATTAAAAGATCCTATTACACAAACAACCTTGATTAGTACGGGTAAACCTAAACGTGGTGATATTGCGGTATTTAAATACCCACGTGATCCATCAACTGACTTTATTAAACGGGTGATTGGTTTACCGGGGGATAAAATAGTGTATGACATGACGTCGAAGAAATTACACATTTACCCAAATTGTAATAAAGCAATATGTGATGATGAAATAGCGGTAACCTATGGTACAGCGTATCCTAGTGAATGGACATTACTGTTACAAAGTGTACCTGGTGGTCAACGTATTAGCGGTATGAAATCGATTCCGATTGAAGAGCCAATTTCTACAGCTACGCAATTTCGCCAAGAAGAGAGAATTGAAACGATTGGTGATGTCTCTCATCGTATTATGACTATTCCGGGAGATGTTACTGTACCTGAATTTATTCAACCGGGATTACCTCAAGGTACGTGGATTGTCCCTGAAGGTCAGTATTTTATGATGGGTGATAACCGTGATGGTAGTTCAGATAGTCGTTTCTGGGGCTTTGTGCCTGAGCAAAACTTAGTCGGTAAAGCCACAACGATTTGGATGAGCTTCGAGAAACAAGAAAATGAATGGCCTACAGGTGTTCGTTTCAGCCGTATTGGTGGCATTAAGTAATTTTTAACAAAATAGCTACAGCATTCCTTTCTATCTCAGTGTAGAATATGCCACTTCTTTAAACATGATTGGCTCCTGTATAAACAGGAGCCAGTGCAAACGCAACAGTTCTGTTATTCAACCCGATAATATCTCGTTGTTTTTAAACAGGTTTGTTGCGTGTGCTTCAAATTAAGTAATGGAAATTGATCGCACATGAATACTCTATTAGTTAACCAGTTACAAAAAAAACTGGGTTATACTTTTAAACAAAATGAATTACTTTTACAGGCACTTACTCACCGTAGTGCAAGTAGTAAACATAATGAACGCTTAGAATTTTTAGGTGATTCAATTCTAAGTTATGTCATTGCTAATGCGCTTTACCATCGTTTCCCTCGTGTCGATGAAGGGGATATGAGCCGGATGCGTGCAACCTTAGTGCGTGGTAATACCCTCGCTGAACTAGCACGTGAATTTGAACTCGGTGAATGTTTACGGTTAGGGCCGGGAGAATTAAAAAGCGGTGGTTTTCGTCGCGAATCTATTTTGGCCGACACAGTAGAAGCGTTAATTGGTGCTATTTTTCTTGATAGTGATATTCAAAATATCGAAAATATCATCTTAAAATGGTATGAGAATCGCTTGGCTGAAATCAGTCCGGGTGATAAGCAAAAAGATCCTAAAACTCGCTTGCAAGAATATTTGCAAGGACGTCATTTACCACTACCTTCTTATGTTGTTGTACAAGTACGTGGTGAAGCTCATGACCAAGAGTTTACGATCCATTGTCAGATAAGCGGTATCGACCAACCTGTTAAAGGGATGGGTACAAGCCGTCGTAAAGCCGAACAAGCCGCTGCTGAACAGGCATTAATACAATTGGAGCTTGAATGAGCGAAGAACAAACCTATTGCGGATTTATTGCGATAGTCGGTCGCCCTAATGTAGGGAAATCAACATTACTGAACCAATTATTGGGGCAGAAAGTTTCTATTACTTCACGTAAGCCACAAACCACCCGTCACCGTATCATGGGTATTGATACTGATGGTGCATATCAGGCTATTTACGTGGATACCCCAGGCTTGCATATTGAAGAAAAGCGAGCCATTAACCGTTTAATGAACCGTGCAGCAAGTAGCTCTATTGGTGATGTTGAACTGGTTATTTTCGTTGTCGAAGGAACCAATTGGACGCCTGATGACGAAATGGTATTAAACAAATTAAAATCACTACGTTGTCCTGTGCTATTAGCGATTAATAAAGTTGATAACGTTACAGATAAAACCAAGTTACTGCCACATATTGGTTTTTTAAGTCAACAAATGGATTTTCTAGATGTAGTGCCGATTAGTGCTGAAAAAGGCATGAATGTCGATACTATTGCTAAAATAGTGCGTAACTGTTTACCTGAAGCCATTCATCATTTCCCAGAAGATTATATTACTGATCGCTCTCAACGTTTTATGGCGTCAGAAATTATTCGTGAAAAATTGATGCGCTTTTTAGGTGAAGAATTACCTTATTCTGTGACGGTTGAAATTGAACAATTTGTTACTAACGATCGCGGTGGATATGATATTCACGGTTTGATTCTGGTTGAACGTGAAGGCCAGAAGAAAATGGTGATTGGTAATAAAGGCGCTAAAATCAAAAAAATCGGTACGGAAGCCCGCATGGATATGGAAGATTTATTTGAAAACAAAGTTCATCTTGAACTTTGGGTGAAAGTAAAAGCGGGTTGGGCGGATGATGAACGTGCTTTACGTAGCCTTGGCTATGTGGACGATTTAAAATAGTAGGTTACTGAAGTGGAAGGCTGGCAACGTGCATTTGTTATCCATGCTCGGCCTTACAGTGAAACGAGTTTATTGCTCGATTTTTTCACTGAGAATGAAGGGCGAGTGCGCATATTGTCAAAAGGTGCGCGCGGCCGTCGCTCTCCTTTAAAAGGAGCTCTTCAACCTTTTACTCCCTTGCTCATTCGTTGGAGTGGGCGAGGTGAGATAAAAACCCTCCGTGATGCTGAGCCTATCTCTTTAGCATTACCATTAACAGGCACAGTACTTTACAGTGGTCTGTATCTCAATGAATTACTTTCTCGTGTTTTGGAAAATGGCACATCATATAGCACGCTTTTTTTCGAATACTTATCTTGTTTGCAAATCCTTGCTGCCAGTGAAACTACTCCAGAAGCTGCTCTAAGGCGCTTTGAATTAGCGTTATTAACGCAATTGGGTTATGGCCTAGACTTTTTGCATTGTGCAGGAAGTGGTGAACCTGTTTCTGATACCATGACTTATCGATACCGAGAAGAAAAAGGCTTTATTGCCAGTTTGGTGGTTGATCACTATAGTTTTACTGGATTGGAATTAAAATCGCTGGCAAAACGAGAATTTCCTACGGCTGGTACATTGAAAGCAGCAAAAAGGTTTACACGAATGGCCTTGAAACCTTATTTAGGTGGAAAACCATTAAAAAGTAGAGAGCTGTTTCGGCAATTTGCTATTAAAAAGTGTGCGAAAAAAAGCGTATTGATAGAGGATAAATAATATTGTCTTTTTCTTCTCTATGGAATGTGTAAACTAAGGTAATACAACGTTATTTTTCAGGAGAAGAGCATGTCTGATATTCTACTTGGCGTTAATATTGACCATATTGCAACCCTACGTAATGCCCGTGGTACAACTTATCCCGATCCGGTTCAAGCGGCATTTATTGCGGAACAAGCGGGTGCTGATGGGATCACTATTCATTTACGTGAAGACAGACGTCATATTACCGATCGTGATTTAATGCTGATCAGCCAAACGGTTCAAACAAGATTAAATTTAGAAATGGCGGTAACAGAAGAGATGATTGAGATTGCTTGCCAAACTCAACCTGATTTTTGTTGTTTAGTGCCTGAAAAACGCCAAGAAGTGACCACAGAAGGTGGTTTAGACGTGGTGGGTAATGAAGAGAAAGTGGCTGATGCGATTAAACGTTTATCATTAGCGGGGATTAAAGTCTCTTTATTTATTGATCCTGACCATGAGCAAATTAATGCAGCAGATCGTGTCGGCGCTCCTTTTATTGAAATTCATACCGGTGCTTATGCTGACGCTGAAGATGAACAGGCTCAAGAGAAGGAGTTTGTTCGCATTCGTGATGCGGTAACCTATGCAGCGTCTAAAGGTTTAAAAGTCAATGCAGGTCATGGTTTGCATTATCATAATGTACAACGTATTGCTGCATTACCTGAACTTTATGAACTCAATATTGGTCATGCGATTATTGGTCGAGCGGTATTTAGTGGGCTTGCACCAGCCGTTGAAGAAATGAAACGCCTAATGAGAGAAGCGCGTCGCTAATGGCTATTGTTGGTATAGGTATGGATATCGTTGAGATATCACGTATTGAAGAGATAATAGGGCGTTCAGGAGAACGCCTCGCGCGACGTATTCTTACTGATAATGAATGGATTATATATCAATCACATAAACAACCCGTTCGTTTTTTAGCTAAACGATTTGCGGTAAAAGAAGCCGCAGCCAAAGCATTAGGTACAGGCATTCGCTTAGGATTGGCATTTAACCATTTTGAAGTCGCTAATGATGAATTAGGTAAACCAACATTGCACTTTTTAGCTGTGGCAAAAGAGATGGCGCAAAAAGCGGGAATAAATGCTATTCACGTGACACTGGCTGATGAGCAACGTTACGCCTGTGCAACCGTTATTTTAGAAAAATAACGCTTAAATTTATTCCCGATTGCGTTTGCTTAGATTTTGTCAGCGTGGTGGATCAGTACAAACTTTTCCCATAATTCATCTTGCGATTCAGTATGAGCAGGATCGATGATAATTGTATTCGTGATAGGGCATACCGACTGACAAGTCGGTTTATCATAATGTCCTACACATTCAGTGCAAAGATCAGGATTGATTTCATAAATATCATTCCCCATTGAAATGGCATCGTTAGGACATTCGGGTTCGCACATATCGCAGTTGATGCATTTCTTCGTAATTAGTAAAGCCATATCAGTCACTTAATATATAAATTATTAAATTACAGTAACTTATATCTTGCACTTATATGTTACTTTTAGTTTATTGGTTGTATTTTTACTGCAAATTGACAGTGTTACTACAAATAATAGAGCACTGCCACACAAAATAAATACACAATTATATACAAAAGAGTGTGAGATTATCATATACGTGAAAGATTCTAAATATATTGATGTTGCAGAGGGGAATATCTTTTACAACATTTCACACGCTAATATCTTTAGTTATCAATCTAAAACAGGCTACAATACCGCGCTGTATAATAATGAAGAGATGTTCTTGTGAATAAAATTAAAGATGATATTTATTGGATGCATAAAGCGATTGAGCAGGCACATAAAGCACAACAACTCGGTGAAATTCCTGTAGGAGCCGTGTTAGTCGCTGATAATAAAATCATTGCTAAAGGTTGGAATCACTCCATTATTGATAATGATCCTACTGCACATGCGGAAATTATGGCATTGCGTAAAGGTGGGAAACATCTACAGAATTATCGCCTACTTGACGCCACATTATATATCACGTTAGAGCCTTGCGTTATGTGCGCTGGAGCAATTGTGCATAGCCGTGTAAAAAGAGTGGTCTATGGTGCATCTGATCTAAAAACAGGTGCCGCAGGCTCATTTATTGATATTTTGCAACATCCCGGAATGAACCATAAAGTTGAAATAACATCGGGTGTTTTAGGTGAGGAGTGCGCACAACTCTTGAGCCAGTTTTTTAAGATGAGAAGGGCAGAGAAAAAACAACTGAAACAACAGCAACGTTTAATTACTCAAGGCTTAATCATACAAGAGAAAGCCAAATAGCATCTATTTGGCTTAATTGTTATTGGTAATTGAGTGTATAGGTTGCTTGTGCTTGAAATGGTCCTGTGAGTATCGTTTGATTTTGAATAGCTGATGATGTTGCTTCAACATAGGCCATAAAATCAAATTGTACTCGTTTATTATTAAGCTGTTGAGGAGCACTTGGTTTTTTTAATTCAATAATATTATGTGCCTTGTCGGTAAAAGCGATACCAATACTTTTCGGATCTTCTGAGCCACTCCCAGTAACGGCTATATGATTGGGCATTGTTGAATGCGCTTGACCATCTAATGTGATAGTGACACTTTTATAAATATCTTGGCTACAATTTTCTAAACTGATACTAAAAGCAACGGGGTTGCTTTTTTGTAGAGAATAGAGATCTTTTGCAGATATTTGTTTGAAATCAATAACTTTATTTTCATCTCCCGCAACAATCGTACAGCCATGTGCAACAACAACACCTTTAAATTCCATCTCTCCACCAATAATATCAGTGGCAGCAAAAGTGCTAGGAGAGAGCAATAACAAGCAAGTTATAGCTGACTTTATTATGCTGTTTTTCATTACATAAACTCCGCAATGAGTGTCGCATGAGCTGAAAATTCACCTTCGGTAATTTTACTGCCCGCTTTGGCGATGGGGGCTGCACTTACTTCCCAATTTCCGTTGAAATTATTGAGTTTGCCAACTGAAAAATATTGGTTAGGTGGGATAATCGTACCTGACTTATCTCTTAAGACGATACCTAAGTTACTTCTATCTACAGAGCCTGTTGTACCAAGGTAATTAGAATCAAAACTCGCAATACCTGAGCTACCAGTCTGAACTTTAAACATTATTCTGCTATTAGGATCGGTAAAACTTCCCCCTTCGCATTTGATGGGGATGTTGCGAGTAATTTTGTAGTTTTGCCCATTGAGATAATCAGAGGTATTTCCCACATTACCAAAGTCAAAGGTAATTGGTGAACCATTATTAAAGATACATTTATCTTTAGTGGTAATGATCCCCGAGGTGATCACTAATTTAGAAATGGGCTCTGAGCCATAGGTTTTTGGCGCACCGCTGTGACTTACCATGGCATACATTTGTGCAAGAGATTGCCCATTAAGACTGACACCATTAATAATGGGTTTTCTTAAACGGAAAGTGAGTTGACCGCTACTTCCTGAGGAAATATGCGGTTTAGGTGAAGAGGGTACTCTGCAACCTTGTTGGTTATTTCTATTATTAGGTATGTCAGAAAAGGGCACTGTGGGTAAAGGATTAGGCCCCCAAATTTCAAAATTAATTTTGATATCAACATACTCATTTAATTGATAAAAGTTATTACCAACAGGAGGTAAATCAGTCGTTGCTTTAAAATAGGTTAATGCACGATCATAAATACGTGAGTTAGGACAATATACCGTGCCATCATAGCGATCAGGCAACGAAAAGTTTACTGTTGCTAATTCTCCCGCTTTGTTATTAGGAAAGGTGGTGTGATCTAATACGGCATAGAAAATATTAGGGCCACCATTGGTTCTCACTTCACCTTGTAAATAAGCAATTGCGTGCAATGGCATTAAAGAAACAATGCCGGCACAAAATAGCATTACTGATTTGGAATGAATGTTTTTTTTATTGAGGATCATTTTATTCCTACCGGCATCAAGTTTATTAATATTTAGGTTGTTGATCTTTAGGGGCTACTTTGCAGCTATCTTGCTGACATACAAATTTGAGCTCTGGGTGTCCACCGTAATCATTTACATACATCATATAAAACTGATTAACGTTACTGGTTTTTACTGGTATATCCAGTGAAGCTTTTGGCGCAACCATTAATCCTGGGAAGGTGGTTAATTTATCGCTATCCTCACCATTTAATTTATTAGAAAGTGAGATAATCGTGATGTAATAAGGGGTTGGATTATTAACAATAAATTTATTACCTTGTTTTTTAAACACCAGTTGATCTTGCCAAACCATTCCCGGTTTTTCAGGTACTATGGCACTAGGGCGATAGAATAATTTAATGCGTGACTGCATCGCCATCTGTAATACGTTGGCTTGTTTTGGTGCGGGTGGAATTTCACGCACATTTAAATAAAACAGTGATTCTCTATCTTGAGGTAATAGCCCAACTTCAGCTGTTTTTGTAATGCGAACTACGCCTTTTTGAGCACCATCAAGGCGTTGTAACGGTGGAAGTGCCACTAAGGGTGAAGAGATCTTCTGCCCATTTTCATTTTCAACCCAAGATTGCGCTAAAAAAGGAATATCAGGGCTGGTATTTTTTAAATTAACACTGGCTGAGTTTTCATTACCCGTTAATACAATACGAGTTCTATCCAGTGAAACACCCGCTTGTGTTGTATTCACTAGACTCAGTGCCAGCAAAGAGCCACAAAATAGTGTTTTTAGTGTGCTGAATGAGTTCATGTTAATTATCTCTCATTATTAATTTTATTTGTTAACGATCCTGACAAACGAGCGATTGATGTTTTAAGGGATCTGTTATTTCCGCGGGAATGGTAATTGAACATTGTGTTTTACCGTTCCAAATTACATTTAATGATTCATTAAGGTTAACACCCGCAATATAAACAAGGCCTTCTTCCATCACCATACCAATACTTTCCCCTTTTTGATTGGTGACTTCCGCACCAAAAGGAGGGTATTTATTATCAGTTGTCTGTAAGACAGCCATTAAGCGTTCACCTTGACGAACCGGAAATTGGTAATAACCAATGGCACCTTCTGTTAAGGTTGTTGAAGCAATGGCTTTACGCGTTTCGATATCTTGATCCATCTTATCGACGTCAATACGTGCATCAACATTGTTATAACTTGTTAAGTCGGTTAGTACACCAATGCCGAAGCGGTTCGTAGTCGTGCTTTGACCATTAAAGGGCACCCCTGCAACACCATCAGTATCCACCATTATTCTTGCGGTGCTAGAGGTCATACTGCTACTGTGTAATGCAGCTCCATAACGAGTAGCAGTAAAACCGCCTTTTATCGTTGCGCCCACGGCTAAGTAATTATCTTGTTGATAGCTTGCATTGGCATTGATTTCTGCATACTGGGAACGATGTTGATAATAACCATCGGTATTGGCTTTCTTATCCGAACTTAAGCCTGCTCTTATGCGCCATAAATTATTATAATCGCGATTATCAGCATAAGAGGCCATTTGTGTCACTTTGCCATTGTTATCTTGCAAGTTATAACCAATATTGCGACCACTTCCTAATGGTAGTGAAATATTAAAAGAGAGCGTATCGTCAGTATTCCCTTTATATTGGGTACGAAATGCTGACAAGTTGGTATTGATTTGCTCAATCCCCATAATGGAAAAATTACGACTTACTGTGACACCATACTGCTCTTGAGTATTTTTATCCCAGTAATTTTGGTGGCGATAAGAGAGATAGAGGGTGGTCGATTTCTCTGCATCATCTGCCCAAAAAGTTTTATTACCGGTAATGGTGTACATTTCTTTTTCATAGCCATTATTATTGATGCCGTTATAACGCTCATCAATATACTGAGAAAAAGAGCGAAATGTTTTTTCTGAGAAACGATAACCTGCAAAAGTAATGGTACTGTGGTACTCATCAAAAGTTTTTGCATAGTTTAGTTTAAAAGACATCCCATTGATTTTTTCATTATCATAGGTTTTGCTATAAGACTGTGTAATATCACCAGAAAGGGTACCAAAACGTCCCATATCATGGCCGATACCTAAAGACCATGCGTTATAATCTTTAGCGGTAAGTAAAGCACCACCATAGAGAGACCATGTATTATTCATTCCCCATGAAAAATCCCCTTGATAGAAAATAGGGCCTTGCATTTTATGGTTGTTCACAGATGACTGTCCCAGTGAGGTATTAAAACGCACAGATCCTGGGCGAGTCATATAAGGCAAATTAGCGGTTTGCACTTGAAATTCGTTAATCTTACCATTTTGCTCTTCAACTCTAACATCGAGTTGACCCTGTACGGTATTTTGTAGATGGTTAATCACGAAAGGGCCAGCAGGTACGGTTGTCTCATAAATTAAACGTCCATTTTGGGTTACCGTCACTTTTGCATTGGTATTGGCGATGCCATGAATTTCAGGTGCATAGCCTTGGAGAGAAGGGGGTAACATTCTCTCATCGCTTTGTAAATTGGCTCCTGTAAAACGGAAACTATCAAAAATTTGAGAGTTTAAATAAGTTTCCCCAACCGTTAGTTTGGCGGCGAGATCTGGTAATGGCTTATAGGCATAAATTTGGTTCCAATCAAAACGATTGTTAGATGAATATTCAGAAGAATAATTGCCTTGATATTCAGCTCGTAAACGCCATTCACCCAAGTTTAATCCCGCTTGACCATAACCAGTTAACGTATTGTTATTATTGCCTTTATTAGGGCGAGTTGACGTTCCTGTTAATGTATAATCAAAAATAAGCCCAGAGACTCCGCTATCCCAAAGCTCCGGAGGAGTCCAATCAGATTCTTCATATTTCATTAATGAGCGCGGTAACGTGATATCAAGTACACCACCATCATTTTTAATCGAGATACCGGGTAATTGGCTAATATCAAAACAATCTGGTGATATTTGTTTGATATATTTTTGGTTTTCTTGGTTGATTGTTAACTTTTTTAAAAGAGTAGGGTCGATACAAGCCACGGAATGATTATCTGCTACTTCAATATAATTAATATTTTGGCGAGGAAAGTCGCGACCATTTAGACGAATATCTAAATAGTACATACCCGGAATGATATAATTTGAGGTAGAAAAACGTGAAAGGTCGACATTATCGCGATCTTCCGCGTCTAGCATATGAATGTTAAATTCCACAGAATCGTCCTGCTCTGCTTGTGAGAAAAACGCCAAGCTTAATAGCAAAGTCGCACAAATGGTCTTCCATATTGTGTGGGGTGAATAAGGAATTAACATGAATAAACGCCTAATTATTATATTAAATAAAAAGTAATTAAATAATAAATATTTATTTAATTACTTTTCATTTTTATTAAATTGAAGTGTTTTATTGAATTTAACGCAGAGGAAATCCTCTGCGTTTTCGCAGTAATTACTTATTTATTAATTTAGATATTTAAATCAATATGATTACTGATAATCAACTTGGAAGTTGATAACGGCTTGGAATTCACCTGGCGTTACTTTAGCGTCAGCTGATTCAGCTTGAACATAAGCAACGAATGGGATTTTAGATACACCGTTAATTAATTGTACTGGTGTAGTTGCAGTATTCCATTTAACTGCTTTACTACCCGCATCCATTAAGCCAATACCTGCGCCAGATGCGTTACCAGAAACAAAAGAGGCTAAATCTTTATTTACAGCGTTAACAACACTTGGTGTATAGCTAACTGTGGCAGTTTTCGCTACAGTTGTATCACAGTCTTGTAATTCAATATCTTTTTTGATATTTCCTGCTTTTTGCTGATTTGCTAATGCAGAAGTTGGAATTTCACTGAAATCAACAATTACAGGGCTTGAAGATGCTGCTAATCCACATGCTGAATTAACAATTTCACCTTTTAATTGAATTTCGCCTTTAGTTGAACTTACTTTTGGTGCAGGCGTTTCATTTTCAGCTGTAGCAACAGAATTAATACCAAATACTAAAGCCGCAGCCAAAGCAATTTTACTCAGTTTCATTATAGATGATCCCTTGAAGGTAGTACGTATTATTATTGACTAAAAATAAAAATAGTATTGATGTCCAAATGTAAAAATTGATGTACATTACATTTTTCATCAAGTCGGATAATGACTGGTTTATATGATATCAGTAAAAATACTATCAGTGATATAAGATTTTGTTAGTTTGTGCAATTTTCATATTTTAATCTATAAATTCCTTTTTAATAGTTTTTTATATAGAAATATTCTCTTTATTACTCCTAATACGGGTAAAAAAGTTTATATGGCAGAGAAATTTAATAGATATGATGATTAACATTATATTAACGTTATAAACTATGCTGTTATTAACATAACTTTAAAAAAATTAATAAAACTAATAATAAAATATAATAAAGTATATTTTTCAGTTATTTATAAGCTTTGTTTGTAACTATAAAGTTAATTTTTATAGATAAATAAGATTTTTGTAAGAAATTAATAACAAAATGAATAGTAAATAGTGAGATAATGATTAAGTATTTATATTAATATTTTCTTATATATAACCTATTCCAATGTACTAAAAATAGCCTTATTGGTTGTTTTTAAGTCAAATTACTCATTCTGTGAGTGGTTTTAGATTAATTTGTTATTTTTTTTAACATGAGTAATTTAACTATTTTTAATAAAAAAAGTATTAAAATAGTAACATTTTTTATCAAGTTCGCAGTAAAACCCGTCCTTCAAGAGGGGGAGGATACCAAGTTATGGCACGGTATAGAGAGGATTATGCTGCTAAAATTGTGGTTAGATGAATAAAAAACGAGGGTAGTAAGCCCCTAAAAAGAGGCTATATAATTGACAACTAAGATGAAGAGGGGGTTCCTACGGAGCGAGGCGGTAATAAAGCAGTATTGGCTGAATCGTCTTTTTCGTCTTTCGATAGGATCTTATTTTTACTCTCTTTTGCTTGTAGGTATCCCTCTAAACTGAGTTGATAGCGACGAATATTTTCAACATAACGATAAGCTTCATGTCCTCTCGCATAACCATAGGGAAGATCTAAATAGTATTTCTTTTGGCTGAGCAAAGGTAACCGCGCTTTTACATCTAACCAGCTATTAGGATTGGCGCCTTGCTGTTCGGTTAGCTTTCTTGCATCTAACATATGACCATATCCCATGTTATAAGCGGCAAGTGCAAACCAGATTTTTTCATCATCAGGGATAGTATCTGGTAGGCGAGAAAGAAGATGTTTTAAATATTGTGCACCTCCTTTGATACTTTCTTCAGGATCTAACCTATCTGTTATACCCATACTTGACGCAGTTGGACGTGTTAGCATCATTAAGCCTCTTACACCTGTCGGTGACGTGGCATGGGGATCCCAATGTGATTCTTGCCAAGCCATTGCTGCTAATAAACGCCAATCAAAAGTCTCGGCATATTTTTCAAACAGAGGTTGATAATTAGGTAATATTGAGTCAATGGCGGTAATAAAAGAGAGTGTATCAAAGTAGTCAAATGAACCAACATGACCAAAATACTTCTCTTCTAGTCTTGCGAGCACATCGTCTTGGGAAAGTTGATTGAAGTAATCCAACATGGCTGCATACAGACTATTATCATCTTGATTTGGTAAATACCACGTTAATGGACGACTTTCCGTCACCTCAAAAGCGACTGCAACATTAGGGTGAATGCGTTGTTGTACCGCGACGCTGATTGAATCGGCTAGTACATAAGTTATTTTACCTTCAGATAACTCTTCAAGTAGCTGTGATGTCGTTTTAGTTTCTGACTCTTCCCATTCGAGTTCAGGATATTGCGTTTCTTTTAATGTTTTTAATAAGCTGGCATGAGCTGAACCGGCTGCGACGACAAGGCGCCCATTAAGCTCATCAAAACGACGAGGCCTCAATGTGCCTTTACGATAGATCAGTTGTTGAGAAACTGAGAAATAGGCTGGCCCACTTCGTGTCGTATCTAGCCTTTCTTTATTATAAATTAATCCAGCGGCAATAAAGTCTGCTTTATTATTCTCCAGATCATCAAAGAGTTGGTTGATATTCGTCCGCATATTAACGACAAGTTTCACGCCAAGATAATCAGCAAAGCGTTTCACTAATTCATAATCGAAACCTACGGGGTCCTTTTTATCATTTATCGTTATCAGTGGTGAAGGGATAGTACTCACTCTAAGTTCACCACGAGATAAAATCTTATTTATCTGCGCTTTTTGCCTGTCAGGCCAAGTAATATTCAGTGCAATAATCGCGGCTGAAAATAGCGCTATGATAACGATAACGAAATAGTTAATCCTTATATTGTTCAATAGGTTGGTTCTCGTTAACGTTGTTTTTTATTGTGTGTAAAGTAGTCATTTAAACATGGATAAATTTCCAGTAATCGACCATTTTGCTCAACATTTTGCTAAGACGCAACTTGATTACACCAATTAATGATGAAAACACGCTAAGTTAAATGCTGTTATTTTGTTCACGCAAACGGTTTCGTCTGAGCGGTTATTCTATTATACTAGGCGCGTTTCCCCTGAATGATTGATCAGGCTAGCTGCTAAAAGAGAGAACTCAATATTATGGAAATCCTGCGTGGCTCCCCCGCTTTATCCGCTTTTCGTATTAATAAACTATTAACTTTATGTCAGGAAAACCAACTTCCTGTCCGTGGTATTTATGCGGAGTTTATCCATTTTGTAAAAGTGGATGGACAGCTATCTGAAGATGAACAAGCTAAATTAAGCAAGTTACTGCACTATGGCCCTTCATTAACAGAGCATGAGCTTGTTGGAGAGATGCGTATTGTTGTACCACGACCGGGAACCATTTCACCATGGTCGACTAAAGCGACAGATATTGCCCATAATTGTGGTTTAGCACAAGTGGTTAGAATTGAACGTGGTATTGCTTATTATATAGATAGCGATACGATGGCCGAAGAACAGTGGCAGTTGTTATACGGTTTTATTTATGATCGTATGATGGAAACAATTTTTACCGATTATCAACAAGTTAATGCGCTATTTGCTGAACAGACACCCACCCCATTAAAAACAATTGATGTTCTTGCTCACGGTAAAGATGCGCTAGTTGCTGCCAATATTGAAATGGGGTTAGCGCTAGCTGATGATGAAGTTGATTATCTAGTAGATGCTTTTAAACGTTTGCAACGCAATCCAACTGATGTAGAACTTTATATGTTCGCTCAAGCAAACTCAGAGCATTGCCGTCATAAAATTTTTAATGCAGATTGGATAATCGACGGTAAAGCGCAAGACAAATCATTATTTAAAATGATTAAAAATACTTTTGAGCAAACTCCTGATTATGTCTTGTCGGCTTATAAAGATAATGCTGCTGTAATGGAAGGCTCCGTTGCTGGGCGTTTTTATCCCGATACGGAAAAAGGGCATTACCGTTATCATCAAGAGCCTGTCCATATCTTAATGAAAGTGGAAACGCACAATCACCCAACGGCAATTTCCCCGTGGCCTGGTGCAGCAACCGGCTCTGGCGGTGAAATTCGTGATGAAGGGGCGACAGGCCGTGGGGCAAAACCTAAAGCGGGTTTAGTCGGTTTTTCCGTTTCTAACTTACGTATTCCGGGGTTTGAACAACCTTGGGAAGAAGATTTTGGCAGACCAGAACGTATTGTCAGTGCACTGGACATTATGACAGAAGGCCCTTTAGGTGGAGCCGCATTTAATAATGAATTTGGTCGTCCCGCCTTATTAGGTTATTTCAGAACCTATGAAGAGCAGGTTAATAGCCATAATGGTGTTGAAATTCGAGGCTACCATAAACCTATTATGTTGGCTGGTGGTATTGGTAATATTCGCGAAGATCACGTGCAAAAAGGTGAGATCTCCGTGGGTGCTAAGTTAATTGTACTTGGTGGCCCATCGATGAATATCGGCCTAGGAGGTGGTGCGGCTTCTTCTATGACTTCCGGCCAGTCAGATGCTGATTTAGATTTTGCCTCTGTGCAACGAGATAACCCAGAAATGGAGCGTCGTTGCCAAGAGGTTATCGATCGCTGTTGGCAATTAGGTGATGATAACCCGATTTTATTTATTCATGATGTCGGAGCGGGGGGGCTTTCTAATGCCATGCCTGAGCTTGTCAATGATGGCGGGCGTGGAGGTCGTTTTGAGTTACGTAACGTTTTAAATGATGAACCGGGTATGAGTCCTCTAGAGATCTGGTGTAATGAGTCGCAAGAGCGTTATGTATTAGCGGTATCTCCAGAAAAAATGCCACTATTTGATGCGCTATGCCAACGAGAAAGAGCCCCTTATGCGGTCATTGGCGAGGCAACACAAGAGCGTGAATTAGTGTTAAATGATACACACTTTGATAATAAACCAATAGATATGCCTTTAGATATCTTGTTGGGTAAAGCGCCGAAAATGTTGCGTGATGTCACATCACATCAAACAGCAGGTGAATATCTCGATCGTAAAGATATCGATTTAAAAGAAGCGGTTTATCGCGTACTTCATTTACCCGCCGTTGCTGAGAAGACGTTCTTAATTACTATTGGTGATCGTAGTGTTACGGGAATGGTTGCGCGTGACCAAATGGTTGGACCTTGGCAAATTCCGGTGGCTAACTGTGCAGTAACAACGGCCACATTAGATAGCTATTACGGCGAGGCGATGTCAATAGGGGAAAGAGCCCCTATTGCACTATTAGATTTTGCCGCATCAGCGCGAATGGCGGTAGGTGAAGCCTTAACCAATATGGCTGGTTGCGATGTACAGTCACTTAATCGTATAAAACTTTCCGCAAACTGGATGGCTGCGGCGGGTCACCCTGGTGAAGATGCGGGATTATATGATGCAGTAAAAGCCATTGGTGAAGAGCTATGCCCACAATTAGGTATTACTATTCCGGTGGGTAAGGACTCAATGTCCATGAAAACGCGTTGGCAAGATGAACAAGGGAAAACGAAAGAAGTTATTTCACCGCTCTCTTTAGTTATCACCGCATTTTCCCGTGTTGAAGATGTACGTAAAACTGTCACTCCTGAGCTTTCTACCCAAGAAGGAAACCGTTTATATCTAATCGATTTAGGTAATGGTCATAATGCATTAGGGGCAACAGCATTAGCTCAGGTTTATCGTCAGCTAGGACAAAAAGCGGCTGATTTACGTGATGTAGAGCAGTTAAAACAGTTTTTTAATGTCATTCAACAATTGGTGAGCGACGGTAAATTACTGGCTTATCATGACCGCTCTGATGGTGGCTTATTTGTGACTTTGGCCGAAATGGCGTTTGCGGGACATTGTGGCCTTAATGTTGATATCAGTGCTTATGACGAAGATATTTTAGCAGGTCTATTTAATGAAGAGCTAGGTGCGGTGTTCCAAATTAAAGGGGAGCATCAAGAAAGCGTTGAAACACTGTTTACTGAACATGGTTTAGCGGATTGTTTACATTACTTAGGGCAAGCAACACCAAGTGATGACATTATTATTCAAAGCCGTGAAACGGAAGTTTACCACGAAAAACGTAGTACATTACGTGTCTGGTGGGCTGAAACGACATGGCAAATGCAACGTTTACGTGATAATCCTGAATGTGCAGATGAAGAACATCGTGCCAAACAAGATAGTCACGATCCGGGATTAAATGTTCACTTAACCTTTGATCCCGCAGAGGATATTGCGGCGCCTTATATTGCTACAGGCAGTCGTCCTCGTATTGCGGTATTAAGAGAGCAAGGTGTTAACTCTCATGTGGAAATGGCAGCAGCTTTTGATCGCGCTGGATTTGATGCTATTGATGTTCATATGAGCGATTTACATACGGCACAACGCTCATTAAGTGATTTTGATGTATTGGTTGCTTGTGGTGGTTTCTCTTATGGTGATGTACTCGGTGCGGGTGAGGGATGGGCTAAATCTATTTTATTTAATCATCGTTTACGTGATGAGTTTGCCCAATTCTTTGCACGTCAAGATACGTTATCACTTGGGGTTTGTAATGGTTGCCAAATGATGTCAACGTTGGCCGAGCTTATTCCGGGGGCAGATTTATGGCCGCGCTTTGTACGCAATCGCTCAGAGCGTTTTGAAGCCCGCTTTAGCTTAGTAAAAGTAACTGATAGCCCGTCGCTATTATTACAAGGTATGGCGGGTTCACAGATGCCAATTGCGGTATCCCATGGTGAAGGTTTTGCTGAATTTCGTGACGCTGCACAATTAGCGCAGTTAGAAGCACAAAATTTAGTAGGATTGCGTTTTGTTGATCACTATGGTCAACCAACAGAGCAATACCCATTAAACCCTAATGGATCAGTAAAAGGGATCACCGCTGTTACCACAACAGATGGCCGCTCAACAATCATGATGCCTCACCCTGAGCGCGTTTTTAGAACAGTGAGCCATTCTTGGCATCCAGAAAATTGGGGAGAAGATAGCCCTTGGATGCGCTTATTCCGTAATGCCAGAAAGCAATTTGACTAATGATGTAATAAAAAAGAGTCAGTGTTATAACCCAAAGCCCCTCAAGTTAGAGGGGCTTTATTTTGTTGATATAAAAGGAAAAAATTATCAATGTATAAAATCGACGACACATCATTTTTTCATTGTCGCCAAAAGGTGACATTTAACTTGTTGAATTTTAATAATTTAATATTTTTTAATTAACGGTGTCTGGAAATGGAGACAGCTTGTTGATTTTTTCGCTATCAAAAATTGGGGCTGTTTTTTATTTTAGTAAGATAAAAATACTTTTTCGTTTAAAATTAATGATTTATGATTTTAATTGAAAAGTTGGCACGCCTTGTGCATTATATTAATCAGTTGCTCATTCAACTTTTTATGTCGGTCCACAATATGGGTGGGAACATACCACATAAGCCAAGAATGACGCCAGAGTAAGGTGCCTACCGTCCAACATCATGATACTCGCCTTCGGGCCTTATCAAACACAGGGCGACACGTGGAGTGAGGCACCACCTTCATTCTCTTTTAGAGAGAAAAGAGATGAATATTGACGAGCGGAATATCTCAGTAAGATATTCCGCTCTCCCATTTCTAGAGCCTGTTGCGTGTTCTCGCTTGTGTTCGTTTTCCTATCTGAATTTCAATGTCGGACTTTTTTCTTGTTATTAAGTCATGTAGCATCGCATTACTCTAATAGGTGTTGAGATGATTTCATTGAAAAAGTGGCGTATTTTCCCCCGATCTTTAAGACAATTGGTTATCATGGCATTTTGGATGGTGCTGTTACCGCTTCTCGTCCTTGCCTATCAGGCTTATCAAAGTTTGGATCAGCTTAGTAACCAAGCCGCTATTACCAATAAAAATGCGTTAGCGGATACCGAGCGTAGCGAGGTGATGCGTAATTTAGCTATTGAAATGGAAGGAAATTATCGACGATATTGTGTATTGCGTGATAAAACTGATGAAGAAATGTATCAACAGCGTTATCAACAATACAGCAAAATGTTCTCTACCTTGCAGCAGACCATCATCCCTCTTTCTGAGTCTAAAGAAGCACAGGCCTTGAATACTTCTTTGAAAACGCTCAAATCAATTCAATGCAAAAATAGTGAACCCACTTCTCAAATGCAACAGGCATTAGAGCAATTTTCTTATGCCAATAACCGCATTGTCGTGTTAACTAAAGAGATTATTTTTAGTCGTGGCGAGCAACTACAAATGGCTATTGCTGAAAAAGGGCGTTATTTTGGTTGGCAAAGTTTAATTGTTTTTGTTTTTAGCCTGATTTTAATTGCCTTATTTACCCGTATGATCATCGGTCCGGTTAAAGGTATAGAAAAAATGATTAACCGATTGGGGGAAGGGCGTACATTAAATAATAACTTGAATTCGTTTCAGGGGCCACGTGAATTACGCTCTTTAGCTCAACGTATTATTTGGTTAAGTGAACGTCTTGCATGGCTAGAATCGCAACGCCATGAGTTTTTACGTCATATTTCTCATGAGTTAAAAACACCGTTAGCCAGTATGCGCGAAGGAACAGAATTATTAGCGGATGAAGTAGCAGGGCCTTTAACCTTAGATCAAAAAGAAGTCGTAGCTATTCTTGATAATAGTAGTAAACAACTTCAATTATTAATTGAGCAATTACTTGATTATAATCGTAAACTTTCCGAAGTACCTCAGCAAATTGAGGAAGTTGATTTAACCACATTAGTGAATGATGTGGTGTTAGCGCATAGTTTACCCGCCCGAGCGAAAGGCATTAAGACGATAATTTCACTTGATCTGAAAAAATGTCGAGCAGAAACGACGTTATTATCAAGAGTTATTGATAATCTCTACTCGAATGCGGTGCACTATGGCGCTGAATCGGGTAATATCTGGATCTCTAGTTATCAAATTGAACAGAAAATAGTTATTGATATAGCCAATAAAGGCACTCCGATCCCTGAATCAGAACAAAAAATGATTTTTGAGCCCTTTTTTCAAGGTTCTCTATTACGTAAAGGGGCTGTCAAAGGGAGTGGTTTGGGGTTAAGTATTGCTCATGACTGTATCAAAAGAATGGATGGCGAGTTAAATATTGTTCATTCTGACTATGCTGATGTCTGTTTTCGTATTGAACTACCGCTACTTTCTGAGAATAAATAATGCATATCAGGTCACAAAAACAGGTGTCTTTTCATCAGTATAAAAAATTAAAGCGAAAGACACTGGCTAATGAGCAATTATCTATGGCCCCTGCATCAATTAAGAGGATCGCTTCACACTGGAAACAGTATCTGTGTTGGATAATGTTGCCTATGTTTCTTGCTGGATGTGCACAAAAATCGCTGACCGAAACTGCTAATATTGAGCCTGAAACCCCCGTTGTTAAACAAAAAACTATCGATTATCGTTGGGCAGAATGTAAAACTTTAGCTGCTTTTTATCATGAAGGGCTCAATAATCCGCTATTTTGGTTACGTACCATTGAGTGCACACAGCGTATTATGTCTACAGAAGCACAACGTCAAGCCAGTAGTGTTATCGTTGCCGGATGGGATGGCGCCTTTTATAAAAGTATTTTATTAGAGCGAGCGGGAATGACGGTTGCTGAACGTCGTGCTCAGCTGGTTTTATTAGAAAGCTATCAATTGCAATTTCCAAGCTCTATGCGTGTTCTATTATCTACTTGGATTGAGAATCAAACGCTTACGCTTGCTCTCGCTGATGAGAAAAATCGTAATCGCCGTTTTGTTACAGAAACGGAAAATAAAATGGATTTGCTGAAAAAACAAAATAATGCATTAGAGCATGAGTTAAATACCACACGTAAAAAACTCGAAAGTCTCACACAAATTGAACGTCAATTATCGAGCCGAAAACAAGGGGCTTCTGTGGATGCTATTTCTCAAGAAGAAGCACTATCTGATGTTCAATCTTCAGATGCGAGTAATGCAGAAAAACCAGCCGATAAACCGATAGCGGAGCAATCCAATAAGTCAACGGCAAGCGAGCAATCGATAACCAAAGAAAATAATGAGGTTTCACAACCTTCGGTATCAGCAGTTAAACCTGAACCACCAAAAGCAGAGCAAGTAAAACCTGATGCGAAAAATACCTCGACAGAAAAAGAGAATAGCGCAACGGTTAAACCTACTGAAACAGGATCTAAATAAGGAGAATGTGCATGGCTGGCCATAAATCAGCGAATCTTTTACTTGTCGATGATGATCCGGGATTATTAAAGCTACTGGGTATGCGATTAACAAGTGAAGGGTTTCATATCGTTACCGCTGAAAGTGGGCAAGAAGCACTTAAACTATTATTAAAAGAAAAAATCGATCTGGTGATCAGCGATTTACGTATGGATGAAATGGATGGTATGGCGCTATTTGCAGAAATACAGCGCCAACAACCCGGTATGCCTGTGATTATTTTAACTGCACATGGCTCCATTCCTGATGCTGTCGCGGCAACTCAACAGGGGGTGTTTAGTTTCTTGACTAAACCTGTTGATAGAGATGCGCTTTATAAAGCTATCGATGAAGCATTAGAATTAGTGACGACGGTATCTGATGAAGAGTGGTCAAAAGATATCGTGACCCGTAGCCCCCAAATGTTACGTTTATTAGAGCAAGCCAAGTTAGTTGCACAATCCGATGTTAGCGTACTGATTAATGGGCAAAGCGGTACGGGTAAAGAAGTCCTTGCTCAAGCAATCCACCGCGCCAGCCCACGAGCTAAAAAACCCTTTATTGCTATTAACTGCGGTGCTTTACCTGAACAATTATTAGAATCTGAACTATTTGGACATGCTAAAGGTGCTTTTACTGGCGCGGTAAGTAGTCGTGAAGGGCTTTTCCAAGCGGCAGAAGGAGGCACTCTATTTCTGGATGAAATTGGTGATATGCCAATGGCATTGCAAGTGAAATTACTGCGTGTATTACAAGAGCGTAAAGTGCGGCCATTAGGCAGTAATCGTGATATTGATATTGATGTGCGTATTCTTTCTGCAACCCATCGTGACTTGCCAAAAGCGATGGAGCGTAATGAATTTCGAGAAGATTTATACTATCGTTTAAATGTGGTGAATTTACGTATCCCCACGTTGAGCGAAAGAGCCGAGGATATCCCTGTTCTTGCTAACCATTTATTGCGCGAATCAGCAAAACGGCATAAACCTTTTGTGCGTAGCTTCTCAACGGATGCGATGAAATGTCTAATGACAGCAAGTTGGCCGGGAAATGTGCGTCAGTTAGTTAACGTCATCGAGCAATGTGTCGCTTTAACGACTGCACCTGTGATTAGCGAAGCCCTTGTCACACAAGCATTGCAAGGGGAAAATACCGCATTACCTACTTTTGCTGAAGCAAGAGGACATTTTGAGATGACCTATTTAAGGAAGTTATTGCAGATGACAAAGGGCAATGTCACTCAAGCTGCAAGGATGGCAGGGCGAAATCGAACAGAATTTTATAAATTGTTGTCACGTCATGGACTTGATGCCAATGATTTCAAAGAATGATCTTTGTAGATAACAAAAATTTTTTTAAACTTGCTTTCTTTAGATAGCAAAGATAGCTGGAGAGACTAATTTTTATGAGTCGTAAATTAAAACTCGCACTTGCTCAGTTAAACTGGGTTGTTGGCGATATTGAAGGCAACTGTGAACGTATGTTAGCCACCGTAAAAGCGCAAGAAGATGCCGATCTGGTTTTGTTTTCTGAGCTTGCGTTATGCGGTTACTCTCCTGAAGATCTACTATTTCGCCCTGATTTCCAACAACGTTGTGAAGAGCAACTGGTTCGTTTAGAACAAGCAAGTAAGAAAACGGCCATTGTGGTTGGGCATCCTTGGTGGCAAAACGGCACTATTTATAATGCACTGTCATTTTTCTATCAAGGTGAGTTACAGGCGCGTTACTTCAAACAACAGCTACCTAATTATGGTGTATTTGATGAAAAACGTTATTTCCAACAAGGAAATGAACGTTGTGTTGTGCCTTTTAAAGGCTATCATTTAGGATTATTAATTTGTGAAGATATTTGGATCAACGAGCCTATTGATGCACTAAAACAAGCGGGTGCTGATCTGGTTCTTTCTATTAATGCTTCACCTTATAGTCGTGAAAAGCCGCATATTCGTACCCAATTAATTAAAGAACATTGCCAAAGAACGCATCTGCCTGTGGTGTATCTCAACCAAATTGGTGGTCAAGATGAATTGGTTTTTGATGGATGTTCTAAAGTCTTTGATGAGCGAGGAACAATCACCCATCGTTTAGCGGCTTTTGATGAGCAAGTGGCTGTGGTGGAGTTTGATGAGTTAACTATCGTACCAATGCAAGATGCGGCACCCGAGCTTTCTCCTGTAGCGCAAGTTTATCAAGCGTTAGTGCTGGCAACGCGTGATTATGTGACAAAAAATGGTTTTAAAGGCGCTATATTAGGATTATCAGGGGGCATCGACTCAGGCTTAACGGTTGCAATTGCCGTTGATGCGTTAGGTAAAGAGAGCGTTCAAGCGGTAATGATGCCATTTCGCTATACCTCAGAAATGAGTATTCACGATGCGAAAGAGCAAGCTGATTTATTAGGTGTTGAGTTTGATACTGTCTCTATTGAGCCGATGTTTGATGCTTTTATGGATCAACTTTCGCCTATGTTTAAAGGTAGCGCTGTCGATACCACAGAAGAAAACCTACAAGCGCGTTGTCGTGCGGTTATTTTAATGGCGATGTCCAATAAACGTCGTCGGTTAGTGCTCACCACGAGTAATAAAAGTGAATCTGCCGTAGGCTACTCGACCTTATATGGTGATATGGCGGGGGGCTTTGATGTTTTAAAAGATGTTCCTAAAACACTGGTGTTTGAACTGGCTAAATATCGTAATACTCTTTCACCCGCTATTCCACAACGTGTGATTGATAGGCCCCCTTCAGCAGAATTAGCACCAGGACAAACAGATCAAGATAATCTACCACCTTATGATATTTTAGATGCCCTTCTTGAAGGCTATGTTGAGCAAGATAAATCTGTTTCTGACTTGGTTGCGGCTGGATTTGATGAAGCCATTGTTCGTAAAGTGGTAAAATTAGTCGATATTAATGAATATAAGCGTCGTCAAGCACCGGTAGGACCGCGTATTACCAGTCGTAATTTTGGTAAAGATCGTCGCTATCCGATCACAAGCGGTTTTGGTCGCCATAACTGGTAATAGCAGGATAATCCGATGAAAAAAATTGAAGCGATAATTAAGCCGTTTAAATTAGATGATGTAAGAGAAGCATTAGCCGAAGTTGGTATCACGGGTATGACGGTAACAGAGGTAAAAGGCTTTGGTCGTCAGAAAGGGCATACCGAACTTTATCGTGGTGCAGAGTATATGGTCGATTTTTTACCTAAAGTAAAAATTGAGATCGTTGTTGCTGATGAAATCGCTGAAACTTGTGTCGATACTATAATGACTACCGCTCAAACGGGGAAGATTGGCGACGGTAAAATTTTTGTTTTTGATGTGAATCGAGTTATCCGTATTCGTACTGGAGAGCAAGACGAAGAAGCTATTTAAAAAATAAATAAGCGTTGTTTATGAAACCTGATGATTATTAGTTTAATTATCGGGTTTTTTTATCTTTATTAATTAATTCTTTTTTATATTATCTCAATAAGTTTATTTATTTACTGATTATCTTTTATAAATTTATAAGTGATAATAAATGATTTGTATTGCTGATAATTATACTCATTAAATAAGTAATATTAATAATTACCTTTCTTTGTTCATAAAATGTTTTTTTATGTTTCACCTATTGTGCTATTTATATCTTATACAAGTCTATTGATGATAATAAACAATTTATTTTACTAAAATTCTCACCTTTTAAGGCACAAAATGTTATTCAATAACTTTTGTAGACAGTTATTATCATCAACTTAAATATTTATTATTCTATGGGTAATATCGTGCTTAGCTATTTATTAAAGCGTTTTGCTTTATTTTTGTTTTTCGCCATGATTGTGGCAATAACAACAGGGTTTATTTTCCTCGATATTTTGGTGCTGAATAATGGTATTTCTGAAACCTCAGCAACCGAACTGGGGCAAGAACTTATTGTGGCTATAATATGTCTTCTTTTCTTTATACCTGCTTATAAACAGCCAGAAATGAGAGGGGGATACACACTGATTATGGGCTTTTTCTTGTGTATCTTAATTCGTGAGTTAGATGGTGTTTTTGACCAATTAGCACATGGTTCATGGGTTTGGTTTGCATTAACGGTAACATTTGTCTGTATAGCGATCGCTATCAGAGAAGGGAAAAAAACATTATATGGCTTAACCCATTTTATAACGCATTCTAGTCAAGGAATGCTTATGGCGGGTTTACTCAGTGTTTTACTATTCTCTCGCTTATTTGGTATGGGGATTTTGTGGGAGAAATTGTTAGGTGAAGACTATAACCGCACAGTAAAAAATATGGTGGAAGAAGGTAGCGAGTTGTTCGGCTATACACTCTGTTTAATTAGTGTTATTTGGTATCGCTATTCGTCTAAATATCATGTTATACCGACATCAATAAAAGTTACTTATTAAATAGTTAGTTGTTTCCAATATAAAAAGCGCTGAATAGTAAAATAATCAGCGCTTTTTCCTTATTATTTAATTTATTCTCTTACCTATTCTGGCTGTTATTGGCTAATAACAGTATGAGGGCCAAAGCACTCATAATGAAGTTTATCGCTTTCAATACCGAGAGTAATAAGTTGTTTAGCGACAGATTGCATAAAAGGTAATGGACCACAGAAATAGAACTGCATATTAGGTATTGATAGCCATTCATGTATCTTGGTTAAATCCATCAACCCTTCAAATTGATAGTCTTTATTGATTATATCTTCAGTACGAGGGAGACGATACCATACGGCTTGTTGATATTGTTCAATTTGCTTTCCTGCTTGTGCGATTTCTTCCTTAAAAGCATGCACGCCACCATGCTCCGCTGCATGTAACCAATTGACTTGTGCTTGGTGAGAAGAGAGAGTGTGCAACATCGCTAACATAGGAGTTAAGCCTACACCTGCTGAAATTAATGTGACAGGCGTTGTTGATGAGATATCTAAATAAAAATCGCCCCCTGGTGCGGCAACTTGTAAGATGTCTCCTTCTTGGATATGGTCATGAAGAAAATTAGATAAAATTCCCTTGTCTTCACGTTTTACCGCAATACGATAGGTTTTATTGTTTGCCGATTGCGTTAAGGAATATTGACGAATTTCTTGATTTGCAAGTTTCTCATCACGAATATAAATACTTAAATATTGGCCTGCACGGTAAGGTGTAACCGCTTGTCCATCTTCAGGCTCTAATTCAAAGCTGGTAATAACCTCACTTTGTTTTACTTTATGCTTAACTTTAAAGTGACGTAATCCTCGCCAGCCTCCAGATGCTTGTTCTTTTTGTTGATAAATTTGCTCTTCCCGATTAATAAAAACATCAGCCAAAACTTGGTAAGCGGCTCCCCAAGCATCAAGCACTTCTTTGCCCGGGTTAAACATTTCATCAATGGTGGCTAATAAGTTTTCTCCAACAATAGGATAATGTTCAGGAAGAATATTCAAACTGGCATGTTTTTGTGCAATTTTTTCTACCGCCGGCAAAATAGCAGGTAAATCCTCAAGGTGCGTTGCATAAGCACATATCGCATTAAATAACGCTTCACGTTGTGCGCCACTGCTTTGGTGGCTCATGGTAAAAATATCTTTTAACTCAGGATGGCGAGAGAACATTCTGTCGTAAAAATGCGCCGTTAACGCGGGGCCTGTTTTAGCAATAAGAGGAATAGTGGATTTAATTGTCGCGATAGTTTGTGCATCTAACATAATTGCTCCTGAAAAATATTCAGTTTAATATGATTTTTATAACATGTATTTTTAATACAACTTATATCTTTTTGCTTTATTTGTAAATCTGAGTTTTTATTTTTTTTAGGAAAATGGGGAAATCTTAGAGAATGATGTTGAGGGTTTACATAAATTAGCGAGATGTGCCTCAAAAAGAACAAAAACAGCAGATAAAATGAGGTTATCAAAAAGTAATAGAACTGTGTTATAGTGGTTTAGCAAACGATTGCGTATTTTTTCTTTTGGGACTATCTCAATGAGGAAAAAGAGTTTACACTGTATGTCATTCTTACTCCCGTAAGGGAGTTCGCCTTTAGTGAAGTTAGCTGAGTCAGGAGATGTGAATGTTAAAACGTGAAATGAATATTGCTGATTACGATCCGGAATTATGGAATGCAATGGAAGGTGAAGTGACTCGTCAAGAAGAGCACATCGAATTAATTGCTTCTGAAAACTATACTAGCCCTCGTGTTATGCAGGCGCAGGGATCTCAGCTGACCAACAAATATGCAGAAGGTTATCCAGGTAAACGCTACTACGGTGGTTGTGAATACGTTGATGTTGTTGAACAATTAGCCATTGATCGTGCCAAAGCACTATTTGGTGCTGATTATGCAAACGTACAACCTCACTCTGGATCACAAGCGAATGCGGCTGTGTATATGGCATTACTTAAACCGGGTGATACAGTATTAGGGATGAATTTGGCCCAAGGTGGTCACTTAACTCACGGCTCTCCGGTTAACTTCTCTGGTAAACTCTACAATATCGTTCCTTATGGTATTGATGAAGCCGGTAAAATTGATTACCAAGATATCGCTGAGCAAGCTAAAAAGCATAAACCAAAAATGATCATTGGTGGTTTTTCAGCTTATTCAGGTTTGGTTGATTGGGCTAAAATGCGTGAAATCGCAGATAGCGTAGGGGCTTACTTATTTGTCGATATGGCTCACGTTGCAGGTATGATTGCAGCGGGTGTCTATCCAAACCCAGTACCACATGCTCACGTTGTGACTACAACAACACACAAAACATTAGCGGGTCCTCGTGGTGGTCTTATCCTTGCTAAGGGTGGCGATGAAGAGTTTTATAAGAAATTAAACTCTGCCGTATTCCCTGGCTCTCAAGGTGGTCCTTTAATGCATGTGATCGCGGGTAAAGCCGTTGCATTAAAAGAAGCAATGGAACCTGAGTTTAAAGTTTACCAGCAACAAGTTGCAAAAAATGCGAAAGCAATGGTAGACGTTTTCTTAGCGCGCGGTTATAAAGTAGTATCTGGTGGCACAGAGAACCACCTGTTTTTATTAGACTTAGTTGATAAAGATATTACAGGTAAAGATGCTGATGCTGCTCTGGGTCGTGCTAATATCACTGTGAACAAAAATAGTGTGCCAAATGATCCTCGCAGTCCATTTGTTACATCTGGTATTCGTATTGGTTCTCCAGCGATTACACGTCGTGGTTTTAAAGAAGCGGAAGCAAAAGATTTAGCCGGTTGGATGTGTGATGTCCTTGATAATATCAATGATGAAGCGAACATTGAAAAAGTGAAACAAAAAGTCTTGGATATCTGCGCTAAATTTCCAGTTTACGCATAAGTTTGTAACGATATAATAAAACCCGTTATACAAGCCCGCTTCGAGAACATGTTCTTGGCGGGTTTTTTTGCATGTTAAAAATGGGGGGTTGGATGGTTATTCCATCAACACTGTGGCTTGCCTTAGATTATTTTACGTATTTTTTCTCATATGGTATTTTCTTGCCTTTTTGGTCTATCTGGTTAAAGGGCGAGGGGGTTGATCCTGCGATGATAGGCTTACTACTTGGGGTGGGCTTAACCGCTCGTTTTGTAGGAAGCTTGATTTTAACGCCGGCTGTAAAAGATCCATCAAAGCTCATTACTGCACTGCGACTTTTTGCTTTTTTATCTCTCCTATTTACCGTTGCATTTATGTTGGGCACTCATTGGGCTTGGCTCTTTTTGGTAATGACCGGATTTAACGTTTTTTTTGCACCCATGGTGCCTTTGGGAGATTCACTTGCGGGAACATGGCAAAAACAATTTCCTTTAGATTATGGCAAAATTCGGGTTTGGGGATCTATTGCATTTATTATTAGTTCCTCATTATTGGGGATATTGATTGATGCTTTTGGACACCCGATTATTCTTTATGGATTGATTGCCAGCACTCTTGCATTATTCCTTACCTCAATGTTACGTCCAAAAATCATGCCTCAAGGTAAGGTCAAAAAAACGGAACACCATCATGTTTCATTTATGAAACTGATTTCAGATGGCCCAGTCTGGCGTTTTCTATTATGTGTTTCTTTACTACAAGGTGCTCATGCTGCTTATTACGGTTTTAGCGCACTCTATTGGGAAAAAGCAGGCTATGATACAGCAACGATTGGTTATCTTTGGTCCTTAGGCGTAGTTGCTGAAGTGGTTGTCTTTATGTTTAGCCGTCGTTTATTCCGCCGTTGGAGTGCTCGAAACTTATTATTACTTTCAGCATTTGCAGGGCTATTGCGCTGGGGGATGATGGGCAGTTTTACAGCATTACCGGCACTTATTATTGTACAAATTTTGCATAGTGGCACATTTACCGTATGCCATTTAGCGGCAATGCGTTTTATTACTGCACGTCAAGAGCATGAAATTATTCGTTTACAAGCGGTTTATTCTGCTCTAGCAATGGGGGGAAGTATCGCTATTATGACGATTGTATCGGGATGGTTATATGAAAAACTTCCTAACCAAGAATACCTTATTTTCTGGTTGATGGCGGCATTAACTATTCCTGCAATGTTTATTAGACCGAAAGTACAACCGCAAAATACTTAATCCTTTTATTTCCTATTTTTCATAAACGTCTAAGCCTGTAATACCTTTTGATATTACAGGTTTTTTTCTTTTTATTTTTTAAAGCGCATTTTTTGATCAACCAAACGATTGATCATTTTAAATATTAAAGCTAAATTTAATTCATTCAAATGAATGAATAGAAGAAGGTATTACTATGAAAAGTAAATCAGTGATCCCAGCTAGTTTTTCTTTACAAGAAAGAGACCGACGCTGGCAGTTAGCTAGAGACATTATGAGAGATAACCAATTAGATACATTGATTATTTATGGTGATAGAGAATCGGCAGCACCTGCACCGTTTTGTATTGACCACTATTTTACAAATGACAGATTAGGATCGGTTGTTATTTTTCATGAAGATAAGAAACCATTGATAGTTACTTTTGCACCAATGATGATAGCTGATCATATGCAGGCAAAACTACGTGGTGATTTGCAGTGGATTGATGAAGATAATCTTGTTGTAGGAAAAACAGGGCGTAGTATTGCTCATTTTCTAAAAGAGATGGGAGTACAACAAAATGCACATATTGGTATTATTGGCTTAGAACCTTATCCCCCATTTTATTTTGATGGTGCAATGCCATTTAATACTCTAAATGGTATTAAGGAAGCATTTCCTTATGCAAAATTTAGCAGTGTGTATCGTGATTTCTTTAGACGGGCATCAGTTAAAAGTGAAGAAGAGCTCGCTCATGTAAGATATGCTGCCGCCATTGGTGAAGCAATGAGCGAGGCAATGCGAGTGACTGCAAGGCCTGGTGCAACAGAGGCGGAGCTTGCGGCCGCAATTACTGCCACTTGTTTATCAAGGGGAGGATTTACCGCTGAAATTTTAATGGGATCAGGATCTGAGTATATCGGTTGGGGGCCTCCTGCTTGGCAATATCGCTCACAAGCACCTCGTGAAATTCAAATGGATGATATTATATTATCAGAGATTTTTGCTTTATATGGAATGTATGAAACGCAACATCAAGCGGCGGTTGCTGTAGGTAAAATTCACGAAAACTTAGAAAAAGCAGCATTAGTTGCACGTGAATGCTATGAAATTGGCGTTGAACATTTAAAAGCAGGGATAACCTTTGGTGAAGTCGTTGATTTAATGGAAAAACCACTATTAGAATCAGAGGGATGGCATGTTCATCCACTTATTCACAGTATTAATCCTTATGGCCCAATCGGCTTTGGCACAGCGCCAGGTATTGAATCATTACCTCTTGCTCATCGTTATAAACAAATTGAGCGATTACCTAATCCAGGGAGAGAATTAGTATTACAAGAAGGTATGACATTTGCTTTTGAACCTAATTGTGGCTTCGGCCACCACTTATGTAATTTAGGTGGCACTGTTGTGGTTGGCAAAAGCAAAGGGATTGAGTTAAATTCTAACTCAACACAATTAATGCGGGCAGATATATAGTCCTAATAGTAACCAGTTGATTATAATGAAAAACACCAGTAAAACTGCAGTAAGTACAGAACAAACTCAAGAGAAATTAGTGCAAGAAGGTATTAGGCTTTTTGCACTATATGGGATCAGTGGATTGAGAACGCGACAACTTGCGCAAGATGCTGGTGTTAATCAATCAGCAATACCTTACCACTTTGGCGGAAAATTAGGGGTTTATACAGCAGTGATCCGATATATTGCTACAGAATTAGCCTCTGAAATTCAGTTTGACCAATTTGATAATAAGCTTCAGTTTTTATTGAAAGAAAACCGACCTTATAAAAATGAAAAAGTGGCTGAATTAGTTCTATTACTAGTCACAGGTTTAACTCGTGCATTATTATCACCAAAACGCCATTATTACAGTCAGTTGATCCTACGTGAACAGTTAGAACCGACGGAAAATTACGATCTTATTTATAGTAATCTGATAGAGCCTTTTCATCTTCGCCTTTCTCGCTTAGTTGGATTAATGGATACAAAGAGTGATGAAGTAACAATCACTATTCGTGCTCATGCTCTTATTGGTCAGATATTAGGGTTTGTCATTGCAAGAAAAGCTTTTCTATTACGTGTTAATAAGCAAGAGATAACATCACAACTATTAGATAAGATTGCACAAGAAATTAGCCAACTTTCAGTAAATGCCCTTTTAATTGAAAACGCATAGGCAATAAAAAAGACCCCCAGTAATTGGCTGTCCAACTACTGGGGATCATTTTATAAGATAGTTTTTTTATATTTTATTGTTATTCGTATCAATTAACGTTTTAAAGCATCAGTTAATTCGCTACGAATTTCTGCCAATAATGCTCGGACAACTCGAGGATTACCCGCAACAATATTACCAGTTTGTAGATAGCCGTGATTACCAGTAAAGTCAGATACAATTGCACCCGCTTCACGAGCAATAAGTTCACCTGCTAAGAAATCCCAAGGTTTTAAACCAATTTCAAAGAAGCCATCCACACGACCCGCGGCAACATAAGCTAAATCTAATGCTGCTGAACCTGTGCGACGAAAATCAGCGCATGGTACAAACAGTTTAGTCAGCATATTCATATAAGCTGCTGAATGTTGTTTTGCTTTGAATGGGAAACCAGTTGCTAAAATAGCACCATCTAAATCACGTGCATTAGAGCCACGGAGGCGGTAACCATTTAATTGTGCACCTTGACCACGAACAGCTGAGAAAAGTTCGTTACGCATAGGATCGTAAACCACAGCAACTTCTGTGCGACCTTTGATACGTACAGCGATAGAAACAGAAAAATGTGGTAGGCGTTTAATAAAGTTAGTGGTGCCATCAAGTGGATCTATAACCCATTGGATATCGTGATCTTCACCGAGTAACTCGCCACTTTCTTCCGTAATAATGGTGTGTTTTGGATAAGATTTACGAATGATTTCAATGATTGCCTGTTCCGCTTCGCGATCAACATTAGTGACAAAATCATTGCTACCTTTCTGGCTCGTTTCTACAGATTCAGGATTTTCGTAATTTTTGGCGATTAAATTACCAGCCTTACGTGCAGCACGTATGGCAATATTCAGCATCGGATGCATGGTTATCTTCCACAAGATGTTAAAGAACGGGGATAAAAAACGAGGCGAAGTATAACAGGCGTTCGCGTTTTTGGCTACATTTGTGATAAAATAGATGGATCATAAAACAATTAGTTAGAAATCAATGTTAGAAAATATTCGCATTATCCTTGTCGAAACTTCACATACAGGCAATATGGGCTCGACAGCTCGTGCTATGAAAACCATGGGATTAACGAATCTTTATTTTGTTAATCCTAAAGAAAAACCCGACTCTCACTCTATAGCCTTATCAGCAGGGGCAAGCGATGTTATTGGCAATGCTCATATTGTTGATACTATTGATGATGCCATTGAAGGCTGTGGGTTAGTGATTGGAACAAGTGCGCGTAATCGTACGCTCTCTTGGCCAATGCTAGCACCTCGTGAATGTGGTGAACGTTGCGTAAAAGAGGCAGCAAATAAGCCCGTTGCGGTGATCTTTGGCCGTGAACGCACAGGCTTAACTAATGAAGAATTACAAAAATGTGATTACCACCTCTATATTCCTACCAACCCTGAATATGGCTCTTTAAACTTAGCGATGGCGGTGCAACTTGTTTGTTATGAAATTCGCATGGCTGCACTTGCTCAACAGGAAAAACAAGAGGAAAATGCTTCATCAGAGATTGATTATCCACCCGCTGAAGATATTGAACGCTTTTATGTTCACTTAGAGCAGGTACTTAATGAGTCTGGTTTTATTCGTCCTAAACATCCAGGACAAGTGATGAGTCGTTTACGCCGCTTGTTTACGCGCGCACGTCCAGAAACACAAGAGCTTCATATCTTACGTGGTATTTTAACATCCGTTGAAAAATGGGCTAAGAAATAAAGGATTAAGTTGATTAACATGCGTCATTGTTGCTGAGCTTAATACCTGACTAAAACACTCAGATAAATAGTTGACTAAATTACTCAGGAATGACACAATTTGACTATTGTTCACCACGGAGTATTTGTTATGAGACTGACATCAAAAGGGCGTTATGCAGTTACTGCTATGCTTGATGTTGCATTGCATTCGCAGCAAGGCCCTGTCCCCCTCGCTGATATTTCTGAGCGTCAAGGGATTTCCCTTTCTTACCTTGAGCAGCTTTTTTCACGTTTACGTAAAAATGAATTAGTCGCAAGTGTGCGTGGCCCGGGTGGTGGTTATTTACTCGGTCGTGAAGCGGGGCAAATTTTTGTTGCTCAAGTCATTTCAGCAGTTGATGAATCTGTTGATGCTACCCGTTGTCAGGGTAATAAAGAAGGATGTCAAGGTGGCGATCGTTGCCTGACTCATACTTTGTGGCGTGATTTAAGTGATCGTATTACCAGTTTCCTTAGCAGCATTAGCCTTGAAGAGTTAGTTAATAACGAAGAGGTTATGGATGTCGCTGATCGTCAAGACAATGAAAAACGTCATGCTATCAATGGTCGTTTACAAGAAACCATTGTTAATATGCGAGTTTAACGGCGATCTCTAGGCAAACAAAACAAAATTATTAAAGAAGATCTGTCGTCTTTGGAGTTAGTGAGCAATGAAATTACCCATTTATCTAGATTATTCAGCAACCACACCCGTTGATCCTCGAGTTGCTGAAAAAATGATGCAATGCCTGACTATTGACGGCATTTTTGGTAACCCAGCCTCTCGTTCGCACCGTTTTGGATGGCAAGCTGAAGAAGCGATCGATATCGCTCGTAATCAGATTGCTGATCTTATTGGTGCTGATCCTCGTGAAATTGTTTTCACCTCAGGGGCAACTGAAGCAGATAACTTGGCACTAAAAGGTGTTGCAAACTTTTATCAGAAAAAAGGTAAGCACATCATCACATCAAAAACTGAGCATAAAGCGATTTTAGATACTTGTCGTCAGCTTGAGCGTGAAGGTTTTGAAGTGACCTACTTAGCACCAAAAAGCGATGGCTTAATTGATTTGAAAGAACTCGAAGCCGCTATGCGTGATGACACTATTTTAGTTTCTATCATGCACGTGAATAATGAAATTGGTGTGGTGCAAGATATTGCTGCTATTGGTGAATTATGCCGTAGCAAAGGCATTATTTACCACGTTGACGCAACGCAAAGCGTCGGTAAATTACCAATCGATCTCTCCAAATTAAAAGTCGATTTACTTTCTCTTTCTGCACATAAAGTTTACGGACCTATGGGTATTGGTGCGCTTTATGTTCGCCGTAAACCACGCATTCGCTTAGAGGCACAAATGCATGGTGGTGGGCATGAGCGTGGTATGCGTTCAGGTACATTAGCCGTTCACCAAATTGTGGGTATGGGTGAAGCTTACCGTATATTGAAAGAAGAAATGGCTGATGAAACTAAACGTTTAAATGAATTACGTTTACGTTTATGGAATGGCATCAAAGATATTGAAGAAGTGTATATCAATGGTTCTTTAGAACATACAGCGCCAAATATTCTTAATGTCAGCTTCAACTATGTTGAAGGTGAATCATTAATGATGGCACTGAAAGATCTTGCTGTATCTTCAGGTTCAGCCTGTACATCAGCAAGTTTAGAGCCTTCTTATGTACTACGTGCTTTAGGATTAACTGATGAATTAGCACATAGTTCTATTCGTTTCTCTTTAGGTCGTTTCACCACTGAAGAAGAAATCGATTATGCAATTGAACAAATTCACAGTGCAATTGGTCGCTTACGTGATCTTTCTCCACTTTGGGAAATGCATAAACAAGGCGTTGATATCAACAGTATCGAATGGTCTCACCATTAATCAGACGTTTTCAGGAGTTAAATCATGGCTTATAGCGATAAAGTAATTGATCATTATGAAAATCCTCGGAATGTGGGTTCATTTGATAACAACGACCCTACAGTGGGGAGCGGTATGGTAGGCGCACCAGCTTGTGGTGACGTCATGAAGCTACAAATCAAAGTTGATGATAACGGTGTAATTGAAGATGCACGTTTTAAAACTTATGGTTGTGGCTCAGCGATTGCATCAAGCTCTTTGGTTACCGAATGGATGAAAGGTAAAACCTTAGATGAAGCAGAAGCGATTAAAAATACCGCAATTGCTGAAGAGTTAGAATTACCACCAGTGAAAATTCACTGTTCAATTCTGGCTGAAGATGCAATAAAAGCCGCGATTGCAGACTATAAAAGCAAACGCCAAGGCAAATAATTGCCTGTTATAATAAAAAAATAAAATATTGGCGGATGCTGAAGGTTATGTTTCAGTGTCCGCTTTCGTTCTTTATGAGTGAGGTGTGCCATGTCAATTTCCCTTACAGAAGCCGCTGCTAACCGTGTTCGCTCTTTTCTTGCTAATCGTGGCAAAGGCGAAGGTTTGCGTTTAGGCGTAAGAACATCAGGCTGTTCTGGGATGGCTTATGTTCTTGAGTTTGCTGATGTCATCAATGACGAAGATACCGTTTTTGAAGATAAAGGTGTGAAAGTTATTATTGACGGTAAAAGCATGGTCTATTTAGATGGAACAGAGCTTGATTTCGTTAAAGAAGGATTAAACGAGGGCTTTAAGTTTAACAACCCAAACGTGGCTAACGAATGTGGTTGTGGAGAAAGCTTTACCGTGTAATCAATATTTATACACGGTATTAATATCAATTAATCCAAGAGCAGAAGTATGGACTATTTCACCCTATTAGGCATGCCTAATCGTTTTGATATTGATAAACAACAGCTTGCTTCTCGTTATCAAGAGATGCAACGTCAATATCACCCCGATCGTTTTGCGGGTAAATCTGACAAAGAGCAAGTACAAGCAATTTCGTTTGCTTCGACTATCAATCAGGCTTATCAAACCTTAAAAAATCCACTTTCAAGAGCTGAATATATGCTCTCTTTACAGGGCATCGATATTGCTAATGAGCAACAAACGATGCACGATACGGCTTTTCTTATGGAGCAGCTTACGCTTCGTGAAGAGCTGGATGATATAGAGCATAGTACTGATGCTGAAAATTTACTGGCTGATTTTTCTGCGCGCTTAGAGAAAATGTACACTGTACGTTATGATGAAATGGTGAAAACACTGGACAGTCAGACTTGGGACATTGCCGCAGACAATGTGAGAAAATTACGTTTTCTCGCGAAATTAAAAGAGCAAGTCGAGCATCTTGAAGAACGCTTGTTTGATGGTTTTTAAGGAAAATTGTTATGTCATTATTACAAATTAGCGAGCCAGGACAAACACCTGCGCCACATCAGCGTCGATTAGCTGCGGGTATTGACTTAGGAACAACACACTCACTTGTTGCCACTGTACGTAGTGGGCAAGCCGAAGCGCTTTCAGATAGTGAAGGTCGCTATTTATTGCCATCTGTTGTGCAGTATCAAGTTGATAATATTAATGTTGGCTGGCAGGCGAAACAAGAAGCCGAAAAAGATCCCGCCAATACTATCAGCTCAATAAAACGAATGCTGGGGCGCTCGCTAAATGATATAACCAGTCGTTATCCTAACCTCCCTTACCATTTTCATGACAATGATAGTGGACTGCCATTAATTAAAACACCTGCTGGCATTGTCGATCCTATTCAAGTTTCTGCGGATATTTTAAAAGCCTTAGCAGAGCGTGCAATACAATCATTAGGTGGTGAACTTGATGGTGTGGTTGTCACTGTACCTGCTTATTTTGATGATGCACAGCGTCAAGGCACTAAAGAAGCAGCACGTCGTGCAGGTTTACATGTATTACGTTTATTAAATGAACCTACTGCTGCCGCGATTGCTTATGGATTAGATTCCGGAAAAGAAGGCACTATTGTCGTTTACGACTTAGGGGGCGGAACTTTTGATATCTCTGTCTTACGTTTAACTAAAGGGGTGTTTGAAGTCTTAGCAACAGGTGGTGATACTGCGTTAGGCGGTGATGACTTTGATATGATGTTAGCCGACTGGATCAGAGAGCGTGCGGGATTTGGTTATCAAAATGATGTTATTTTACAACGTCAATTACTTGATATTGCCTCAGAAACTAAAATCGCTTTAAGTGATAATGATGTGGCTGATATCAATATCAATGGTTGGAAAGGGGAAATTACCCGCGCTGAATTTGAATCATTAATTCAACCTTTAGTTAAACGTACGTTGTTATCCGTTCGTCGAGCATTAAAAGATGCTGATGTTGACGTGGATGAAGTGCTCGAAGTGGTTATGGTGGGCGGATCAACTCGCGTGCCACTGGTGCGCCAAATGGTAGGCGATTATTTTAAACGTGAACCATTAACTTCGATTGACCCTGATAAAGTTGTTGCTATTGGTGCCTCTATTCAAGCAGATATTCTGGTGGGTAATAAACCTGATAGCGAAATGCTCTTGTTGGATGTTATTCCGCTTTCATTAGGTTTAGAAACCATGGGCGGGCTGGTTGAAAAAGTGATCCCACGAAATACCACTATCCCTGTTGCGAGAGCACAAGAATTTACCACTTTTAAAGATGGTCAAACTGCCATGAGTGTTCATGTGGTACAGGGTGAACGTGAAATGGTGAGTGATTGTCGCTCATTAGCCCGTTTTACTTTGCGGGGTATTCCACCAATGGCGGCGGGGGGAGCACATATACGTGTTACCTTCCAAGTGGATGCTGATGGTTTATTAAGCGTTAGTGCGATGGAAAAATCCACTGGTGTTGAAGCCTCAGTACAGGTAAAACCTTCTTATGGTCTTAGTGATACAGAAATCGCTAATATGATCCAATCTTCAATGGAAAATGCCAAAGAAGATTTACAAGCTCGTCGTCTTGCCGAGCAAAAAGTCGAAGCCGCTCGCGTGTTAGAAAGTTTAACCGCAGCATTACAAGAAGATGCTCATCTCTTAACTGAAGATGAGAAAACGGCTATCGATAATGTTGTAGATACTTTAATAGAAAGCGTTGAGGGAACAGATCCTGTTGCCATTGAAAACGCCATTAAACAACTGGATAAGCAAACTCAGGAATTTGCTGCGCGTCGTATGGATACTTCCATTCGTCAAGCGTTGGCAGGTCATTCTGTGGATGAGATATAACTATGCCTAAAATTGTATTTTTACCCCATAGCACACTTTGCCCGGAAGGTGCTGTTGTTGATGCCACTGAAGGTGAGTCTATTCTTGATGTTGCATTACGTAATGGCATTGAGATTGAACATGCGTGTGAAATGTCGTGTGCGTGTACCACTTGTCACTGTATCGTTCGTGAAGGTTTTGACTCTCTTGATGAAAGTACAGAGCTGGAAGACGATATGTTAGATAAAGCGTGGGGATTAGAGCCAGAAAGTCGTTTAAGTTGCCAAGCGAAGGTAACTGATGAAGATTTAGTCGTTGAAATACCTAAATATTCTATCAACCATGCGAGAGAACACTGATTTTAGGAGTTTAAAATGAAATGGAGTGATACACGTGAAATAGGGGAAGCGCTTTATGATCTCTACCCCGATACAGATCCAAAAACCGTTCGTTTTACCGATATGCATCAGTGGATTTGCCAATTAGACGATTTTGATGATGATCCACAAAAATCGAATGAAAAAATTCTTGAAGCAATTTTATTAGTTTGGCTTGATGAATTTGAATAATCGAGTAAATGATTAATGCGAAAGACTGGTTAATTGCCAGTCTTTTTGTTTTTATTGCTCAGTATGATTTAACTTTAAAAGAGGAATAAATACCTCAAAAGACTGAGTAACCAGCGTGTGTTTATGGGATATTGCTCGTAAAGTAACATGCAATTAGCTAAAAGGCTTTAATGAGAATGGTCGTGACTGATTTTTTGCAGTAAATTGATCACGCTAAAAGGTAAATATCTGGTAGTCTGAATAGGTTAACTGCCATCAGTAATAATAAGTGAGATAATAAATGAATAAACAAATTATGCCTATCATGCTGTCTAATGAACCTGCAGCAGCATGTTGGGGAGAAAAAGCACTAATTAGCACTAACGAAACTGGCATGACCGTTCACTTAACGGAAGAAAACCGCTTAGGGGCCATTCAGCGTGGTGGACGCAAAATTGATGGTCAAGGTATTCGTAATGTTGCTCTAGTTGGTGACGGCTGGGATTTAGAACGTAGTTGGGCGTTTTGGTTAGGTTTTAGAGCACCTAAAGGCGCACGTTCAATCGAATGGCCACAATTAAGTGAAGCGGACAAAAAAGAATTAGAGTCGCGTATCCGTATTGTTGATTGGGTGCGTGACACAATAAATACCCCAGCAGAAGAGTTAGGGCCTGAACAACTGGCTCAGCGTACTGTTGATCTGTTCTGTGGTTTAGATAAAGAAGATATCAGCTATAAAATCACCAAAGGGGCTGATCTCCGAGATCAGAACTATGCGGGAATTTATACTGTAGGTCGAGGCTCTTCACGTGATCCCGTCTATTTAGCATTAGATTTTAATCCAACTAAAGATGCCGAAGCCCCTATCTTTGCCTGCCTTGTTGGTAAAGGGATCACCTTTGATTCAGGCGGATATAGCATCAAACCTTCTTCTTCCATGAATTCTATGAAAGCGGATATGGGCGGTGCTGCAACCTTAGCTGGTGCTTTGGCTTTAGCTATTACACGAGGTTTAAATAAACGCGTAAAACTATTGCTATGTATTGCTGATAATATGGTTAGCGGTAATGCCTTTAAGTTAGGAGACATTATCCGTTATCGTAATGGTAAATCCGTTGAAATCATGAATACGGATGCAGAAGGTCGTTTAGTTTTAGCAGATGGTTTAATTGATGCTAGCAACTTTGCCCCTGAATTGATTATCGATGCGGCAACATTGACAGGTGCAGCTAAAGTGGCCGTAGGTAATGATTATCACTCTGTATTAAGTTTTGATGATAAATTAGCGAATGAATTATTAGCAAGTGCAGATCAAGAAAATGAACTGTTCTGGCGCTTACCATTAGCTGATTTCCATCGTAGCCAGTTACCATCAAGTTTTGCTGATCTCAATAATATTGCCGCACCTTCACATACCGCAGGCGCAAGTACAGCAGCCGCTTTCCTTTCTCACTTTGTGAAAGATTATAAAAAAGGCTGGGTACATATCGACTGTTCAGCAACTTACAGAAAATCATCTGTAGAGCAATGGGCTGCTGGGGCAACAGGATATGGTGTTCGTTCTATCGCTAATTTATTATTAACAAAAGCAAAATAATAAACATTATGTGATTTGGAGTTTGTAATGGATGTATCTGAACAATTTGAAGTACAAGAAATTGTTGCTGTTGAAGGTTCTTCTCTACAACTGAGTGTGCTTGAGCCACAGCCTGAAAAATTAACACAAGCATTGAGCGAATTTTTTGGTCAACATAAGCCTATTCGTCGTGCATTTATTGTTAATGCTTTGGAGCAAGGTGATGATGAGTCATTTTATTTGATTGGGCTAGAAATCACTGGAGAAGAAAATATTATTGCTCAGATACTCCCACAAGCTGCTGAAGCCGCTTTTGAGCACCTAGAAGAAGGACAATCTCTGGATTTCTGTTTTGTGAATAAAGATGAGCAAGGTGTAAGTCATTTTATGACTCACCATGTAACCCCTTTTTATCAACGCAAATTAGGGGGCTTTCTTCGTAAGGGTATTCCAATCGTTAATTTGAATACCTAACCTAATTTTTTTGCAGTTTAGGCGATATCTCATCAGATATCGCTTTTTTTTACCCTATAATAAGAAAATGATTAAAATAGCAAATGGTTTGCATTTATATGTAACTCTTTGTTTTACTATTACTTTGCTTAAAAACGCACAAATAAATAATTAGTAAAGTCTAAATAAGGCTGTAGTATTAAATAATTAGGTTACTTAATGAGTTAGGTATTATTGTAGCCTGCATAAAACATCATATAATTCAGGGGTTGAATTAAAGGAAATGGATATGAATCGAGATCAATTTAGACAGTACACGGAAAAAAGAGGGTACCGTTGGTGTACACTTGCAGTGGTACTGGCTTCAGCATTAGCTTTAACAGGCTGTGATGATAACAAAACAGAAGATGAGCAATCTTCGACGAGTGATAACTCACAACCAACACAAGTTGCGGAACAAAAAAGCACATCGCAACAAACGACAACACAACTTGGTGATAAAACCGCAGTTACAACCAAAACGAATAATCAAACTGCATTAACTAGCCAAGAAGTGCGCAATGAACTTGCTCGTCGTTATGCAGGTAAAGAGGTGACTGTATTAGATGCCTCTGAATTACAACGCGATGGCGCAAGTACGATGGTAGTGACTTTTTCAGTACCACTCGATCCTGACCAGAAATTTGATGATGTTATCCGTCTTGTTGATACTAAAAAAGGTAAATTAGAAGGGGCTTGGGAGCTATCTGATAATCTGATGGAGTTACGATTCCGCCATTTGCCACCTTCAACAGAGTTAAACCTGACTATTGATGCTCAAATTAAAGGAATTAACGAACGTAAATTAGTAGAGCCATTTAGCCAAAAATTTACTACAGAAGAGATTTTTCCATCGGTCGGCTTTACCAGTAAAGGCTCATTATTACCGTTAGAAGCAACGGAAGGTTTGCCAATTAGCGCATTAAATGTCGAACAAGTCGATGTTAACTTTTTCCGCGTTAAAGATGATCGGTTAACACAATTTTTAACTCAATGGGAAAGCCGCTCTAATATTAACTATTGGGAATCAGACGATTTTCTGTCACAAGCGGATTTGGTGTATAGCGGGCGCTTTGAACTTGATACAGAAAAAAACACCCGTGAAAATGTCTTATTACCACTCAAATCTATTGAAGCCCTGAAAAAAGAGGGTGTCTATATCGCCGTAATGCAGCAGGCAGGTAAATACTCCTATACCATGCCGGCAACGGTATTTACTTTTAGTGATATCGGTTTATCAGTACATAGCTACCTTAATACGCTAGATATTTTTACTCAATCCCTGAAAAATGGCGCAGCATTAGACAATATTGAAATTCGTCTTTTGGATGAAAAAGGTAATTTAATATCTAAAACAAAAACTGATAATCAAGGGCATGCCACATTAGAAAAGAGTGATAAAGCACGTTTATTACTCGCTATTCGTAATGGGCAAACCAGTATGATTGATTTGCGTAAACCAGCCCTTGATTTATCCGAATTTGATATCGGCGGGCCACAAGGTTATAGCAAACAATTTTTTGTTTTTGGTCCACGCGATCTGTACCGCCCCGGCGAAACCTTAATCGTTAATGGTTTATTGCGAGATGGTGATGGAAACCCGATTAAAGAGCAACCTGTTAAAGTTGACTTATTAAAAACGGATGGTCAGGTTTCCCGTAGTTTTGTTTGGCAACCTGAAAATGGTTTTTATCAGTTGAAACTGATGATCCCTGAAAATGAGAGTACAGGTATTCGGAAATTACGTTTTGATTTAGGCGATGGCACTCCACGCTTCTACCAATTCCAAGTTGAAGATTTTATGCCTGAGCGTATGGCATTAGAGATCACCGGTAAAAAAGGCATTTTACTCAGTGGTAATAATGCTTATTTTGATATTAAAGGTCGTTATCTTTATGGTGCACCGGCAGCAGATAATCGCTTGCAAGGGCAGGTTTTCTTAAAAGCTTCGCGAGAAGCAGTCAGTCAACTGCCGGGTTATGAATTTGGTGCCGTAAAAGATGAAAATTTAAGTCGTTTATTAGATGAATTTGAACTTACTCTTGATACGGATGGTGAAGGGGCATTAACGGTTGATAAAGATCGTTATGCTGAAGTGAAATCACCGATTAATATTATCTTACAAGCAAGCTTACTTGAAGCCGGAGGGCGTCCTGTTACTCGCCGTTATCAACAAGCGGTATGGCCAGCGACACATCTTGCGGGAATTCGCCCTGTTTTTGCTAAAAAAGAGGTGTATGACTACCGTAATGATAAATATAAATCAGGCTATAGTGTTGATGAAAACTCAATGGCGGAGTTTGAAATCGTTTATACCGATCAAGAGGGTAAAAAATTACCTGCTGATGACCTAAAAGTAAGATTTATTTACGAACGTTATGATTATTATTGGCGTTGGTCTAATTCAAATGGTTGGGAGTCTGGCTACAATCAAAAAGATCTGCAAATGGATGAGCAGACTATCAAAATAGCTAAAGATGGTACCGCAAAAGTGGCTTTCCCTGTTGAATGGGGCTCTTATCGTATAGAAGTGGTCGATCCTAAAACAGAACTTGTCAGTAGCTTACGTTTTTGGGCGGGCTATTCTTGGATGGATAATACAGGCGGAACCGGGGCAGTAAGACCTGATCAAGTTAAATTAAAATTAGATAAAGAGAGTTACTTACCGGGTGAAAAAGTCAAACTCAATATTGCAGCCCCTCATCCTGGCAAAGGTTATGTGTTATTAGAATCGAGTGATGGGCCACTATGGTGGCAAGAGATTGATGTACCTGAAAAAGGACTTGATGTTGAAGTACCTATTAATAAAGAGTGGGCAAGACACGATTTATATTTGACTTCGGTGGTGGTAAGACCGGGGGATACATCCAAACAAGCGACGGTAAAACGTGCAGTAGGTATTTTGCATTTACCACTACAAGATAACAATCGCCGTATAGATATTGCACTGGATGCACCTGAAAAAATTCGTCCAAATCAAGATCTAAAAATTCGGATTAAAGCTAAGCCCGTTGCAGGCCAGCCATTGCCGGAAAACATCAATGTATTAGTGTCTGCAGTTGATACAGGTGTCTTAAATATTACCGACTATAAAACGCCTGATCCGTACGAAGCTTTCTTTGGTCGTAAGCGTTATAGCGTTGATCAATACGATGTTTATGGTCAGTTAATTGAAGGAGAAGGGCGTTTAGCCAACCTACGTTTTGGTGGTGATGGAAGCGAAGAAAGTGCATTATCTCGTGGTGGTAAAAAACCATTAACAGATGTGCAAATCATTGCTCAACAATCAACACCTGTAAAATTAAATGCACAAGGTGAAGGTGAGGTTTCTTTACCTATACCTGAGTTTAATGGTGAAGTCCGCCTTATGGCTCAAGCATGGACTGCGGATAAATTTGGTAGCCAAGAAGGTAAAGTTGTTGTTGCCGCGCCATTAGTTACTCAACTCTCATTACCACGCTTTATGGCTGGGGGAGATGATGCGTTACTGTCATTAGATTTAACTAACTTAACGGATGCACCACAATCTATTACGTTAAATTATACGGCATCAGGATTAGTTGATTTAGCGGGTGTCGACAGTAAAACCGTTTCATTATCGAAAGGTGAACGAACTCAAGTTCAAATCCCTATTACGGCAAAACATGGATTTGGCCAAGGAGAATTTTCCCTGTCTATTTATGGTATTAAAGTACCTAATGAAGAGATAAAACCTTATCAAAATACTTGGAAAATAGGTGTACGCCCTGCGTATCCTGCTGAGACAATACATTACGCCAATACATTAGCAGATGGTGAGTCTTGGCGCCTACCAAACGAAGCATTAAATCAATTTAATCGCTCAACGCTTGAGGGGGAATTATTACTTACTAGCCGCCCTCCGTTACAGGTAGCGCGTTATGTTAGAGAGTTATTTGCATATCCTTATGGATGTCTTGAGCAAACTGTTAGTGGATTATATCCATCCTTGTATTCAACAGAGAAAGAGTTGAAACAATTGGGGATCAAAACACAAACAGATATGCAAAGAAAAGAAGCCATAGAAAAAGGGATTGCTCATATCTTAACAATGCAAAAATCCGAAGGAGGATTTGCCTTGTGGGCTCAAGGTGGGCGTGAAGAGTTTTGGTTAACGGCGTATGCAACAGATTTCTTATTTAGAGCGTCTCAACAAGGTTATGAAGTTCCTACTGAGGCATTAAAACGGGCAAATGATCGTCTACTACGTTATTTACAAGATAAAAATATTGTTAATGAAGAGTATGTGGTTAACCAAGATGCGGCTCGATTCTCAGCAAGAGCATATGCGGCTTTAGTTCTGGCTAATCAGCAAAAAGCCCCTTTGGGAGAATTGCGCCGTTTATATCTAGAACGTAATCAAGCGGGTAGTGGTTTAGCGCTTGTGCAGTTAGGTGTTGCTTTGAAATTGATGGGAGATAACTCTCGTGCTGAAAGCCTAATTGCTGAAGGTGTCACCATGCCACGTAAATATAATTACGGTTTAGGTGATTACGGCAGTACTATTCGTGACCAAGCGTTGATTATTGCGCTACTCAGTGAAAACAATTTGGAAACTCAAACTCGTGATGCCAGTGTTATTACATTATCTGATAACTTAACAGGGCGTGAATGGTTCTCTACACAAGAGAGTAACTCACTATACCTTGCTGGTCGTTTCTTTATTGATATGGCAGAGAAGCCTTGGGAAGTAACCATTAATCGTCAAGTGCCAGCAATGAGTAGTGATCGCGCAGTTAATGAAGCATTGACAGCAACACAATTGCAAGAAGGTTTAGAGCTAAACAACCAAGGTGGTACAACCATTTACTCTCGAATGAATGTTGTCGGATATCCAAAAGTTGCCCCAGCGCCTTATAGCAATGTATTGAAGATCAATCGTAGTTATTACGATCTAAAAGGCAATCGAGTCGATCCTAATCGCTTACAAAGTGGTGAAATGCTGGTGGTAAAATTAGAGGTTTCAGCTAATAGAGATGTACCTGATGCCTTAGTGGTTGATCTATTACCTGCGGGGCTTGAAATTGAAAATCAAAACTTAGCATCAAGTAGCGCAAGCTTAAGCGATAGCGCTGCTGATTTGCAGGAGTTTATTGATGATATGGGACAAGCCAATATAAAACATCTTGAATATCGTGATGATCGTTTTGTTGCTGCAATAGCGGTTGATAAATATCGTCCTACGACATTACTTTACTTAGCAAGAGCGGTAACTCCGGGGAGTTATCAAGTACCGCCACCGCAAGTTGAGTCAATGTATGTGCCTTATTGGCGTGCCGTAGGGGCAACAAAAAATAAAATTGATGTTGTGCCTTAAGCTAGACAGCCCTTTCTTCGGAAAGGGCTTTTTCCTTTGAGTGATTGAATGAAACTAGGATATAAGCGGTTAATCGCCGCGAGCGTTATTTTTCTATTAGTAACACCATTATTGCTATGGATAGCAGATAAGATCTGGCCACTGCCAGATCCCGAGCCTCAAATCGCCACCATAGTAACGGCTGAAGATGGAACACCACTTTGGCGTTTTGCTGATAAAGAAGGAATATGGCGTTATCACGTTACCCTTTCTGATGTTTCCCCTGAATATTTGCAGGCCTTGATAGCTTATGAAGATCGCTGGTTTTATCAGCACCCCGGTGTTAACCCTATAGCTATTTTACGTGCCGCATGGCAAGACTTAAGCTCGGGAAAAATTGTTTCTGGAGGCAGTACGCTTTCAATGCAAGTTGCGCGTTTGATTGACCCCCACTCACGGACTTTAGGGGGAAAATTAAAACAATTATGGCGGACATTACAGCTCGAATGGTATTACTCGAAAGATGAGATTTTAGAAATTTATCTTAACCGTGCACCTTTTGGTGGCACTTTAGAAGGGATTGGCGCTGCAAGTTGGGCCTATTTAGGTAAATCTCCCGCTGATTTATCAGCAGGTGAAGCAACATTAATGGCGGTATTACCTCAAGCACCCAGTCGTTTAAGGCCAGACCGGTATCCAGAGCGTGCTCAAGCTGCACGGGATAAAGTATTAGATAGATTAGCGGAATATCAAATTTGGCCCAAAGAGAAAGTGGCTGAAATAAAGCAAGAGCAAGTGCTACTTGCACCAAGACAAACGCCACAACTCGCGCCATTATTGGCTCGGCGTATGTATAACGAGCAAAAAGCGCCGGTGATCACAACCACGATTGATATTAATCTTCAGCGACAACTAGAAGAGCTAGCCAAACAGTGGAAATATCAGCTAGCCGATAAAACTTCTCTGGCAATACTTGTGGTCGATCACACGGATATGAGTGTTAAAGGCTATGTTGGGTCGGCGGACTTTAATGATAATCAACGCTTTGGGCATGTTGATATGATAAGTGCATGGCGTTCGCCGGGATCAACCTTAAAGCCTTTTATTTATGGTCTTGCTTTGGATGAAGGATTGATCCATGCAGAATCACTATTACAAGATGTTCCGCGCCGTTTTGAAGATTACCGTCCTGGTAATTTTGATACTGGATTTAACGGTGCCGTGAGTGCGAGTGAAGCCCTTAGTCGTTCATTAAATTTACCTGCCGTTCAATTAATAGAAGCTTATGGCGCAAAAAAATTTGCAGCTAAGTTGCGACATAATCACCTTGAAATGCGTTTTCCTTATGGCTCTGAACCTAATTTAGCGCTTATTTTAGGAGGAACAGCAACACGAATGGATCAATTAGTGGCGACTTTTAGTGCGCTTGCAAGGCATGGAAAGACCGCGCCGTTACGTTTTACGCCAGAGCAAACCATCAATGAACGTATGTTAATGTCACCCGGTGCTGCGTGGATCATTCGGCGAATTTTAGCGGGAGAGGCACGGCCTCGTCCTGATAGTGCTATTTCAGCGGTTGTTCCCTTGGCTTGGAAAACAGGAACAAGTTATGGTTATCGTGATGCATGGTCGATAGGCGTTAATGCGCGTTATACCATTGGTGTTTGGGTGGGGAGACCTGATGGCACACCTGTTGCGGGGCAGTTTGGATTTGCAACCGCTGTACCGATAATGAATCAAGTTAATAATTTATTGACGAGTTATTTTTATCAAAATAAACAGCGGCCTCCTGTTGATCCTAGGCCAAATAGTGTCTCAGCCGCAGCTATTTGTTGGCCAACGGGAAAAGCTTTGCCTAAAGAAGATAGTAACTGCCGAGTTAGTCGACGAAGCTGGATCCTTGATAATACGATCCCCCCAACGCTATTGAATGAAAGCCAAGAGGGCATTTTAGGCATCAATGAAAAAGTATGGATAGATAAAGAAGGAAAACGGACAGGGCCTAATTGTCCTGGTGCTCAATTAAAGGATATTGCTCTATGGCCGATAGCATTAGATGCTTGGTTGCCTGAAAAAGAGCGTAGAGCAAAACGATTACCACCAATTTCATTAACATGTCCACCGATTAAAGAAGATATGATCCCCTTGTATATCTCTGGGATAAGAAAAGGGGATTTATTGCGTCCATTGCCTGGTGAAACTCAGCTTGAAATAACGGTTTCTACACAAGGGGGAAGTGGTATGCAGTGGTGGTTTTTAAATGGTGAACAAATCGGTAAAACTGAAAATGGGGCAACGTTCTCTTATTTATTAGAAAAACGTGGCAAATACCAACTTTCGGTGCTTGATCTTAGCGGTCAAACGGATATGGTGAATTTCAGTTTTCGTTAAATAAGTGCAGAGTTTAATCAAATGAAGGCAAAAAATGTGATTAAATCGATAAATTATAACTTTTTTGCCACAGTTTTTTAAAAAAAAGCGGGATTTCATCTGTGCAATTTATTGTTATCCCCCTATAATCAATCCCTTATTTTTGCAGGGGATACGGTTTTGAGCTGTTTTTCCATGATCTGCGATAAAAACAGGCAACATAAGTTGTTATTAATACAATATTTTGAGGTAATACATGGCTATTCAGCGCACTTTTTCTATTATCAAACCAAACGCAGTGAAAAAAAATGTTATTGGTGCAATCTATAACCGCTTTGAAAGTGCGGGTTTCAGCATCGTAGCAGCAAAAATGTTGCATTTAACTCGTGAACAAGCAGAAGGTTTTTATGAAGAGCATAAAGGCCGTCCTTTCTTTGATGGTTTAGTTGAGTTTATGACTTCTGGCCCTATCATGGTACAAGTATTAGAAGGCGAAAATGCTATCCAACGTCATCGTGACTTAATGGGTGCAACTAATCCTGATAACGCTTTAGCGGGTACTTTACGTGCTGATTACGCGGATAGCTTTACAGAAAATGCAGTGCATGGTTCAGATTCAGAAGCTTCAGCTGCGCGTGAAATTGCTTATTTCTTTACTGAAAACGAAATTTGCCCACGCTAATTTATTAGCATCTGTATACGAAAAAATGTACAATGCGACGCCCTGTTAATCTTTAATGGGGCGTCTTTTTATTAATTAATAAGTATCCCGTTAATAGATTTTATTAACGTAGGCCGCATAGTGTAACAACGAGGCAATGTCATGACCCAATCTACCACTCCAGCGCCAAGCGCTTCTGTCGCTGTTTCTAAAGAAAATACTGTGAATCAAAAAACAAAAATCAATCTGTTAGATTTAAATCGTAAACAGATGCGTGAGCTTTTTGTCTCTATGGGCGAAAAGCCTTTCCGCGCTGATCAAATCATGAAATGGATATACCATTATTGCTATGATGATTTTGATCAGATGACAGATATCAACAAAGTGCTGCGTGCGAAGTTAAAAGAGATTGCCGAAATCAAGGCACCTGAAGTGTCTGAAGAACAACGCTCTGCGGATGGCACTATTAAGTGGGCGATTAAAGTAGGCTCTCAACAAGTTGAAACAGTCTATATTCCTGAAGATGATCGTGCGACGTTATGTGTTTCATCACAAGTGGGTTGCGCGTTAGAGTGTAAATTCTGTTCAACAGCACAACAAGGTTTTAACCGTAACCTTAAAGTTTCTGAAATTATCGGCCAAGTGTGGCGTGCTGCTAAAATTATTGGTGCTTTAAAAGAGACTGGACGTCGTCCAATCACTAATGTTGTTATGATGGGAATGGGTGAACCATTACTTAACCTTAACAATGTTATTCCTGCTCTTGAAATTATGATGGATGACTTTGGCTTTGGTTTATCTAAACGTCGAGTCACCGTGTCTACATCCGGTGTCGTACCTGCATTAGATAAATTAGCTGATGCGGTTGATGTTGCTTTAGCGATTTCATTACATGCACCAACAGATGATATTCGTGATGAAATTGTTCCTATTAACAAGAAATATAATATTGAAATGTTTCTTGATGGCGTGCGTCGTTATATTGCTAAATCTAATGCAAACCAAGGTCGAGTTACTGTTGAGTATGTCATGCTTGATCATATTAATGACAGCACTGAACAAGCACATCAATTAGCAGAGTGCTTAAAAGATACACCTTGTAAAATCAACTTAATTCCATGGAACCCGTTCCCAGGCGCACCTTATGGACGTAGTTCTAATAGTCGCATTGATCGTTTCTCTAAAGTGTTAATGGAATATGGTTTCACCACTATTGTACGTAAAACACGTGGTGATGATATTGACGCTGCCTGTGGTCAGCTTGCTGGTGATGTGATTGACCGAACTAAGCGTACTCTGAAAAAACGTCTGCAAGGTGAACCAATTTCAGTAAAAGCAGTCTGATAGAGGTGGATAACTTTCGCTTTGTGTTGTGGTTTTAAAACAAAGTAGAGAGTTGCAAGAATGGATTAATTTAAGGAAGATAACGATGATAAGGATGTCATCAAAGGTTGTTGCTATCTGCTTGGTGTTATTGACAATAGGCTGCCAATCAACAGCAAATAAAAAACATGTTGCAGTGCCTCTTCGTCTTCAATTAGGGGAAGCTTATCTGGCTGAGCAACAATATCAGATAGCCCAATATCATTTTCAAAAAGTGCTGTCAGTGATGCCTGAGCATCCTGAAGCAAATTTAGGAATGGCATTAACATCCCAGTTATTGGGAAATCCTATTCAGGCGCTAGATTATTACAAATTAGCGATGAAGTCGAAGCCAGTAAATGTTAATGTATTAAGGTTTTATGGTAATTTCCTTTGTGAACAAAATTTATTAAACAACAATAATGTGTTAATTGAGGATATACCGTCAGATTATTTGGTTTGTCAGCATGCTGAATACCAAAAATCACCAAATTCGCGATGAGGACGTTAAAAACTGTATTTTCTCGTGTTCATCAATGTTAAACATCCAATAGCCACAGTGCCTAGATTGCTAATGAATACTGAAAACAAAACCGAAGAAGTGAAATTAACAGCGGGTCAACTTTTACGTCAGGCACGTGAAAAAGCGGGGCTAACTCAGCAGACTGTTGCTGATCGACTTTGTTTGAAGTTAACAACAGTATGTGAAATTGAAGCTGATACTATCTCTTCTGGTATTGCACCGACATTTTTACGTGGTTATATGCGCTCTTATGCAAAACTTGTCGGTGTTCCTGAAAGCGCAATTCTAGGTCTAATTGATCAACAAGCCCCAATAAAACAAGTCAAAGTAACAACAACACAAAATTACTCATTGGGTAAGCACCATAAAAAGCGTGAAGGCTGGTTGATGAAATTGACTTGGGTTATTGTAATAGCAATGATAGCTTTAGTCGGTTTATGGTGGTGGCAGGGTCATCAAGCCGATCAACAAGAATTAGTCTCTATGGCTTCGCAAGACATAGGACAAAATAGTCCGCAAGAAAACACCAATACGATAGAATCTCCTTTATCAACCTTAGATAATAATAGCCCATCATCTGAGGGTGAAAATGTACAAGTGCCTGCTTCTCCATTAGTAGATAATCAGGCTAATAAGGTTGCCGAGCCATCAGTAACAGATGCCACACCTGAGGCAGAAGTTAAAACAGTTCCATTACCGGTGTCACCATTAACCACATCAACGACTTCTCGTGCTGATTCTGCTGAAGGCAATTCAACACCCGCACCAATTGTGGAAAATCAACTGGTCTTGATGTTTGATGGTGAATGCTGGTTAGAAATTCGTAATGCTCAAAATAAAGTTTTATTTAATGGTATTAAGAAAGCCGGTGACCGTTTGGAATTTAATGGTGAGCAACCTTATAAACTAAAAATAGGCGCACCTTCTGTTACTCGTTTACAGTTTAATGGTGAAGCTGTTGACTTAAGCCGTTTTACTGGAAAAATAGCAAAAATAACAGTACCGAGCGCTTAATCTGACTATACATTTGAGCAAGCATGGAAGCATGGGAGAATTAATCAATGCATAAAGAATCACCTATTATTCGTCGTAAATCGACGCGAATTTATGTTGGTAATGTACCTATTGGCGATGGGGCTCCTATCGCGGTACAGTCGATGACGAACACACGAACAACAGACGTTGAAGCGACTGTAAACCAGATTAAGTCTCTGGAACGTGTTGGGGTGGATATTGTACGTGTTTCTGTACCAACTATGGATGCGGCTGAAGCATTCAAACTGATTAAGCAACAAGTGAAAGTGCCTTTGGTCGCTGATATTCATTTTGATTATCGTATTGCACTTAAAGTTGCTGAATATGGTGTCGATTGTTTACGTATTAATCCTGGTAATATTGGTAATGAAGAGCGTATTCGTCAAGTTGTCGATTGTGCCCGGGATCGTAATATTCCCATTCGTATTGGTGTGAATGGGGGGTCACTAGAGAAAGATATTCAAGAAAAGTATGGTGAGCCAACCCCTGAAGCGCTAGTTGAATCGGCTATGCGCCACGTTGATATCTTAGATAAATTGAACTTTGATCAGTTTAAAGTCAGTGTAAAAGCTTCTGACGTTTTCCTTGCTGTTGATTCTTATCGTTTATTAGCGAAAAAAATTGATCAGCCTTTACATTTAGGGATCACAGAAGCTGGTGGTGCAAGAGCTGGATCAGTGAAATCAGCTATTGGCCTTGGGATACTTCTATCAGAAGGTATCGGTGATACTTTACGTATCTCTTTAGCCGCAGATCCGGTTGAAGAAGTAAAAGTTGGCTTTGATATCTTAAAATCATTACGTATTCGCTCTCGTGGTATCAATTTTATTGCTTGTCCAACATGCTCTCGTCAAGAGTTTGATGTTATTGGTACAGTTAATGAATTAGAACAACGTCTTGAAGATATCATTACACCAATGGATGTTTCTATTATTGGCTGTGTGGTTAATGGTCCTGGTGAAGCGGAGGTTTCTACACTAGGTGTAACCGGAGCTAAAACACGCAGTGGTTTTTATGAAGACGGTGTAAGACAGAAAGAGCGTCTTGATAATAGTAATATGATTGATTTATTAGAGGCGAAAATCCGTACAAAAGCGGCAATGCTTGACGGCAACCTCCGAATTAATATAAATCAATTGGATAAATAACACGCAATTAACAGGCTCATTAACTAATGAGCCTGTATTACTATTGATTTCACATTGAATACTGATTGTTTTCGCTTCTATAATCAGTTTATTGATCAATTAATAACTATTAGAGAAAAAAAGTGGCACAAAAAATCCAAGCCATTCGTGGTATGAATGACTACCTACCTGCTGATACGCGGGTATGGCAGAAAATCGAAAATACGCTAAAACAAATTTTAGCCGGTTATGGTTTTAGTGAAATTAGAACACCTATCGTAGAGCATACCCCTCTATTTCAGCGAGCAATTGGTGAAGTGACCGATGTTGTTGAAAAAGAAATGTATACTTTTACCGATCGAGGTGAAGACGCACAAAGCTTAACCTTACGTCCTGAAAATACCGCAGGTTGTGTCCGCGCAGGAATTGAACATGGTTTACTTTATAACCAAGAGCAACGCTTATGGTATTTAGGGCCAATGTTCCGTTATGAACGCCCTCAAAAAGGTCGTTATCGCCAATTTCACCAATTAGGTGCAGAAGTATTTGGCCTACAAGGGCCTGATATTGATGCTGAACTGATTATGTTAACGGCACGCTGGTGGAAGGCTTTAGGTATTGCAGAGCACGTGACTTTAGAACTGAACTCTATTGGTTCACTCGAAGCGCGGGCAAAATACCGTGAAGCATTAGTCGCATTTTTAGAGCAACACGTTGATCAATTAGATGAAGATTGCAAACGTCGTATGTATTCTAACCCATTACGTGTTTTAGACTCTAAAAATCCTGAAATTCAGACTTTATTGAATGATGCGCCTGAACTTTTCGATTATCTTGATGACGAATCAAGAGAACACTTTGATGGTTTATGTGCATTACTTGATGCTGTAGGTATTACTTATCGTGTTAATCAGCGTTTAGTCCGAGGCTTAGATTATTATAACCGTACTGTTTTTGAATGGGTAACCAGTGCATTAGGTTCACAAGGAACGGTATGTGCGGGTGGTCGCTATGATGGATTAGTGAAACAATTAGGTGGACACCCAACGCCTGCGGTCGGTTTTGCCATGGGGATGGAGCGCATGATCTTATTAGTTCAAGCGGTTAATCCTGAGTTTGTTGCTGATACTCATGTCGCTGATGTTTACCTTGCGTCTTTTGGTGATAATAGCCAAAGTGCAGCATTAATGCTGGCAGAAGAAATCCGTGATCAATTACCTACATTGCGCTTAATGACCAATCACGGTAAAGGCAATTTTAAAAAGCAATTAGGACGTGCTGATAAACATGGTGCTAAAATCGCGTTAATTTTAGGTGAAGATGAAATTAACGCTGGCACAGTAGCCGTGAAAGATTTACGTTCAGGTGAACAGACCATTGTATCGCGTAGCGAACTGGCCCAACAATTGACGCTGTTATTAGGTTAAGGAGAGACTTGTGGAAGTTTATAGCACCGAAAACGAACAAGTTGATGCAATTAAACAGTTTTTAAAAAATTATGGTTTAACGATCATTCTCGCTATTGTCATTGGCGTGGGTGGAATTTGGGGTTGGAAATATTGGCAATCACATCAAGCCAACCGTCTACAAGAAAGTGCGGGTGAATTTGCAACAATAAATGAAGCATTAACGAAACCAACGCCTGAAAATATCGCATTAGCCGAAAAATTTGTTTCTGAAACTAACGATATTTATGGTGCTTTAGCCTCTTTAGAGTTAGCTCAATTAGCGATTGATGCCAACGATTTAGCCAAAGGTGAAACACACCTTACTAAAGCAATATCTATGGTAAAGAATGAAGCATTTGCAGATATGCTTAACCTTCGCTTAGCACGTGTGCAACTGGCATTAGATAAAACTGATGCTGCGTTAATTTCATTAGAGCAAGTGAAAAGTAAAGCATGGGATGGAATGAAAAATTATATCCGTGGTGATGTATTAGCGAAAAAAGGCGATAACGCAGGTGCAGCCGCCGCTTATCGTAATGCATTGAATGATGAAAATGCAGGCGCTATTCGTTCATTGGTTGAACTTAAACTCAATAATTTATCCAATTAAAGGGATCTTCAGACATGCAACTGCGTAAAACTCTCCTGATCGGTCTACTAGCATCAGCATTATTAGCTGGGTGTTCTAGTGAGCAGGATAATGTGACAATGTCTCCATTGCCTGAGGTGCAGAGCCAATTTACCCCTTATGTGGTGTGGGACAAATCGGTTGGCAATGGTATTGGAAAATACTATTCCCACTTGTCACCAGCATGGGATGGTTCAGTTGTGTATGTCGCTGATCGCCATGGGGTAGTTAAAGCATTAGAATTAGAAACGGGTAAAGAGATTTGGTCTCAAGATCTCTCAACTAAAAAAGGTTTCTTCTCCTCTAATGAATCAGCATTACTTTCCGGTGGTTTAACCGTCTCTGGTACTCGTGTTTTTGTCGGCACAGAAAAAGCAAAAGTGTATGCTTTAAATACAGATGATGGCTCTATTGATTGGGAGACAGATGTTGCCGGAGAAGCGATTTCCAAACCTGTTGTTAGTGATGGTTTAGTGCTTATTCATACCAGTAACGGTATGTTGCAAGGGCTTGATTTGCTGACAGGTGAAGTATCATGGACTGTCAACTTAGATACACCATCATTATCCGTACGTGGTGAATCAGCACCTGCTGTTGCTTATGGTGCAGCGATTGTGGGCGCTGATAATGGCCGTGTTAGTGCGGTGGTGTTATCTCAAGGGCAATTAGTTTGGCAGCAAAATATTTCACAAGTGAAAGGCTCTACTGAGATCAGTCGCTTAAATGATGTCGATATTACGCCAATTATTGATGAAAATACTGTTTATGCCATGGCTTACAACGGTAATTTAGTCAGTCTAGATATGCGTTCAGGGCAGATCATCTGGAAACGTGATTTAGGTTCAGTTAATGACATGGTACTTTTGGGTGACAATCTATACCTTGTTGACCAAAATGACCGAGTTTTAGCTGTGCGCAAATCTGATGGTGTGACATTATGGACACAAGAAGACCTACTGCACCGTAATTTAACCGCACCGGCTATCGTTGATGGTTATTTAGTGGTGGGAGATGCAGAAGGCTATCTCCATTGGATTGATACCAGTACAGGCAAATTTATTGCTCAAAATAAAGTAAATAGCTCAGGTTTATTAAGCCGTCCACAGGCTGTTCAAGATAAACTGATGATCCAAGCACGTGACGGTAAACTTTATCTATATCGTCGGTAATTAAGCACTGACAAATATAATTATTTTACGGCTCCTTTAAAGGAGCCGTTTCGTCTTTTTAGTATTTACATGTAAAATACCATCAGATTTATGATTGTATTTTTATGAGGCATCAAAAAATGATACCCGTTATTGCCTTAGTAGGGCGCCCTAATGTGGGAAAATCCACATTATTTAACCGACTAACACGCACAAGAGACGCATTAGTTGCGGATTTTCCTGGACTTACCCGTGACCGTAAATATGGTCGTGCAGAATTAGACGGTGAAGAGTTTATTATCATTGATACTGGTGGTATTGATGGTGCAGAAGAGGGTGTAGAAACCCATATGGCATCACAATCACTGCAAGCCATTCAAGAAGCCGATATTGTGCTATTTTTAGTCGATGCGCGAGCAGGATTAATGCCAGCCGACCAAGGTATTGCTAAACACTTGCGTGGTGTTGAGAAAAAAACCTATTTAGTGGCGAATAAAACAGATGGTATCGATATTGATACCGCTTTGGCTGATTTCTACTCTTTAGGATTAGGGGAAATATTCCCTATTGCTGCCTCACATGGTCGTGGTGTTTCTCAACTGATTGAGCAAGCGTTGTTACCTATTGTGGGTAAAGTCGTCGAAGAAGAGAAAGAATTAACAGAAGAAGAAGAGAATGCCGCTTATTGGGCTGCTTTAGAAGCAGAGCAGAAAGAGCAAGAAGAAGAGGAAGAAGAGGATGATTTCGATCCGACAACACTTCCTGTTAAATTAGCTATTGTAGGCCGCCCTAATGTAGGTAAATCAACTCTGACTAACCGTATGTTAGGTGAAGAGCGTGTTGTAGTTTACGATATGCCAGGCACTACTCGTGATAGTATTTACATACCGATGGAGCGTGATGGTAAGGAGTATATCCTTATTGATACCGCTGGCGTTCGTAAACGCGGAAAAGTAAAAGAAACGGTAGAAAAATTCTCAGTGATCAAAACATTACAAGCGATTGAAGATTGTAATGTTGCACTACTTGTTATTGATGCTCGTGAGGGTATTTCAGATCAAGATCTCTCTTTATTAGGTTATATTCTTAATTCTGGACGCTCTTTAGTTATTGCTGTCAATAAATGGGATGGTATGACCCAAGAAGATCGCGAACAAGTTAAAGATATGCTTGATCTCAAATTAGGTTTTGTTGATTTTGCCCGCGTTCATTTTATCTCGGCATTACATGGTAGTGGTGTTGGTAATCTGTTTGAGTCGATTCAAGAAGCCTATACTTGCGCGACACGTCGTGTTGGTACATCAATGTTGACGCGTATAATGAAGATGGCAGAGGATGATCACCAACCCCCTCTTATTCGTGGACGCCGTGTAAAAATGAAATATGCCCATGCTGGGGGATATAATCCACCTGTCGTGGTTATTCATGGTAACCAAGTGTCTGATCTACCTGATAGCTATAAACGCTATTTAATGAATTATTTCCGTCGCACACTACAAGTGATGGGAACTCCTATCCGTATTCAATTTAAAGAAGGGGAAAACCCTTATGCGGATAAGAAAAATAAATTAACAGCTTCGCAAATACGTAAACGTAAGCGTTTAATGGCTCATTTAAAGAAATCAAAATAAATTAAATAGCCAGTTAAATGTAGAATAAAAACTGAGTTCGTTTCACCGGACTCAGTTTTTTTATTAATTATTGATGAATTCTTCATACTTTCATAAAAGAAACCGAAACAATTTAAGCAAAAATTAAGTATTTTTTTCAAAAAACAGTTAAATTGTAACTGATTACTATTCGTATTAATGAGTTTTTTACTTTGAAAAAAATGACTATGGGTTTTGCTATTTTTTTACTTTCTGGCTGTGCTACGCCAGAAAAATGGCAAGTAAATATGAAAAATCCCACACCTTTAGATATCGCTAAAAATCTATGCATGCAAGAAGCAAAACAACGCTACCCCGAGCATTATTTGAGTTCAACGCCAAATTATAGCTATCCTTCTTCTTCAACGATAACAATAGATGGTAAAGAAGTTACTATTCCTAATTCAAATTATCATTCCTATTCTCGTTATGATGCCAATGAATCAGAGCGTAAACAGTATTTTGATATTTGTATGAGAGGAGAGGGGTGGGAAAATAAAAATAAAGTGACTGGATTACTCGCCTTTTTATTTAATGACTAATTAATAAAGCAGTAATTTTTACCAAACTAAAGCCAATTATAATAAATAAATGGCTTTAGTTTTAATACATCAGTAACTGCTATACCCACTCTTTGTGAATTAAAAAATCAGTATACAGCTTAGCTTCGGGAGTATTAGGTTCAGGGCGATAATCATATGCAAAGCGAACTAATGGTGGCATTGACATTAAAATGGATTCAGTACGTCCGCCACTTTGTAAACCAAATAGCGTGCCTCTATCCCAAACCAAATTAAACTCGACATAACGGCCACGGCGATAAAGTTGGAATTGGCGTTCACGTTCTCCCCAGGGTATAGATTTGCGTTTTCCGACAATCGGCAAGTAGGCATCCAGATAACCCTGCCCGACACGTTGTACAAATTCAAAACAGTGATCGAAATCAGGAGTATTTAAGTCATCAAAAAATAGACCACCAACACCACGCGGTTCGTTACGATGTTTTAAATAAAAATAGTCATCACACCATTTTTTATATCGAGCATAATAATCTTGGCTAAAGGGATCACACACAGATTTAGCCACTTTATGCCAATGGATAACATCTTCTTCAAATCCATAATAAGGTGTTAAGTCAAAGCCTCCACCAAACCACCATACAGGATCTTCTCCCTCTTTTTCAGCAATAAAAAAACGAACATTTGCATGTGAAGTAGGAATATAGGGATTAAGAGGGTGAATAACTAATGAAACGCCCATTGCTTGAAAACGACGACCGCTTAATTCAGGGCGATGAGCCGTGGCTGATGCAGGTAAGGCATCTCCATAAACATGGGAAAAATTAACACCCGCTTGTTCAAAAATAGCACCTTGGGTGAGCACTCGAGTACGACCACCACCGCCAGCTTCTCTTTGCCAATTATCTTGCTGAAAGGTTGCTTTTTGGTCTATATTTTCAATAGCATGGCAAATACTATCTTGCAACGACAAAAAAAATGATTGCACACGATGAATATCAGGTAAACTCATAATAACCTACAGTTTTTATCATATTTATTAAAAATGGAACGCGATATGACCTATGCTCTCATTTTGAAGTTGATTGATAAAGTAAACAAGGGATAATAAATTTAGTAACTTGTGAAAGATAACAGGCAAAACAATGGAAATACGTGTATTCCGTCAAGATGATTTTGAGGCAATCATTACACTTTGGGAACGTTGCGACTTGATCTCACCAGAAAATGATCCTGAAATTGATATTGAACGAAAGATTAACCACTCCCCCGATCTCTTTTTAATCGCAGAGGTTGCTGGCGAAATAGTCGGTAGTGTAATGGGAGGCTATGATGGTCATCGTGGCTCGCTTTACTATTTGGGCGTTCATCCTGAGTTTCGCGGTAGAGGAATTGCCAATGCACTAATCTCTCGGCTAGAGAAAAAACTCATTGCAAAAGGGTGTCCACAAATTACTTTAATGATCCCCGAAGAGAACGATGCCACTATTTGTATGTTTGAAAAGCTTCTCTATGAAGATCAAAATCAAGAAAATACGGCTTACACTAAACGCCTAATTATCGATCAGGACTTCGATCTTTAATTCTTCGCTAAATCCTCTTTTATTGACTGTTAAGATAATTTTAATCGGTTAATAGAGAGGATTTCTTTTTTTGTACTTTCTTTCCTATCATGATGTTGCCTCGATAAAAAAGAACTTAACCTTGCTTATTTACTGGATAAAATCTGATATTGTCGATTTAAGGGAACAAACTTGGCTGAGTTATGGTCGTAACTAGTCTGAAGTATTCAGTTATTTTAGTTTAACGCGAGTAAAAACTTGTTGCCTTAGCATCAATTGAATTTATAACGAAAAAGTGAAATGGAGTATTTATAATGCCTAAATTTTGGTTACCCTTGTGTTTAAGCACAAGTGTCTTGCTATTAAGTGGCTGTTCATCCATGGGGGGAATGTCTTTTTCTGCACTTAATCCAATGAATTGGTTCTCAAATGAGACGTTAACGGTTTCTGCAAATGGATTAGGTAATATCACTGCTTCAACGGCAGTGACAGAGCAAGCGATCGAAAAAGAGCTGGGTAGCCGTTTCCATTACCGACAAGGAATGGAAATGCAACAAGGCAATATTATGGTTATTGTGCAAGCACTTGAAGATGAAAAAGTACAAGTGGCTTTTTATGGCCAAGAAAAGAGCACAGTAGATAAAATCACGGTATCTGATCCTAATGCGAAAACAGCGTGGGGAACGACAATAGGTACACCATTTAAAGATATTTATAAAAAAGCATTTGGTATGTGCAGTAACGGGCCGAAAGTCGATAAACAAAAAACCATTCAATGCCAATCAGAACAAGCAAAATCAGTGAGCTATGTTTTTGCTGGGCAATGGGATGGCCCTGATGGTCTAATGCCACCCGATGAAACATTAGCAAATTGGCAGGTAACACAAATTGTTTGGCAAAAATAGGTTATTTTTAAGTGTTATTAATAAAATAATTTTATATTTACCTTTTCTGCTAACAAAAATTTGTTAAATAGCAAAGCCTAAAAATAAATGTTGGATATAATAAACCACATTAATTTATATGTTTTTTATTATTTATTAGGGAAGCAATATGTCTCATGCACAAAGCGGTATTTTAGTCGCACATAGTAAATTCGGTCTATTTATTGAAGCAATGGTGGTGGGGGAAATTGATCAACTACGTCAAGGCTGCCAACAATTTATGCAATCTCTTAGCGAATTACAAAAACAGTATCCTGATGCTTCATTAGGTGCCGTGGTAGCTTTTGGTTCAGATCTTTGGAAAAAATTATCAGATAATAATAGTGCGCCAGAGTTAAAGCCATTTCGTCCATTAGGCAAAGGGTTAGCTCCTGCGACTCAGCGCGATATGCTTATCCATATCCAATCCATGCGTCATGATGTGAATTTCTCATTAGCGCAAGCTGCAATAGCTGCTTTTGGTAACGTGCTCCAAATAGAAGAAGAGATCCACGGTTTCCGCTGGATTGAAGAGCGTGATCTTAGTGGTTTTATTGACGGCTCAGAAAATCCAGTTGGTGACGAGCGCTATGGTGTTGCTTTAATTAATGAAGGTATTGATGCTGGTGGTAGCTATGTTTTAGTTCAACGCTATGAGCATAACCTAAAAAAATGGGCGCGTTTTAGTGAATCAGATCAAGAAAAAATGATTGGTCGTACTAAAAAAGAGAGCATTGAGTTGGATGAATCAGAACGCAATATTACCTCTCATGTATCCCGTGTTGCTATTGAAGAAAATGGTGAAGAGTTAGCGATTTTGCGTCATAGCTTACCTTATGGAACTGCTAGTGGTAAACATGGCCTCTATTTCTTAGCTTACTGTGGTCGTTTATATAATATTGAACAGCAATTACTCAGTATGTTTGGTGAAGTTGATGGTAAATACGATGATTTACTGCGTATGAGTAAACCTGTGACAGGTAGCTACTATTTCGCTCCTTCTTATGAAGTATTAGCCGCTCTGTAAGTCTTAGCGTTACACTACTATTTTGCCACGCCAGTATCATTTACTATGCTGGCGTTTTTATTTTGACGAGGTCGTTTCTCGATATCTCAATGTTGAATTATTTTCAGTTAAATCATTATGATGCTTATTTATTTGGGCAATCTCACTCTTTATCCATTTATAATAGCTATTAGTTATATCAAATAACAAAAGCTAACTACACTGTTATAAATAAAGCCGATAGAGTAACCATTAGAATAAGACTTACGCTGATGGGTACTATAATGAAGAACAAAACAATCCGAACTTTTGCATTACAGGCAACCGTTGCATTGTCTTTGGTTGCGAGTAGTTATGCAAATGCAGCTCAATTACTTAATAGCTCTTACGATATTGCTCGCGAGTTATTTACACAGCTTAATAGTGATTTTAAAACCCAATGGGATGCTCAACATCCTGATGACAAAGTCACTATCAAACAGTCGCATGCTGGCTCTTCTAAACAAGCATTAGCCATATTACAAGGTTTACCTGCGGATGTTGTCACTTATAACCAGGTGACGGATGTACAAATTTTGCATGATAAAGGCAAGCTTATTCCTGCTGATTGGCAACAACGTCTACCTAATAATAGCTCACCTTATTATTCCACCATGGCCTATTTGGTTCGTAAAGGAAATCCTAAAAATATCACTTCTTGGCAAGATTTGACCCGTGAAGATGTCAAAGTGGTTTTCCCTAACCCAAAAACATCAGGTAACGGTCGTTATACCTATTTAGCCGCATGGGGAGCGTTTGAAAAAGCTTATGGAAATGAAGCGCAAACCCGAGATGCTATGACAAAGTTACTCAAAAATGTTGCGGTATTTGATACCGGGGGACGGGGGGCAACGACCTCATTTATTGAACGTGGACTTGGTGATGTTTTAATTAGTTTTGAGTCTGAAGTAAATAATATTCGCCAGCAATATGGTGAAGATGATTATCAAGTTATTGTCCCTCCTGTAGATATTTTAGCGGAGTTTCCTGTGGCATGGATTGATAAAAATGTGCAACGCAATAAAACAGAAAACCTCGCCAAAGCTTACCTAAATTATTTATATAGCCCGAGAGCGCAGGAGATCATCACACAATTTAACTATCGCGTAAATGATAAAGCGGTGATGGCCAAAAAAGCAGATCAATTTCCAGCGACTTCATTATTTACCATTGAAGATGTGTTTGGTGATTGGAACCAAGTGATGAAAACGCATTTTGCTACAGATGGCACGCTAGATAAATTATTATTAGAAGGACGCCAATAATGTTTGCCACAGCCAGCAAGCGAGTATTACCCGGATTTGGGCTTAGTTTAGGTAGTACGCTTTTTTATACTTGTTTGATCTTATTACTACCTATGAGTGCGCTGGTTGTGCAGTTATCTGAAATGAGTTGGGCACAATATTGGACGGTGATAACCCACCCTCAAATTGTGGCAGCGTATAAAGTCACTTTGTTGTCAGCCGGTGTTGCAAGTATTTTTAATGCTATTTTTGGCATGTTATTAGCGTGGATCATTACGCGCTATCGTTTCCCCGGCAGAAAATTTCTTGATGGATTAATGGATTTACCTTTTGCCTTACCTACAGCGGTAGCGGGATTAACCTTAGCAACGTTGTTTTCTACACAAGGATGGTATGGCTTAGTGTTAGATAAGTTTGATATCAAGGTGATCAATACATGGATTGGTATTGCTGTGGCGATGTCTTTTACTAGTTTGCCGTTTGTGGTCAGAACGGTGCAACCTGTTTTAGAAGAGTTAGGCCCTGAATATGAAGAGGCGGCTGAAACATTAGGGGCAAACCGTTGGCAAACGTTCCGTAAAGTTGTGTTACCTGAATTGTCTCCGGCGTTATTAGCCGGTACGGCGCTCTCTTTTACGCGTAGTTTAGGGGAATTTGGTGCTGTTATTTTTATTGCTGGCAATATTGCATGGCAGACCGAAGTGGTTTCTTTGATGATATTTATTCGATTACAGGAGTTTGATTATCCTGCAGCCAGCGCGGTCGCTTCTGTTATTTTATTGGTTTCATTAGTCTTACTGTTTTCAATTAATGGATTACAAAGCCGCTTTGGCAAGCGATTAAGGGGGCATTAATGTCGGATATAGCGCAACAACGCTCTCTTTATCGTCGCCAAATTGATTGGGTAAAATGGGGATTGATCCTTACAGGCGTTGTGTTATCCATTTTATTTTTAGTGGTGCCTATTGCGTGGATCTTTATGACTGCGTTTTCAAAAGGCATAGAAATATTTACCGACAACTTGCTAGATAGCGATATGTTACATGCTGTTTGGCTTACGCTACTTATCGCTTTAATTACTGTACCGATAAATATGTTGTTTGGTATTAGTATGGCGTGGCTTGTTACGCGCTTTCGTTTTCCGGGGCGTCAGTGGTTAATGACGCTGATTGATATCCCATTTGCGGTATCTCCTGTCGTTGCGGGACTGCTCTATCTACTTTTTTATGGTAGCAATGGTTGGGCAGGGCAGTGGTTGGAACAATTCGATATTCAGTTAATGTTCTCTTGGCCCGGTATGGTATTAGTGACGGTATTTGTCACTTGTCCTTTTGTCGTGAGAGAGCTTGTCCCGGTGATGATGAGCCAAGGAAGCCAAGAGGATGAAGCTGCTGTGTTATTAGGTGCCAGTAGTTGGAAAATGTTTTGGCGAGTGACATTACCTAATATTCGTTGGGCATTGCTCTACGGTGTGGTTTTAACAAATGCACGTGCTATAGGGGAATTTGGTGCCGTCTCTGTTGTCTCGGGGGCTATTCGTGGAGAAACCTATTCACTGCCTTTACAGGTCGAACTTTTGCACCAAGACTACAACACTGTGGGGGCTTTTACGGCAGCAGCATTACTTGCCATGATGGCAATTATTACATTAATGGTTAAAAGTGCGTTGCAATGGCATTTAGAACGTCAGCAATAACGCAAAACAGGGGCAAAATATGAGTATTGAAATTAATCATGTCACAAAATATTTTGATCGCACTGAAGTGTTGCATGACGTGAATTTAACGGTCAATTCCGGTGAGATGATGGCGCTATTGGGGCCATCAGGCTCAGGTAAAACTACTCTATTACGTATCATTGCAGGACTTGAGCATCAAACGGAAGGTAAAATCTGTTTTGCAGGGCAAGATGTCAGTCGCTTACATGCCCGCGAGCGCAAAGTTGGGTTTGTTTTCCAACACTATGCGCTGTTTCGCCATATGACGGTATTTGAAAATATTGCCTTTGGCTTAAGCGTATTACCACGTCGCGAACGTCCTAACAAAGCCGTGATTGATAAAAAAGTCACGCAATTATTAGAGATGATCCAACTGCCTCATTTAGCACAGCGTTATCCCGCACAACTTTCAGGAGGGCAAAAACAGCGCGTAGCTTTAGCGAGAGCATTGGCTGTAGAGCCACAAATTTTATTACTCGATGAGCCTTTCGGTGCGTTAGATGCCAAAGTGAGAACTGAATTACGCAGTTGGTTACGGGAATTACATAGTGAGCTTAAATTTACCAGTGTTTTTGTCACCCATGATCAACAAGAAGCAATGGAAGTCGCTGATCGCATCGTTATTATGGGAAATGGCAAAATCGAACAAGTGGGTACACCGCAACAAGTTTGGCACACGCCTGAAAGTCGCTTTGTTTTAGAATTTCTCGGAGATGTTAATCATCTCCAAGGTGAAATTAATGGTGCGCAATTACAAATTGCTGGCTATCACTTACCTTTATCGGTTACGCCGCTCTATCAAGGCAAAGTTGATGTTTTTTTGCGCCCTTGGGAAATTTCACTTAACCCGCATAGTGATAGCTTATGTAAACTTCCCGTCAAAGTAATAGAAGTGACTCCTAAAGGACACTATTGGCAATTGGTTTTACAGCCTATTGAGTGGGGAAATACGCCAATTAGCGCGGTATGGAATGATATGACATCAATACCCCATAAAGGTGATATTTACTATATGGGTGGTGCAAAAGCGCGGTTATATGCACAAGATCGTCCCTTAACAACAGTTTCACTGGCATACACAGCTTAAAAAATAGCATTATTCTTTTATTACAGTTAATGATTGCCCATGCAGATTTTTTTGCATGGGTATTTTGGCTATTGAGTAAAACTGACTATACAGGCTATAACACGAAAAAGAATAAAATCTATTAAAAAATGTTAATTTTATTGCGTTAATAAGTTAAATATGATTTCTTCATTAATACAAACAAATAAATGATCAGGGATTTATTGTGGCAGGCTTAGAACAATTTATTGGTAATACACCATTGGTCAAATTACAACGACTTTCACAAGGATTAGATGCAGAAATATGGGTTAAGCTTGAAGGCAATAATCCGGCGGGTTCTGTGAAAGATAGAGCCGCGTTATCGATGATTGAGCAAGCTGAATTACGCGGTGAAATTAAACCTGGCGATACATTAATTGAGGCAACCAGTGGTAATACAGGGATTGCTTTAGCGATGATAGCGGCAGTAAAAGGTTATCGACTAAAATTATTAATGCCAGAAAATATGAGTAAAGAGCGTCAAGCATCCATGCAAGCGTATGGCGCCGAGCTTATTTTGGTTAGCCGCGAAATTGGTATGGAAGGGGCGAGAGATTTAGCGCAAGAAATGGAGCGTAAAGGTGAAGGGAAGGTATTAGATCAGTTTAATAACCCCGATAACCCTCGAGCGCATTTTACTTCAACTGGACCTGAAATTTGGCAACAGACTCAAGGGCGCATTACCCATTTTGTTTCTAGCATGGGAACAACAGGTACGATAACTGGGGTGGGGAGTTACCTAAAAACGCAATCGGACACAGTAAAAATTGTCGGTTTACAACCGGAAGAAAAAAGTCAAATTCCGGGTATTCGTCGTTGGTCTCCAGCCTATTTACCCGGTATTTTTCGAAAAGAGTTGGTTGATAGTGTTATAGATATGTCCCAAACAGAAGCAGAACAAACCATGCGCCTATTAGCGAGTAAAGAAGGTATATTCTGTGGCGTTAGTTCTGGGGGAGCCGTAGCTGGTGCAATACGCGTTGCTAAAGAGAACCCAGGGGCTGTGATTGTGGCGATTATTTGTGATAGAGGCGATCGCTATTTATCAACTGGGGTGTTTGGTTGAGTTTTCTGCCCTCGTTAAAGCTTATTCGCTTGCATATAAAAACCGCCACAGAGGAAATGTGGCGGTTTAAAAGTGAGAACAGATTAAAAATTATTTTTTGATCTGCATTACAACGGTTTCACCAACAGTTACTGGGCCTGTCATTTTAGTTAAACCTTGGATTTCATCCATATTAGAAATCACAACCGGTGTTAATACCGATTTTGCTTTTTCTTCTAAAACAGCTAAATCAAATTCTAAAACAGTATCACCGACTTTAACTTGTTGACCTTCTTCAGCGATACGTTTAAATCCTTCACCTTTTAGTTCAACTGTGTCGATACCGAAGTGGACAAATAATTCGATACCGTTGTCAGACTCAATAGAGAAAGCATGGTTAGTCTCGAAAATTTTACCGATAGTACCATCAACTGGTGCAACAATTTTATGACCAGCAGGTTTGATAGCAATACCGTCACCTACAATTTTTTCAGCGAAAACAACATCAGGAACATCTTCGATATTGACGATTTCACCAGAAAGTGGTGCAACAATATCAATCGTGCCACTGCCTTTCTTTTCCTCTGAAACCAGTGATTTTAATTTATCAAACAGACCCATGAATCTTCTCCTAATTATTTTAGTTGGGACCGGGCTCTGGCTAACGTTATTAGCACAGTGTTTTTTCTTTAGTAAAAGTTTCTACTAAGTCCATTAATTCCTTTGCAGTCGGCTGAGCAAGTGCTTGCTCTGCCAGTGCTTTTGCATCATCAAAATTGGCGTTACGAATAATTTTTTTGATGCGAGGAATTGATATAGCACTCATACTAAACTCATCTAATCCCATGCCCAGAAGCAACATTGTTGCCCGTTCATCCCCGGCAAGCTCACCACACATTCCAGTCCATTTACCTTCAGCGTGTGATGCATCAATCACCTGTTTAATCAGATTAAGTACAGCAGGTGACATTGGATTATATAGATGAGATATCAGCTCATTTCCACGGTCTACAGCCAGAGTATATTGTGTTAGATCGTTAGTCCCAATACTGAAAAAGTCAACTTCTTTTGCCATATGGCGAGCCATAACAGCCGCTGCTGGCGTTTCAACCATAACACCGACTTCGATAGATTCATCAAAAGGCTTATTTTCTTCACGAAGCTGGCTTTTCAGTATTTCAAGTTCCGCTTTCAATGCTCGGATCTCTTCAACAGAGATAATCATTGGAAACATAATACGTAGTTTACCAAAAGCAGACGCTCTTAAGATAGCACGTAATTGTGGATGAAGGATCTCTTTGCGGTCAAGACAAATACGAATTGCACGCCAACCTAAGAATGGATTCTCTTCTTTCGGTAAATTCATGTAAGGTAAGTCTTTATCGCCACCAATATCCATAGTACGGATAATGACCGCAGGACTGCCTACCGCTTCAGCCACTGCTTTATAAGCTTGGAATTGCTCTTCTTCTGTTGGTAAGGAATCTCTATCCATAAATAGGAATTCAGTACGATAGAGTCCAACACCTTCCGCACCATTACGCTCAGCACCTGCGACATCACGTACAGTACCTATATTAGCGCAAACTTCAACTTGATGCCCATCAAGGGTAATTGCTGGTAAATCTTTTAGTTTTGCCAGCTCTTCTTTTTCATGTAGGTACTCTTCTTTGATAGCCTTTAATGCTTCGAGCTCTTCATCAGAAGGATTAATAATGATTTTATTGTTAATCGCATCAAGAACCAGATAATCTTCTTTTTTAATGGTTTCTGTTGCATTAGATGTGCCAACAATCGCTGGGATCTCTAAAGAGCGTGCCATGATAGAGGTGTGTGATGTTCTACCCCCTAAGTCAGTGATAAAGCCTAACACATTGTCTAAGCTAAGCTGCGCTGTTTCTGATGGCGTTAAATCTGTAGCAACTAAAATCACTTTTTCAGAAATAGCACTTAAATCGATAATTGGCATCTCTAAGATATTACGCATTAAGCGCTTACCAATATCACGAACGTCAGCCGCACGCTCTTTTAAGTACTCATCATCTAAGGCTTCTAATGCGGTTGCCTGATCTTCAATAACAGATTGAACCGCTGCTTCTGCGGTTTTCTTGTCACTTTTGATGAGGGATATGATCTCTTGTTCGAGTTCCTCATCTTCTAATAACATAATATGGCCTTCAAAAATCTCAGCTTTATCGGCACCAAGATTTTTTTCAGCACGGGCTTTAATGATTTCTAGTTGTTGCGCTGATTTATTACGACCATCTTTAAAACGTTCGATTTGGGTGTCAACTTCGTCACTTTGGATTTTACGTTGGCTAATAATAATAGGTTCTTCTTTAAGTAGAAGAGCTTGACCAAATGCGATACCCGGTGAAGCTAAAATTCCTGAAATCATAATTTATCCTACGACTTGCTGGTGATAATTTTAAAAAAATAGGATCAAGAGACACTGCTGTTTTAAAATCATCGAGTTATAAATTCCCCTGAGCGATTTTCAGGGGAAAATAGGACGTTAATGAATAGCGAAAGGTAACTGGATTACTCTAACTCAGCCATTAACTTAACTAAATGTTCTACTGCTTGTTTTTCATCTTCGCCTTCAGCAGAAATAGTGACTACAGTACCTTGGGTTAATCCTAAAGTTTGTAATTTGAATAAGCTCTTCGCGCTGGCTGATTTACCACCAGAAATAAGACTAATATCAGAAGAGAAAGTTTTAGCCTCTTTTACTAACTGTGCTGCAGGACGAGTATGTAAGCCGTTTGGTGCTGTAATAGTAACTTCTTGCTGGTACATAGGATTTTTTCCTTTTATAACTCAATTATTCACATTAAGTCAGGACTTAGTAAGTGTAGATGAAATTGTCCTGCTTTGCGTAGCAATATCAGATAATATAAGCCATGTTACGTTATCCGATAAAAATAGTCCCCAGAAATTGAAAGCAGTGCTGTTTTTATCACTTGCCTATTTTCTGATTAATTTCGACCTTCGAAATAATTACTTGATTAAATACTAAACTCGACAGAATAAATCACCTATCTGGATAACAAAGTTTGATCTCTACCACAAAAAAAGCACCCTGAAGGTGCTTTTTTAATAAATATTTTACATTTTAGGTGACGCGATTTAGCTGTCAGAGATATCAGCAAAAAGTGGGGTGCTGAGATAACGTTCACCTGAAGAAGGTAAAATCACTACGATTTCCTTATTAGCAAATTCTGGCTCTTTAGCTAATTTCACTGCAGCCGCAATTGCCGCACCGGATGAAATACCCGCTAAAATACCTTCTTTGGTCATAACGTCACGAGCTGTTTCAAATGCTTCTTCGTTAGTAATTTGGATCACGCGATCTAATAGTGATAACTCTAAGTTTTCAGGGATAAAACCTGCACCAATACCTTGGATTTTATGTGGACCAGGCTTAATTTCTTCACCTGCTAATGCTTGGCTAATAACAGGAGAATCTTTAGGTTCTACCGCAACCATGGTGACAGCTTTACCTTGAGTATTTTTCAAATAGCGACCAATACCCGTGATGGTACCACCCGTTCCGACACCTGCGATAACTACATCAACTTTGCCATCAGTGTCATTCCAAATTTCAGGGCCTGTGGTTTTCTCATGAATTTCTGGGTTTGCTGGATTACTAAATTGTTGTAGTAGAAGGTAACGGCTAGGATCGCTATCACGAATTTCGTTCGCTTTATCAATCGCTCCCTTCATACCTTTAGCGCCTTCAGTTAACACAAGGTTAGCACCTAATGCTTTTAATAACTTACGGCGCTCAATACTCATGGTATCAGGCATAGTCAGTGTCAGTTTGTAGCCACGTGCGGCAGCTACATAAGCCAAGGCAATCCCAGTATTACCACTGGTTGGCTCAACTAGCTCTACGCCGGGTTTCAGGATACCTTTTTTTTCTGCATCCCAAATCATATTTGCACCGATACGGCATTTTACACTAAAGCTTGGATTACGAGATTCTACTTTAGCTAAGATATTGCCATTACCGAAATGTTTTAAACGAACTAGGGGGGTATGGCCAATAGTTTGCGAGTTATCTTCGAAAATTTTGCTCATTTTTATCCTCGGTACATGATTTTTTATAAGGTCAGATGAAATTACCATACGCCATCAAGCAAAAGATGGAAATAAGCTTTATGAATATCCTTATAACTTTTTTTACTTTTTATTCCAAAAGATTCTAATCACAATGAAACCAGTGGTATTACCACTGGCCTGCTTGTACATGTTGATGACGATATCGATCACACCACATGGCAGTGGCACCACAAATTGCAACCGGCATAATGACTAGGTTTAAGATTGGGATCATAGTGAAGATATTAATTACCATACCAAATTGTAAATTGTTCCATTTGTCTTTTTTCAGCGTTGATTTCATATTGGCGAAAGAGACTTTATGGTTATCGAATGGAAAATCGTTATATTGGATTGCCATCATCCAAGCGCCAAATATAAACCAAAGAATTGGGGCGACAGTTTGTCCAACAACGGGAACAAAATAGAGCAATAACAATACAATGGCTCTTGGCAAATAATAAACGACCTTGATGATTTCTCGTTTTAAAATACGTGGAATATCTTTTGTAATACCTAATAAACCGGTATCCGGAGGATTAATACCCGTTATTTGGCCTTCTAATTTTTCCGCTAATAATCCATTAAAAGGCGAAGCGATAATATTGGCTATGGTGCTAAAGAAATAGGTAAAGACCAGCAAAATAAAAATAACTGACAGTGGCCAGATAACATAGCTTAACCACTGTAGCCAATCAGGGACTTTTTCCATCATCCAATTGACCATTTCACCAATCTGGCCATATAACCACCAAAAGGCACTACCGAGAATAATAATATTGGCAAGTAAGGGTAAAATAACAAAACGTTTTAGACCCGGGCGAGTAATTAATCGCCACCCAAGTGCAAAATAGTGAAATCCATTTAAATTTTTGGTCGATTCTGTCAAATTTGTCATACTTCCTATTCTCTCCTATAAGGGCAAGCTAGTATCATATAGAGAGATAATCAGCCTTACTAGTGATAAATTGTCTAAAAAATGCGCATAAGGTATTGAAGAGTGTATCTTTGTGACAAGAAAATTAAGTATTGGCTTGCACTTATAAGCATTGGCAAATACTCTTAGTAAAAGTAATATTCGCCATTGTGGCTATTAAACCTCAAGACAACAGAGATAGAAATGATGCAGCAAAATTTGCGTCTGATATTAATCGTTGTTGGTGCGATTTTAATCATAGCTTTGTTATTACACGGCTTATGGATTGGTCGAAAAGAGCGTTCTAAGCTTTTCCGTAATCGCCCAGTAAAACGTCAGAAACAGAATTATCAGTCAGATGAGAACGATGATGAACCCCAGTATACTGAGGCAAATCATCAGATGTCGTCTTTAACTTCAACGCAGGAGGCTCAAAGTGTGCCACCGGTTAAATCGGAGCCAACACTTGCGCCACAATCCTCAGTTGCAGATAAAGATCCACTTATGTCTGGAACACCAGCACAGGGACATTCTAACGATACTTCATTACAACGAGAGCCTAGTCTTGGTGTTTTTGATGTTATTGAACAAAATAATGACTCTGCGCCTCAGCAAAAAGAACCGATACCCGAAGTAGAGGTAAACCATGCTGATGTAAAAGAAGGTGATATTAGTGAGACAAAACTTGCCGATGTAGAGCCAGTGCCAGTATCGTCGAACTCTGTTGCTAGTGATGAAATACATACCACTGATACAGATAGGCCATTGGATGCTGAAACCTCATCTGATGTGAAACAAGCTGAGCAAGCTTTATCCGGAACAGAAGAGCCAAAAGCAGAAGAAGAGCTGGTATTAGTATTAAATGTCAGCGCTCATCATGGTCAAATGCTTGACGGTGAGGTGTTAATGCAGAGCATTATTCAAGCGGGTTTCCAGTTTGGTGCGATGAATATTTTCCATCGACATCTTAACCCGACGGGTAATGGCCCTGTATTGTTTAGTCTTGCCAATATGGTAAAACCGGGTACTTTCAATATTGATACGATGGCTGAATTAACCACGCCTGGCGTATCCATGTTTATGATGGTGCCATCTTATGGTGATGCTAATCAAAACTTTAAATTGATGTTGCAAGCAGCTCAGCGTATTGCCTCTGATGTGGGCGGTGTTGTGCTTGATGAAGAGCGCAAACTGTTAACACCACAAAAAATTGAACTTTATAAATCTAGAATTCGTAGAACACTAGATTTACATCAATAGTCTTTTTATCAAAAGCTCGCTTGCGGTGCTAGGTTGGATAGATTTAAAGAAATCAGGAAAATTAATGACTTGATTTTCGGCTGATAATACAAAGTGGGGAAACTTGGTTTTTCTCACATTGCCAACAACCTCAGCCCCCGCTTGCGGGGGCTTTTCTTTCTTTGGTGATACCTCATGAATCAAAATATTCAACAACAAATTGATGAACTTCGCGTTACACTACGTCACCATGAATATCTCTATCATGTCATGGACGCACCTGAAATTCCTGATGCTGAATACGATCGCTTAATGAATAAGCTAAAAGCATTAGAAGCCGAACATCCTGAACTCATTACCCCAGATTCTCCTACTCAACGGGTAGGGGCATTACCTTTAACGGCTTTTGAGCAAGTTAGGCATGAAATTCCAATGCTCTCTTTAGATAATGCTTTTGATGAAACAACCTATTTAGCATTTGATAAACGTTTACGTGAACGTCTGAAAAATAATGAAGAGATCACTTTTTGTTGTGAATTAAAATTAGATGGACTTGCGGTAAGTCTACTGTATGAAAATGGTCGCTTAGTACAAGCTGCAACCCGTGGTGATGGTACCACTGGAGAAAATATTACTGAGAATGTCAGAACCATTAAAGCCATTCCTTTGCGTTTATATGGCGATAATATCCCTGCACGAATTGAAATTCGTGGAGAAGTCTTTATGACTGAAAAAGGGTTTGAGCATTTAAATGAAGAAGCTCGACGCACGGGAGGAAAAGTATTTGCTAATCCTCGTAATGCAGCAGCGGGTTCATTACGTCAGTTAGATCCTCGTATTACAGCCAAGCGCCCTTTGACTTTCTTCTGTTATGGTGTTGGCGTGCTTGAAGGCGGTGAATTACCGACAAGCCATTATGCACGTTTACAGCAATTTAAAAAATGGGGATTACCTGTTAGTGATGCTATTAAATTATGTACCGGAACTAAAGCTGTACTTGATTTTTACCATCATGTAGCAGAAATTCGCCCTAATCTAGGCTTTGATATTGATGGTGTGGTTATCAAAGTAGATGATATAGCTTTACAAGAAGAGTTGGGATTTGTGTCTCGTGCTCCCCGTTGGGCGATTGCTTACAAATTCCAAGCCCAAGAGCAGATGACGGTGATTAAAGATGTTGAATTTCAAGTGGGGCGTACAGGGGCGATTACACCTGTCGCTCGTTTAGATCCCGTACAAGTGGCAGGGGTAATAGTCAGTAATGCCACACTTCATAATGCTGATGAAATTGAACGTTTAGGATTACGTATTGGTGATACGGTGGTTATTCGCCGTGCAGGCGATGTTATTCCTCAGGTTGTGAGTGTGATTGAAGAAAAACGCCCTGAGAATGCACAAGAAATTGTTTTTCCAACCCAATGCCCTATTTGTCAATCTGATATTGAGCGTATAGAAGGTGAGGCTGTTGCCCGCTGCACGGGGGGATTAATTTGTGCAGCGCAACGTAAAGAGGCGCTTAAACATTTCGTTTCTCGTCGTGCGATGGATGTTGACGGCATGGGAGATAAAATTATCGACCAATTGGTTGAAAAAGAGTATGTCAAAACACCGGCTGATTTATTCCGTTTAGATGAAAAGATCTTATCTGGTTTAGAACGTATGGGGGAGAAATCAGCCAAAAAACTGCTTAATGCATTAGAAAAAGCAAAATCAACCACTTTTGCCCGTTTTATCTATGCCCTTGGTATTCGTGAAGTAGGAGAAGCAACGGCCAATGGATTAACCGCTCATTTTGTTTCATTAGAGGCATTACGTGAAGCAAATATTGAAGCCTTAAAGGCAGTTCCTGATGTGGGTGATATTGTTGCAAAGCATGTGGTTAATTTTTTCCAAGAAGAACATAATAAAAATGTGATTGATCAACTTGTTAATGACATTGGCATTACTTGGCCGGCACCGGTTGTGGCTACTCATGAAGCAGGTGATAATCCTTTTGCTGGTAAAACAGTCGTGCTGACAGGCTCTCTTTCTCAATTAACGCGAGATGAAGCAAAAGATAGATTAGTTGCACTTGGTGCAAAAGTGAGTGGTAGTGTTTCGAAAAAGACAGATATGGTCATTGCTGGTGAAGCGGCGGGTTCTAAATTAGCCAAAGCAAATGAATTAGGTATTACTGTTATTGATGAAGACGAAATGATCCGCTTGCTTGATCAATCTAAATAATCGTTTACAATAAACTTAGATGCTATTGAGAGCAGTTCTCAGTAGCATCTTTAACTTAAGCTAAATTCACATTTCGTGTTACTTAAGTTACTCCTAAAGTGTGATCAACCTATCTTATTTAATAAATAGTGTGTATATGGTTTCACTGTATTGTGACAATAATCACATCGTAATGTTACGCGTTACATAAAATGCTCTCCAAGATTTATTTTTATTTTTGGAGCATGCATGTCTTCTATCATTCACTTTGTTTTGGCTCTCGCAGTTATTGGTGCATTAGCATTTATTGCAAGTAATAACCGCAAAGGGATCCGTCTGCGTTATATTGTGCAGTTATTAATTATTGAAATCGCATTGGCATGGTTCTTCCTCAATTCTGATATTGGTGAAGGCTTTGTCCGTGGTTTCGCTGGGCTATTTGATCACTTATTAGGTTATGCCGCACAAGGTACTGAGTTTGTCTTCGGTGGTATGATGAAAGGTGGTCTAGCATTCTTCTTCTTGAATGTATTATGTCCCATCATCTTTATTTCTGCATTAATTGGTATTTTGCAACATATCAAAGTATTGCCTTTCGTGATCCGCATTATCGGTACAGTGCTGTCCAAAGTGAACGGTATGGGGAAACTAGAATCGTTTAATGCGGTTAGCTCCTTAGTACTTGGCCAATCTGAGAACTTTATCGCTTATAAAGATGTATTGGGCAAAATGTCTCAGCGCCGTATGTACACTATGGCGGCGACAGCGATGTCTACGGTATCAATGTCAATTGTTGGTGCTTATATGACTATGCTTGATCCTAAATACGTTGTTGCTGCACTGGTTCTGAATATGTTCAGTACTTTCGTTATCCTATCAGTGATTAACCCATATTCTGTTGAAAATGAAGAAGATATTCAGATGGGGAATCTGCATGAAGGTCAAAGCTTCTTCGAAATGTTAGGTGAATATATCTTAGCTGGTTTCAAAGTTGCTTTAATCGTTGCGGCAATGTTGATTGGTTTTATCGCATTAATTGCTGCGGTAAACGCTATCTTTAGTATGATTTTCGGTATTAGTTTCCAAGATTGCTTAGGTTATGTTTTCTATCCATTAGCATGGGTGATTGGTATACCTGAGCAAGATGCATTACGTGTAGGTAGTGTGATGGCAACTAAATTAGTCTCTAATGAATTCGTCGCGATGGGAAGCTTGCAAGATCTGGCTGCTGAATTAACACCACGCTCTGTTGGGATCTTATCTGTCTTCTTAGTCTCATTTGCTAACTTCTCTTCTATCGGTATTGTTGCAGGGGCTATTAAAGGTCTGAACGAAATGCAAGGTAATGTGGTTTCTCGTTTTGGTCTTAAATTACTATTTGGTTCTACGCTAGTTAGCTTCTTATCTGCTGCTATCACAGGCCTGTTTGTTTAATCATTGAGATAAGACAGATAGCATGTGAAATAAATAACAATGTAAGATGGATAACTTAGTTATCATGTAACATAAATCAAGCAGTACCCGTCGGTACTGCTTTTTTTATCGTTAAATTACCTTATAATCCTTATCATTCCTTCTCGATAAAGCGATAGAGATCATGCTAGAAAAACAGCATCTTATTGATATAGCCAACACACAAATGCCATTTGGTAAATATAAAGGGCGAATGCTGGTGGATTTACCTGAAGAGTATTTATTGTGGTTTGCCAAGAAAGGCACCTTCCCTGAAGGAAAGCTAGGGCAACTAATGGAAATGACCCTAGCAATTAAAATTGATGGCTTAGAAGGGTTACTAAAACCATTAAAGCAGTCGCGTTAATCAGGCTCTGTAGGTAACTTATCCGCTATTAGTGCGTTAATCACTTTATGACTCAATTCAATAAACATAGCTTGTTCTGCAGGTGTTAATTGCGCTTGTAGCTTCTGTGCGTTCTGTTTTCGGCCTAAAGCGGCTCTTGCTAAAAAAGCTTTACCTTCATCTGTTAAATGCGTAATTAATTCACGTTTATCTTTCTTAGAACGATCCTGAGCAATAAAACCTAATGATTTTAATCCTCGCATAAACTTAGATAAATTTTGGCGTGAGATAGCTAAAATTTCACAAAGTTGAGATGGCGTTAAATCACCGCGTAAACGCAATAATTCTAAAATATCATATTGTCCCCAAGTTACTTGCTCTGGTGTATAACGGGTGCGTTGTGCAACCAGAGTACACTGTAAAAGCGATAGGGCGTTTTCTAGCTCAAGTTGCTCCATTAGTACCTACATTTTTCTATCAAATTAATTGAAGTTAATAATAACAGCTCATTTTAGCTGAAGAAAATTTATATTGATTAACTTTAGTTAATCAAATATCCTATTTAACATGATTAACTAAAGTTAATTACTTAAACTAAGTGAACTGAGGTGAATATGAGTTATTTTGAAGGCAAAACGGTGTTAGTGACTGGGGCTGCAACAGGAGTAGGGGAAGGCGTTGCCCAACGATTATATCAAGCGGGTGCAACAGTCTTTATAAGTGGACGACAATTAGAACAGGTTAAAAAAACCGCTTACACAATCGATCCTACAGGTGAAAAAGTCATAGCATTACAAGCAGATATGACATCACCTGAGCAAGTTAAAAGCATGTTTGAAGCAATATTAGCACAAACAGGCGCATTACATGGATTAGTGAATAATGCAGGTATTACAGGTCCGCATAATACATCGATTGTTGATTATAATATTGATGATTGGAAAGCGGTTATGGATACCGATATTAACGGCGTATTTTACGGATTGAAATATGGTATTCCGGCCTTACTAAGAAGTGGTGGAGGGAGTATCGTTAATTTATCTTCGACAAATGGTATTGTCGGTATTGCCGGAATTTCTGCTTATACTGCAGCCAAACATGCTGTGTTAGGGATCACCCGTTCAGCTGCCTTGGAATTTGCACAGCAAGGTATACGTGTGAATGCAATAGGGCCTGGGTATGTAGACACACCGCGAATGCAACAGTTACCGGATGAAGTTCGTCAATGGATGGCATCAACACATCCGATGAAGAGAATGGCAACGCGAAAAGAAGTGGCTAATATGGTGGCTTTTTTACTTTCAGATGAGAGTAGTTTTTCAACAGGCGCTTTTTATGCGGTAGATGGGGGATATACTGCGCAGTAGTTTTATCTTTGCGGGTAGTGTGAATCACTAAGTAAGTGAATACATTGGTGAAAATAAAAAATCCTGAAGATTTCTCTTCAGGATCTTAAGATTCTGGTGGAGCTAAGCGGGATCGAACCGCTGACCTCTTGCATGCCATGCAAGCGCTCTCCCAACTGAGCTATAACCCCACATAATGGATTGTTCAAAAGTATATTGGTGGAGCTAAGCGGGATCGAACCGCTGACCTCTTGCATGCCATGCAAGCGCTCTCCCAGCTGAGCTATAGCCCCAACATACTGGAACGGGCTTGATAATAGGCAACAAGCACAATGCTGTCAATCACTTAATCTCACATTATTTATTGATTGATGAAAAAGAATACAAAAAAAGAGTCGCTGCTTAAAAATAAGTGACGACTCTTCGTTGTGAAATAAGATAATCAGCTCAATTAAGCTTGATTTTCTCTGTCAGTAATAAAATCTAATGCTTTATTAATACGAGCGATGCTACGAGCTTTACCAATAGCATGAACAGTAACATCTAGTGCAGGAGATTGACCCGCACCTGTGACAGCAACACGTAGAGGCATACCGACTTTACCCATACCAACTTCTAATTCTTCAGCGGTTTCTTGGATTGCTTTATGTACATTTTCCGCTGTCCAATCAGTAATTGCTGATAATTTATCACGAACTACTTCTAATGGTTGACGAGCGACAGGACGTAAGTGTTTTTTCGCCGCGGTTTCTTCGAAACTATCAAAGTCGACATAAAAGTAGTGACAACTTTCCGCCATCTCTTTTAATGTTTTGCAACGCTCGCCGAGTAATTTAATCAATTCAACCAGTGATGGGCCATTACTAGTATCAATATTTTGTTGTTTGATATGCCAATCTAGGTGTACGGCTACTTGTTCAGCAGGTAAGGTATTAATATAGTGATGGTTTAACCAAAGTAATTTGTCAGTATTAAACGCACTTGCTGATTTACTAATAGCTTCTAAAGTGAAATCTTTAATCATTTCATCGATGCTAAAGATCTCTTGGTCGCCATGAGACCAACCTAAACGTACTAAGTAGTTTAATAACGCTTCTGGTAAATAACCGTCATCACGATATTGCATTACACTTACTGCGTTATAGCGTTTAGATAATTTTTTACCATCATCACCTAAGATCATGGATACGTGTGCATATTCAGGTACTGGAGCACCAAGTGCTTTTAATATATTGATCTGACGTGGGGTATTGTTGATATGATCTTCACCACGAATAACGTGTGTAATTTCCATATCCCAGTCATCAATCACTACACAGAAATTATAGGTAGGTGAACCATCAGTACGACGGATAATTAAGTCATCAAGCTCTTGGTTACTAAACTCAATCGGGCCACGAATTTTGTCATCAAAAATCACAGATCCTTCTTGAGGATTTAAAAAACGAACTACATGAGGTTCATCTGGGGTATGGTTGTGATCACCGTGACGGCAACAACCATCGTAGCGAGGTTTCTCACCTTTCGCCATTTGATCTTCACGTAGTTTCTCTAAACGTTCTTTAGAACAATAACAACGATAAGCAGTACCAGCTGCTAACATTTGATCGATAACTTGATTATAACGATCAAAGCGTTTGGTTTGATAGTAAGGACCTTCATCCCAGTTTAGATTTAACCAATTCATACCGTCCATAATTGCATCAATGGCAGGTTGAGTAGAACGTTCTAAATCGGTGTCTTCAATACGCAGTACAAACTCACCCTTGTTGTGACGGCTAAATAACCAGGAATACAGTGCAGTACGAGCACCACCAACATGTAGATAGCCTGTAGGACTTGGTGCAAAACGGGTTTTTATTTTACTCATTGAGATTGCCTTAGTACGTTTTACTTATATTCTTTCTTATATAAGGAGCCAAAAATAGAAGATAAGTAACCGTGATTATCAAAAAAACGAAATTGTTGCTTTATTTTATCACTGGATGCTAATTCCTCAATGGCATTAAGCTTTTAACCTGCAGAAAAATTTCAAATAGGTTATTTTTTGTTTGACGAAGTAACAACAACGGATTATTTTGGTTAATTGCTGTGTCAGTTATGGTGCTAAAAAAAGCATCTTGACTAAAAATAAAACGAACGATCATTTTTACGATAAAAAACCGATAAAAATCGTTGACTCATAGCGCAGTATCCCTATAATGCACCCCATCACGACGGGCGGTTAGCTCAGTTGGTAGAGCATCTCCCTTACAAGGAGGAGGTCGTTGGTTCGAGCCCAATACCGCCCACCATTATTATTCGTTGTGATAGTTGTATTATTTAATGTAATTGGGCGGTTAGCTCAGTTGGTAGAGCATCTCCCTTACAAGGAGGAGGTCGTTGGTTCGAGCCCAATACCGCCCACCAATTACATTAAAGCGTGGTAATGAGAATTTAGTCATTATGAAGTGGGCGGTTAGCTCAGTTGGTAGAGCATCTCCCTTACAAGGAGGAGGTCGTTGGTTCGAGCCCAATACCGCCCACCACTTCATCCGGTTATTTTACGCAATATCACACAGTTAGGTATGGGTCGTTAGCTCAGTCGGTAGAGCAGTTGACTTTTAATCAATTGGTCGGGCGTTCGAGTCGCCCACGACCCACCATTCCTAAATATACAACAAAGAGTAGTGAACATTGTGACGGGTCGTTAGCTCAGTCGGTAGAGCAGTTGACTTTTAATCAATTGGTCGGGCGTTCGAGTCGCCCACGACCCACCATTCACAATACTACCTCAAGTTTTACGTAAAATTATTAAATGGGTCGTTAGCTCAGTCGGTAGAGCAGTTGACTTTTAATCAATTGGTCGGGCGTTCGAGTCGCCCACGACCCACCATTTAATAATTAAGCGGGCGGTTAGCTCAGTTGGTAGAGCATCTCCCTTACAAGGAGGAGGTCGTTGGTTCGAGCCCAATACCGCCCACCACTTCTTTTTATATCATTCGATAAAAATTCCTTTATTATTCCTTATCCTTATCCTTATCCTTATCCTTATCCTTATCCTTATCCTTATCATAGCACTCATTTTGTATTCAGGTCTGTTACTAGACTACATCGACCTATCTATCTTATCTATATTATCTATCTATCTATCTATCTATCTATCTATCTATCTGTCTGTCTACTTGGTGGTTTTATATCGAGCTGTGATCCCTGTTCTGTTCTCCTATTTATCGGTCTGAATTATTTTTGTGCTATCAGGGGTTGATTACCGACTTATTTACCCTACTAGTAGTGTTAAAAAGATTGATGATGAAATGATTATTTAAAAGGATTAGCAAAATTACTGAGAGAAATAGCTAAGATGATACTTTTATTGAGTGTACATAGGTTATTTAATTGCTTATAAGATAGTTTAAAAATAGCAACGTCAAGGATATTCATTTTTTATCGCCTTGATATAGATAAGATTTTTAAATTAATTTTAAAAAAAAGTATTTTTTTATTATTAGTTAATTATACGTATTATGGTTTTTATATGGGTTAAAATAAAAATAATTCAAAATTATCCTTTACAGTAAACACCCTTAATATTTTTATGTGGTTTGTAACCAAATTATCTTTTTAATTAAAAATTATTATGTGTTTTTTCTGAAATATCGTTTTTTTTGGTGCTATTTTTTGAACAAAATTTTTATATTAATTTGTTGATTTTAAACGTTTATTTTAATTATTGATTTTTATCAAATCGCTATCCTTATGAATTCAAAAGAAAATGATCTATGCCAATAAACGACATTTTCATTTGTTTAGATGTTGTCTTAAAGGGGGAAATTCCTTTTTTACACGAAAAAAGAGAAAATTGTGTATATAGCAGAAAGATAAATTATATAAAAATATTAATGTTTGCAGAGAGGCAAAAATACACTTTATAAGAAATAAGTATTTACACTTAGGATTAAAGGATTATCTAATTTTGAATTTTTAACAAAATGAGATCATTGTTAAATGGTCATTTAACAGCTTAATATAGCAAATATTTACCCTAAGTTACAATAACTGATAAGAAGTTCTTTTGTTTAAATATGTGGTTTGCGGAAGGTGGCAAAAAGCTATGCTGGCATGTTTTTAGTAGAACATTAGATGTTCTATAAATTAAGAAATGTATTATAACCATATGATATAAAATAGTTTTTATCATTTATTCTTCTTTTTATGGTCTTTTTCTATTTGGATTATCTTTAATAAGAGAACAAGAAAAAATATAAATAAATAATAATCCATAAAGGAAATTATAATTCAAATTATAGTAAATAATAATTGGAAATTTATTTAAATTTAATAAGTACTCTAACGCTAAGTGTTTATGCTTATATAAATTAATTAACAAATGTTTAAAATTAGATCGAGTTCTATTACTTTATGAAAATTATGTAACTAATTGTTTCTATTGGTTTTAATCTGTGTCATTTTGTATTAATTAGAATTTATTGAGATTGCTCAATATTTTTTGTAAAAATGTAAAAAATGTTCTATTAACGAGGTTAATTCACAAATTTAAATAAATTAGACTGAAATTTATTGATTATTTTTTTATCAATTTGATATATTTATTCGTAAATTATTGCATTGATAGAATATAAATCTAATACATGAGTAATTCTAAAGATAAAAAAAGACTATATTTATATTTAATATATTATAACCTATTGATTAATATTGGATTTGTGACTTCTCCTAGGTATTAATAACTAGTGAGAGTAAAGGTGTTAGTTATTATTGTCATTTTTTGACTGGTTGAAAGTGTTTAAATGCGTAGTATATTATTTACATATGATAAGTGTTGTTATGAATTGTAATACTCTTATCAAGTCAAAATATTATTTTAATAAAATTAAAAAAGGTGCCCATGATATTATATTTTTTCATATATTATTAATGATGGCCCGCACTATTATAAATTAGATATCAATCAAAGTGAAAAGCGAGAACATATTATGAGTAACAAGTATCCAGTTGCTTACGCTGTTGGACAAAAAATAAAATCATTAAGAAAATCTCAAGGTTATACCGTATTTCAGTTAGCAAAAGAAATCGATATTAGTGAACAGCAATTATTTCGCTACGAACGCGGAGTTAATCGTATCGACATTGATTGCTTAGTTAAAGTCCTTGATGTGTTAGGCATTAATATAGGTAACTTCTTTGAAGATGTTATGGGGGGTATGGTTGATGTTCCTGAGAATAATGAACAACATATCCCAGCTCATTTCGACAATAAGGCTCTTTCTATTTTCTGATTGCAAGCTTTTAATTAGAAAGTTAGCTAGTATACAAATAATTAGATAAATAAGATGATTCTTATGAGAGTGTTAATCTAATTATTTAATAATAAGAATTATCTTATTATCATTTACGCCTTGAATCTAAATAAAATGCCCTTAATGGGCATTTTTATTTTTTAATAGTAATAAGAATATCTAAATTATTCCATTAGTATAATAATATTGACCATTACCTATAACATATTTTTTTTGTCGCTATTTTTTACTGTTATTTATGACTAAAAAATCTTTATATAAAAGATTGGTTAATTATATTTTTTAATATATAAAAATTTTTAGTAAAAATAAAAACTAGCTAGTTCAAAAAAATACTAATTTAGTAGAATATCATCATAAAAAGATTAATTTTTAGAAAATTAAGCTATATCAATTTTGTTCTGTTAATAATAAATAAAAAAATCGTAGTGAATAGGAGAATATTCTGTATTTTTACGTATCAGTGATCTTAGCTAAAAATACCAATACGTAAAAATGCCTGCTCGATAAGCAGGCATGGGGATATTAATAATTATCAAAAGCTAATTATCAATTTTTTGTTGTTGTGCTTTCACCATGTTTTTGATGTCGATGATGCCCATCAATCATGCTGTGGAATGTTTGTGTAAAGGTATCGCCTAAAGTACATAAGTAGAAGTGCGCACAAATAAACATGAGTGCAACGATGCCTAATATAAAGTGTACTTTTAACATCCAATAGCCATAACCTAGGACTTCAGGGTATAAGCATAGTACTCCTGTGATAAGAAGTAGTGGAACTAACCCAAACATAACACCTAAGTAAGCAAGTTGTTGGAGAGGGTTAAATTTATCTGTTGCAGTCGCGGCAAAAGGATGTGGTTCACCTTTCATAATACCATAAAGATAAAAGCGAGCTTGCTTGATACAGCGTCCAATTAATCCTTGCGGTCTGACTTTGTAATGTACACCATTATTTGTGGTTAGGTTAATTACAACAAAACCTATCCAAAAAGCGATGAGAATAAAACCACAGATTTTATGTAGTAGTACCATCGATGGAACATTACCGATAGAAAAATGGCCTAACAATCCACTGATTAATAGAAGAATGAACAGTAAGGCATTACCCCAATGCCAAAAACGAATGGCTTTAGAGTATAAGTAAACACGCTCTTCTTCATAGTGACCACTTTGCTTAGGTGCCAGTGCATAACGTAAAAAACCATGTAGCACCAATATGGCTATCATGGCGACAATGATCAAACCTGCTGCAATTAACCATACAGGCCAGTAATCTGGCGTATAATAGAGTTCGGCTCCCCAGATACTTGTCATGCTTTATCTCCCTGATGGATCTCTTTACGGCGGAATAAATTTGGTTTTCCGACATTATCTAATTGGTATTGATAAACGGATTTCTGTTTGATCCAAGCTTGGATCTCGGGTGAGTCAATGCGACCAAATGCCAATGCATCAGTTGGGCATACCGTTACACAAGCAGGTAACTCACCTTCTGTTAGTCGAGTATCAGCACAGAAATTACATTTATCAGCAATGTGTGTTAATGGATTGATATATCGAACGTGATAAGGACAAGCACCAACACAGTAATCACAGCCAATACAGAGCTCTTTTTTAACCTGTACAATGCCATTTTCATCAATAAATGAAGCACCTGTAGGGCAGACAGAAACGCAAGGCGCATCTTCACAATGTTGACAGGAAACTCGGAAAAATTGGTAATGTGGATCTCCTGCCTCATCATTATGAGGGCCTTGAATTTGTACTTGTAGTCGGCTGTATCCTTCAGGAATATCATTGATGACTTTACATGCTACGGTACAAGCTTGGCAGCCAATGCAACGTTTTTCATCGTGTAGCATGACAAATTGTTTAGAGTTGCTATTCATCGTTATTTTTTTCCTTAAGCCAGACTAATTTTGACGCCTGAAGTATGTACATCAGTGCCTGAAACAGGGCTAATTTCATGAGGTAATAAACTACTGCAGTGGATCCCATTTGTGGTTGCTGGCGTTTTTTCGCCGGTCTTAGAGCCTGAACCCATATAGACAAACACTGTGTCAGGACGAATACCTGTGGTAATTAAGGCATGGGCTTTCTCTTTGCCTACGCTATTTTCTAAAATGATCTCATCACCATGCTTAATTCCATGACTTTTTGCAGTATCAGGATGTAACCAGACAGGATTTTTCCACATTAGCTCTGCTAATAAAGGTACATATTGAGTCGCGCCATTGGTATGTACTGCGACTTTTCCTTGAATAAAATAGAGTTCATCTTTTTGTTTTAATGGGAAGTTATGGAAACGAGGAATACCATAATTCTCTAATAGACTTTCTAACTCTTCCGAATAGATCTCAATAAGACCACTTGGTGATTTAAAAGAAAGAGATTTTTCCATCATATTGTTACTATCAACATGTTTGATAGCATCTGGGTATTGTGCAACAAAGGCTTTTACATAGGATGGTTCACGTAAAAGTAGCGGAATACCATAAGATAAATAGCCTTTTTGGTGGATCTCTTTATAGAGATTTTCATCCCCTTTAACTTGATAAAGTTGACGAACTCCCATGTTTTCCCAAGGAAAATAACTCGCTAATCCCAGTTTTTTTCCTAATTCCATCCAAATTAACCAACTTGGTTTAGTATCACCAATAGGTTCGACAACTTGCTGTCTTAATGCATAAGCTGGATTTAAACCAGAGACATCAGAAATCTCTTCATCTCTTTCTAAATAAGTGCTTTCTGGTAACAGATAATCTGCATAAGATGCACTTTCACTTAAATACACATCACAACTGACAATTAAGTCGAGTTTTTGGGCTGTTTTTTCTAGATCAGGTCGGCAACTTACTGTTTGAAATGGATTATGGCGTGACATAATCCAAGCTTTGGTTTGGTAAGGTACACCATGGAGTGTGGAGTCAATGATAGATTGAACAATACCGCCGCCTTTATTGATATATTTAAATTGAGGCGCTGTAGCATCGACGCGTTTTGCCGTAATTTTAGGCATTCCTTTAACGGTTGGTTTAGCTAATTCAGGCGCAACGTCGATGCCCGCTAATTTATTATATTTTGCAGCAGCTTTCTTTTGATACATGCCACCTTCACGTTCAATATTTCCCAGTAGGGCGTTGAAGGTGAAGATCATTCTGCGCATATTAATTTCATCTTTATTAAAGGTTGCGCGATGGCCTGGCATGACTAATGCGTGAGGAGCTTTAGCTGCAATTTCGCGTGTTATGCGAATAATATCTTTTGCGGGAACATCAGAGTGAGCTTGTGCCCATTCAGGCGTGGTATCTTGTAATACTTCCACTAATTGAGGGAAACCGACAGTAAATTTTTCTATAAAATCTTTATCATAAAGATTTTCTTTTACCATAATATGACACATGGCCATTAGAACAGGTAAGTCGCCACCTGGTCGGATAGCAAACCACTCATTTGCTTTACTGGAAACAACAGACAATCGAGGATCAAAACTGACTAATTTTGCACCACGCTCTTGTGCCGTCATTAATTCATAGGTTTCTGCAACTTCAATTCCTTCATAAAGATTATGACCAAAAGAAAGAATATATTTAGAATTTGCGAGATCCATTTTTAAATCACCACCCATCATTACCGATGCAGCAATGGCTTTGCCCGCAGGACAAGTTGATGCATGCGTAAAGGTGTTTGGTGACCCAAATGCCGCCGCTAAATGAAATAAATGAGAGGAAAGAGAGCCTGATTTTGATGAGAAAAAGATACTTTCAGCACCATAATGTTGTTTGATGCTTGCCATCTTTTCGGCAATTTCTGTATAAGCTTGTTCCCAGCTAATAACTTCCCATTCTCCGGCACCTCTAGGGCCTTTGCGTTTCATGGGCTTTACAATGCGTTTCGGATCATAAATAAGGCTAACACCACTGCCTCCTCTCGCACAGACTCGAGTTTTTTGATGAGGTGAATTTCGGTTACCTTGGATAAAGACAGTTTTGTTATTAACAACCTGAGCTTCTATAGGACAACGGTAAGAACACATCTCACACAAACTTGGTGTTAATTTAGACTGACCCTTAAGAGATGTTACTGGATTAAGTGCGAGGGCCCCTGGTGGTAAACTTCCCACCGTACAACCAACACATCCTATACCCATCCCCTTAATAAAAGAACGACGACTAATACTCATATAACCTCCAGTTTCTTCTTATAGCTAAATATTATATACAGTTGGTTAAATAAATATTTGATGGTGTCTTCAATTTATTCATTAATAAGTGATGAGTTAGTTGGAAATAATAAATAATAGCAACAAAGAAGTTAATAAATATCATAAAATAATTTAACAAATAGAGACAAACTAAAATGATAATTATTTTCTTCTAAGGTATTAGTTAGGGGCTGGATATTGTTAAAGGAAATGAATTAAGACTTTTATAAAAAAATAACCATGCCTTTAATATTCATATGGTTATAGGAATGATTTATTCTTTTAAAGTGTATCTATAATATATTATTAAGGTAAGAAAAAATATTGATATAATTTTCAATCGATATGTATTTTTATATATATCGGTGAGAGGTTTAATTGTAATTAAATTGTTATTAAAATAAAGACTAAATAAGTTTTTTAATTTTCTTAAGCTAAAGAAGCTATTTTATTATATTTGCTATAATGTCTTATTTTAATAATGAAATATCTATAAAAGATAGAATTAAATGTCAATTAAGATTTAATTTATCTAAGAGGTAGATAATTATGCCATCATAAAAAAGATAAGATAAATTATAATATATTATTCATTATGTATAATTTTTAATTAATTATATTAATGGTTATTGGGTTGTATCTAGGGTGTCAAAATACGCTACTATTGAGTCGAGTAAATGTAACAATTTCACTTTTGTGTGAAATATTAAAGGCAATACAGATAGATAAGAATTGCCTTGTCCAGAGGTATGTTAGCGGGTTAGTTCAGCATAACGACTAACACCAATATCAATAACAGCGGATAAACTCTAGCATGCCATTTATCCGGTATACGTGATAAAAAACGTTCAGCTATTTTTAATCCTATCCATGTACTACAGATTAGAATAACGGCTGCTTTTATCCAAATATAGCCAACAAATCCAGCGCTATCCCCTAACGGGGTAGTGAAAGACAATAAGATATAAGTGAGTGTTGCCGTTAATGCTAAAGGGAATGTCAATGTGTTTGCCATGGCAGCCGATTGAGTCATTGACATACCTCTACGGCGTAATAAAGGTACGGTCATAACACTGCCACCTACACCTAAAAAAGCTGCAATAATGCCAATAATAGTGCCAGTTAACGCTTCTTTTTTGTTGGTTACTTTTTGTATTTCTTTGCGTGGCGCCATAAATCCGGGGCGAAAATAGCAATCTAAGATAGTAAGGAATAGATAGCCAATAAAAATCCATCGGATCCATTCACCTTGGACGGATGAGGCAAGTAAGGCACCGAAGATCCCACCGAATGCAATCCCCCAAAATAAGATCATAATTAATTTCCAATCTATTTTTTTCGCCTTATGGTGTTTTAGGGTCGTAATAATAGCGGAAAACAACATAATGAGCGCAGAGGTAGCCACAGCAATTTGCATAGCATGTTCACCCGCTAAACTATCACCAGCCCAAAGTGTAAGAATCAAAGTATAGAGTAGGGGCACAGTAACAAAACCACCGCCAAAACCAAATAACCATGTAGTAATACCTGAAATTAAGCCAAAAGAGATCAGCCAAAGTATCATTTAAATTCTCCTGTCCATAACAGGTGATATAAGCTACCGAATATAGATTTGATTTACTTCTGTGGTGCAGACAGTGAAATAGGAATTTAGGCCAAATTATCGACAATAAAGGTTATTATTTTTGATAAGGCTTTATTAAATCACCAAACTCTCATTGGGTGTTGTTAATAAATAACCTATTCTTTATAGCGAGAATAAACAGTGGGTAAAATGATAGGTTGTTATAATTGGCGTTCCCTACAGGAATCGAACCTGTAACTAGCCCTTAGGAGGGGCTCGTTATATCCATTTAACTAAGGGAACATTTTGCGAGAGGGTGCTTAACTGTTTCTCAGTGTCCGTATAGTACCGTTTTTGTGGTGGAGGGATCAAGGTATTTAGTCATTGAGTTAGCAAGGTTTATTTTGTAATCAATGATAATACTGCCTTAATCGCTATTTCTATATTTTTATATTGTCACAGTAGATCGTAATAAAAATGATAAATATAAAATTAGTAGGTTAATTGAATGAGTCATAAAAAATTAAAGCAATAAACGGGAGGGGAATAAAATAAAGAAGGCTCCTACCCGTTTAATGTATACAAGCTAATAGCTTGTTAATATAGTGAGAGTGTTTTTGTTAAACTTTTTAAACACCGAAAGAGAATGTTAATACGGCCTCACCAATAAAATCGAGTCCATTACTAATATCTATCGCTTTTTTAGCTAGCTTATCACGAGAAAGAATGAATGTATGAGATGATATTCCTGGTATAAATTTTGTGGTAAAGATTTCACCTGAGACTAATTTAAGAGATGCGGCTGATACATCCTCTTGTTGCTCTGATGTCCACCCATGAATATTATTTTTAACTAAGACAGATACCCCTACTTCAGCTGTTTTAGGTGTTGCTCGGCTTATAAAAGCCGTTTTTCCGTCAACAGTTGCATCTTTCCAATTAAAAAATGAAGCCCCAACAGCTTTATCTGGGTTGGCTTTATCAACTAAGCGAAACCAAGCACTATCAAAACTAGTATTATAATCAAGATCTACATCACCATATGTGTCAGTAGGTATAAAAGTCAAATAAGTTTTAGCATCACATTCAATACTGATGCTTGTTTCTGGTTTCATATCCACATATTGATAGTTTGAAGATTGTGGTATCAAGCTTGGCGATATGCGGCCATAGTCAAAGACAACTTCTGTATTGTTAGAACTATTGATTGTACAAGTTGGCGGTTTTATATCCCCATTGATCTGTAATTGAGCTGAAGGTGTTACAGCCAGTGCTGATGTTGATATAGCCGTAAATAAGGTAAAATAGAGAAAATTCTTTTTCATTTTACGCTTCCTTTCCGAGAGTGAGTAATGAATTATTAAGTTAGAGGATCACATGATATCCCTTTTAAATTATTATTTAAGTTTTAAAATTAAATATTTTCTTTTATTTTAGTCTATTTGATCAAATAATGATGCGATTGAAGTATATTTATTAAATAGTGTCTAATTAAAGCAATCATAAAATGTTTACTTTTAAGTAAAGCGTAGAGTGATTGTTAAAAATATTGTTATAAAAAGTATAATCATTTCGTTAATGGGGATGTTTTTATTTCTGTATATTTTAATAATGAGCAATAAATTTTTTAACGTTTTTTGATTTTATATTTAGTGGGGTATCAAAAAGAGATTATTAATAATGGCTTACTTATAATGTTATATTTATTACTCATTTTGTTTAAATGTTAAACGCCAAAATTAAATGTAATAGTAGCTTGACCTATATAATCTAAATTCTTCAGGAATATCTATATTTTATTTAGAGGTTTTTTAATTGATTTATATATCAATAAATTACATTACTTTCTGCTCCTCTAGTTTCTAAAATTACACTAAAGTTTTTTCCATGTGTTAGCTTTATTTTCTACAAACAAATCTGAAACTGTAAATGTTAAAAAAGTATCTACATTACAGGATGTTTTAATATCGCTACGTTGAGAGCCTAATGCATACTTAGCATTTTCAGGAATAATTGATAGTGCATGTTGGTGGCTTGATATCTCGATTAATTTGTAACTTAGCTGAAGGTATCTGGTAAAACTTGATGATATAATGGGTCAGCAAGGAAAAATAGAGAAATTTTTCTTCATTATATCCTAATATCGAAAATGATAATTTAGCTATTGATAGCCTAATCATGATATCTTTATTTTATCTATTTATGACTATCTTTAATCTATTCTAATTTTGCTTATTATAATTAAAAATTATTGATAAATTATTTTTATGTTTTATTTGGATAGGGAAATTTGTATATGTATCTTTATGTTTTTTTATTTCTTGATATAAAATGGATAAAAATAACAAATAAAATAGCGTATTTTTTATATAGATAGATACTTTAAGGTAAGAAAATTCTTAGCTTGATTATTGCGAATTACTTCTTTTTGAACTATGTAACTATAGGTATTGTGCATAAAAAACAATCTAAAATATTTTTGTCAATGGGGCATAGTTAGCTCTATTGGGTAAAAATAAATCCCGAATGTTCTTATAAGATTAAAAACGAATAACAGTATCACTTATCGCCTATTGACAGTATTATATGTAAAGATGATGAATAGTGACCTATGCTCTGATTATCATAGGACAGTTAGCGGAGAACATTATGAAGTATCGCCTGTGCGGTGTTGCTCTTTTAGTAGCTTTACTTTCAGGATGTGCAAGCACACCTAACAATGGTGACAGTCGTTCTGATCCCTTGGAAGGGTTTAACCGCCAGATGTTTAATTTTAACTATTATGTTTTAGATCCTTACGTATTACGACCTGTAGCCGTAGTATGGCGTGATTATGTTCCACCACCAGCACGTAATGGACTATCGAATTTCTTAGGTAACCTTGAAGAGCCAGCAAGTATGCTAAATAGCATCTTACGTGGAGATTTTGAAAAAGGGGCTAAGCATTTCGGACGTTTTTGGATCAATACCGTATTTGGTATTGGTGGTTTAATCGATGTTGCAGGAATGTCTAGAGAATCAATGGAAAAAGAAGTTCCTGTAAGGTTTGGTAGTACGTTAGGGCATTATGGTGTGGGATATGGCCCTTATGTGGTATTACCGGGCTATGGCAGCTTTACAGTGCGAGAAGAGGGGGGCGATTGGGCTGATGCCACCTATCCAGTACTGAGTTACCTCACTTTCTGGATGTCTGCGGGTAAATGGGCCCTTGAAGGTATTGAAACGCGAGCTCAATTATTAGATTCAGATGCAATTTTACAAAACTCATCTGATCCATATTTAATGATGCGTGAAGCCTATTTCCAAAAAAATGATTTCGATGCTAATGGCGGGAAAACAGGTGAAAATCCAAACGCAAAAGCGATTGAAGATGATTTAGATTCTATCGATTAATCTGTTTATCTGGTTGTTTAAATAAAAAATGGTCTTTTTTAAGACCATTTTTTGTATTTAAAGTAGCAAATCAGCTTAGAAGCGATAGTTAAAGTTCATACCGTATAACCATGCTTTACCTGATGATTCAAATTCATAAGCCGGCAATGGTAAGCTTTCAGATAGCTTCTCTTTAATCGTCACTTTCTTACCGTGCATATAGGCTAAACCAACATCCACAGACATATCTTTATTAAATGCGTAGGTTGCCCCTGCACTTAACCAGAAGCGATCTTGGTCAGGGATCGAGATAGAGCGTTTATCCGCAGGAACAGGACTATCATCAAAGGCAATACCGGTGCGGAATGTCCAATTATCATCATGGTAATAAGTGGTTCCTAATGCAATACGCCATGCATCACGGAAGCCTTCTTCTTTGTTGAAGAGTTGTTGACCATCACTTTTACGTGTTGCTCTTAACTCTTTAAACTCACTCCAACTGGTATAAGCTAAATTATAATGGACAGCCCATTTAGGGGCGACACGGTGGTAAGCGGCAAATTCCCAAATCTCCGGTAGGTTAAGGTCTAATTTACCTTTGATGGTGTCTCCATTAGTACCAATCACTCCCATACCTTCTAGTGCGGGTAATGAGCGGATATCACTTTGATAATCACCATCTTTAAATTTCACTTTTACTTTAGAGCGATAAGTGAAGCTAATACGGTTATCTTCATCAAACTCATATAATAAACCGGCGTTCCAGCCAAAGCCCCAAGCATCCCCTTTTAATTGTGCAAAGCGATCACTTGGCGATAAGCTTGATAAATAACGGCCTAATCCCTGATAGTTAGGATCTGGATGTTGAGATAAGGTACCACCCAATAGCTTACCGGCTTCACCTACATGGCGGGTAATTTCAGCATCAGCATAGAGCGCATTTAAGCCTAAACCGACACTAAATTGTTTATTAACTCGATAACCTGCACTTAAATTTAAGTTCATGGTTTTTAAATCAGTTTTTCCGCCAATTAAACCTGCTGGGTAATCTTTTTTAAAGTCGGTAGCTAAACCAAAGTTAGTGGTACCTGATGCACCAATTGCCCATTTATCGTTGATAGGCGCAACAAAGTGAATATTGGGGACTAAAGCACTTGGGGCGATATCGCCGGCATTAGTGCTGGCGCCAGAGAGTGGGGATTTACCTTTAATATCAACACTGGGATTAATATGGATAGCACCGACGGAAAACTCAGGACGATCAAACATGGTCAATGCGGCAGGGTTTCGACTACCTACACTCGCATCATCTGCAATAACGCCTTCTCCTGAAAAAGCACGACCTAGTGCTGAAGTTGAATATTCATTTAACTGAAAACCGGCAGCGCTTGCATAAGAGGAAAGTGTTCCTACAATGGCAGCGAGAGCTGTGCGAGTAAACAGGTTTTTACGGTTCATGACCTAAACCCTCATAATTTTTTTAAATAAGTAACTTCTGATTAGAAGCGCTGGATTTTAGGTGCGGTTGTCGCTATGACAAATCAGACCAGTTGCTTAAGTATAAAGATGAATAGTGGTGATGTTGCAAGTTTGTTTTATATATATTTCCAATTTGATTTAAAATTTGGGATTTAGTTAACATTAATTTTACATTAAATGCCAATAAAGATGGTTTTGTTTATTAAACAAACAGTAAAATCAATTTTTTTTGTAAAATTGTAGGTTAATTTGAGCTAACGCAGGTTATTTTATTTTTTTGCTATTATGATAGATAATTAACACTTCTTTTGTTGGGAGACTAAAATGGCAGACGCAATTAATCGTTGTAATGCAGAAGAAACAGCTGCTTGTTGTTGTGTTGATGTTGGTACTATTATCGACAACAAAAATTGTACCGCATCTTATCAGCACGTTTTTGCCGATAAGGCTCAAGCTGAAGCGATGTTAAATGAGCTAACAGCTAAAGCTAATGCCACTGCATCTGAACCTTGCCAAATTAAACATCAATTTGCTGATGTCGAAGGTGGCGTTCAATTAACCGCTGATTTTACTTTCTCTTGTGAAGCAGAAAATCTGATCTTCCAATTAGGATTACGTTAATCCTTTGAAATTAAACTTCTTCAAGGCTATTGAAATTCAGTAGCCTTTTTTATTTTTTATCATTATTTATTCCTTCCTTTTATTGTTTTCTTCGAGTTACAGCTAATTGAATGAAATAATGAGCGCTAACTCCCACTTCTTATAAAATGATGTTTCTGATAAGTGAAAATTTTGTTAACTCTATTAATCAGGTCAGACCTCTTTGGTGTTAGGAATTCATTTTGTCAGGAGTCGTTATGAAGTCATCAGCGAGCAGTACCATAAAAGATCGTGTTGCGATTGTCAGTGGATTGCGTCTCCCATTTGCTAAACAAGCAACCGCTTATCGGGGGATCCCTGCGGTTGAGCTGGGGCGCTCGGTTGTACAAGAATTAGTGATCCGTAATGAAATTCCTCCTGAAATTATTGATCAACTGGTGTTTGGTCAAGTAGTACAAATGCCTGCCGCACCGAATATTGCCCGCGAAATTGTACTTGGCGCAGGGCTAAGTGTAAAAACAGATGCTTATAGTGTAACCCGTGCTTGTGCAACGAGTTTTCAGGCTATTGCTAATGTGGCTGAAAGTATGTTGGCAGGTCATGTTTCAGTGGGTATTGCTGGTGGCGCAGATTCATCTTCTGTATTACCGATTGGCGTGAGTAAAAAATTAGCCGATGTCTTACTCAGTTTAAGTAAAGCGAAAACATTAGGGCAACGGCTTAGTTATTTAAGTCAACTACGCTTTGGTGATCTGCTACCCGTTGCACCCGCAGTGGCTGAGTATTCCACAGGTTTACGTATGGGGGATACTGCTGAGCAGATGGCTAAGACTCATCATATTTCAAGAGTTGCGCAAGATGAATTAGCGCATCGCTCTCATCAATTAGCGGCCAAAGCGTGGGAAATGGGAAAATTAAATGACGAAGTTATGACGGCATTTTTCCCACCCTATAAATCAGGTTTTCATCAAGATAATAATATCCGAAAAAATTCTGTACTTGATTCTTACGCAAAATTGAAGCCCGCCTTTGATAGGCGCCACGGTAGTGTGACAGCGGCTAATAGTACGCCTCTTACGGATGGTGCTGCTGCTGTGCTAATGATGAAAGAGTCTGTTGCCAAAAGTTTAGGCTATCAACCTTTAGGTTATCTACGTAGTTATGCTTTTACCGCCATTGATGTCTGGAAAGATATGTTGCTGGGGCCTTCTTATGCGACTCCGTTAGCACTATCAAGAGCCGGTCTTACTTTGAGTGATTTAACACTAATAGATATGCATGAAGCTTTCGCTGCTCAAACGTTGAGTAACTTAACCTTATTTGCAAGTGATAAATTTGCTCAAGAGCAACTCGGACTGTCAAAAGCAATAGGCGAAGTTGATATGGATAAATTCAATGTTCTTGGTGGCTCTATTGCTTATGGACACCCCTTTGCTGCAACAGGGGCGAGAATGGTGACTCAAACATTACATGAACTGAAACGCCGAGGTGGTGGCTTTGGTTTAACAACAGCTTGTGCTGCGGGCGGATTGGGTGCAGCGATGATTTTGGAGGTGGAATAATGGCGACTCAACAAAGGATACAAACCTCATCTGAGAAATCACCGGTATTCCAGTTTTCAGTACGTCCCGATAAGGTCGGAATTATCACCATTAATGTTGTAGATGAAAAGGTCAATACACTGAAAGCTGCTTTTGTTGAACAGTTTCAAAATGTATTAAAACAGGCTCAGCAACATTCAGGTGTAAAAGGATTAATTATCACCTCAGGTAAACCTGATAATTTTATTGCTGGTGCTGATATATCAATGATTGCAGATTGCAAAACCAAAGAAGAGGCCACCGCATTAGCAAAAGCAGGACAAGATCTTTTTACTCAATTAGAAAATTATCCTTTGCCTGTCGTCGCAGCCATCAATGGCGCCTGTTTAGGTGGAGGATTAGAACTAGCATTAGCCTGCCATGGGCGAATTTGCTCCGATAACAGTAAAACACGTTTAGGCCTTCCGGAAGTTCAATTAGGATTACTACCAGGTTCGGGGGGAACCCAAAGATTACCACGTTTAATAGGGGTTACGACCGCCTTAGATATGATCTTAACTGGGCGACAAATTAATGCCAAACGGGCTTTCAAGCTTGGCTTAGTCGATGACGTTGTGCCACAAGCTATTTTATTAGATGTTGCAGCCCAATGGATTTTAACAGCTAAAAAAGCTGCTAAAAAACAGACTATTATGGAGCGTTTTTGGGCAAATACCACATTAGGAAGGAATATCCTCTTTGATCAAGCTAAAAAGCGCACTTTAGCTAAAACCAAAGGTCATTACCCAGCGGCAGAGCGTATTCTTCATGTTATTGAACGAGGCTTAGAGAAAGATATTCAAACAGGTTTTAAAGAAGAAGCTAATGCGTTTGGTGAATTAGCCATGACCCCGGTTTCATCTGCATTACGGCATCTCTTTTTTGCCTCAACAGTATTGAAAAATGAAACAGGATCATCTGCAAAGCCAGATAACTTACACCATATAGGTATTTTAGGTGGGGGGTTAATGGGGGGCGGTATTGCTTTTGTGACAGCAACAAAAGGTAATTTACCCGTTAGAATTAAAGATATTAGTGATAAAGGTATTGCGCAGGCACTTAACTATAGTTGGAAAGCGTTATCAACTAAGGTCAAGAAAAAACGGCTCTCTGCTCGTGAACGCCAAAGACAAATGGGGTTATTATCAGGGACATTGGATTATAGCGGTTTCCATCAAACTGACCTTATTGTCGAAGCTGTTTTTGAAGATTTGGCTTTAAAGCAAAAAATGGTGGCTGATATTGAAGCCTTAGGTGAAGGTAAGATCATCTTTGCTTCAAATACTTCTTCTCTTCCTATCCATAAAATTGCTGAAAAAGCACAATATCCAGAAAAAATAATTGGGCTGCACTATTTTAGTCCCGTTGAAAAAATGCCCTTAGTTGAAGTGATCCCTCATGAAAAAACGGATGCTAAGACAATCGCCACAACCGTTGCTTTTGCTAAAAAACAAGGCAAAGTTGCCATTGTGGTAGGAGATAAACCCGGTTTTTATGTCAATCGAATTCTCGCCCCTTATATTAGTGAAGCCTTAACCTGTTTGGTTGAAGGGGAAACGATAGAGAATATTGACAAAGCATTAGTTCAATTTGGCTTTCCAGTCGGCCCCATTCAACTTTTAGATGAAGTGGGAATTGATATTGGTACTAAAATAACGCCTATTTTAGTCAATGAGTTTGGTGAGCGTTTTGCATCTCCTTCTGCGGTGGATGCGGTTATTGCGGATGACAGAAAAGGGCGTAAAAACGGTCGTGGTTTTTATCTCTATAATCAGCATGCCTTACCTTTCTCTTTAGGAAAAAATAAAAAGCGTGCAGATCCGATGATTTATCGCTTATTACAGGTTAAACCTAAAAATCAGTTATCGGCTTCAGAAATAACCGAACGTTGTTTATTGCTTATGCTTAATGAAGCAGTTCGTTGTTTAGATGAAAACATTATTCAACAACCTAGGGATGGTGATATTGGTGCTGTTTTCGGTATTGGTTTTCCTCCCTTCTTTGGTGGACCATTCCGGTATATAGATAGTATGGGAACAACAAAAATAGTCGATAAGCTTAATCAATTAACTGAAAAATACGGTGAAAAGTTCCAGCCATGTGAGCGATTAGCGGCAATGGCCAAGTTAAATGAACGATTCTATAGCTAACTATCTATTCTATAATGTAATGAGTAGAAATGATGATTAAGGCGCTTATGCGCCTTTTTTTGTATCTGTATAGTTGAGGTGCAGTTCACACATTGGGCGAGGGTTTACGGCATTTTTCGCTAAATTAAGCGCTGATTAAACAAGGTTTTATTATTAATGAAAAATCGGCTCATAAATGTTAATGATAGCTGAGTGAAAAGTGTTTTTGGGGGATAATAAATGCCAATGGTATATTCTAAAGACAGTTTGTTTTAATAAGAGATTAAATATAATTTTTTGGTGTTAAAATATACCAAATAGAGCAAATTTACTGGCTAAAATAGCGTATTATTTGTTTGGGGCTTTTGGTTAAGACTAGATATTTGTTATTCTTACTTGCTTTATGTATTGATACCCTTAGAAATGATAACAACAAAATAGGTTTATATTGATTATGCAAATTTTTATTATGCGCCACGGTGAGGCTACTTTTGATGCGCCCAGTGATGCACTACGATCTTTAACAGAGCGTGGTGAATATGAATCATTAACCATGGCGAATTGGATGACACAGCAAGATCAAAGTATTGATTATGTTTTAGTTAGTCCTTATTTGCGGGCACAACAAACACTGAATGTTGTGCAACAAGGCTTAGTATTACCCGCTAAGATAGAAACCGATGAAGGGCTTATTCCTGGGGGCAATCCTGATCATATTGCTCATTATTTAAGGGCATTAGGGGAAGTGGGATATCACAATATTCTAGTTATATCACATCTACCTTTAGTGGGGTATGTCGTGGCAGAGCTTTGTCCAACAGTGAGTGCACCGATGTTTTCTACCTCAACGATTGCTTGTGTTGATTTTGATTTATCAACAGGCTCGGGGAAATTGCTGTGGCAAGTCTCCCCAGCAAACTTAAAACAAATTACCGAATAAAGTCTATATGTTATTTATATTGTTCTGATTTATTCGGTGATGTTAACGACGCGCAATATCATCATTTTCGACTAACAGTAATAGTGCAGCATCACCTCCCCACTCTTTTGGTGCTTGATGAAAAGCAATAATATCAGGGTGTTGAGCTAACCAAAGAGGGGTTTGCTGTTTTAAAATATGTTTACCATGCCCATGCATAATACAGGCACAATACACATGCTCTCTTCTACAGGCCGCGATTAAGGCACCAATTTCTTGTTTGGCGATTAATTGTGTTAATCCATGTAAATCTAAAAAAAACTCTGGTACATAATCACCACGACGCAATTTTTTTAGCTCGTACGCATTTGCCCCTTCTCTTAAATAACGCATCGGGCCTTCTGTTGCCAAGTTAGGTTGAAACTCATCGGAGAAATAGTAAGAAGCATCTATTTGCTCTTGCTGTAATCGCTCTGTTGGATAATGAGTCACTTTTTTTCGCGGTGTTTGGTGGCGTATTTTATCTTGTGGGAGCTTTTTGGTGCCTTTTATCATCTCCTGAAATAATTCTATTTCTGAAGGAGGTAATATGAATTTTTTGTTCATTTTTAGCGTTCTTCATCATTGCTATCATCTATATCTATAAATAATAGTACCTTAAATATAAGGGGAGATAAAAAACTATTGTTAAATAGATGAAACAAAAAAGGCAGGGGGGATCCCTGCCAAAATAGTCACATAGCTAGCAAATAGATTAATTAGTGCCCTGATGTTTCTGCACGTCGACAAGCTTCAAATAAGAACCAAGTACGACGCTCTGTTTCATCGATCCAATTTTCAATTAAGCTTGCGGTAGAAATATCGTTATTTTCATCACAGACAACATGTGCTTTTCTCAGTTCTGCTGCAAGTAATTGATTATCTTGACATAGCTCAGCTAACATATCTAAAGGTTCAACAAATTCAGCATCATTATCTTTAATACGTTGCATTTTTGAGATCTGGCCTATAGAGCGTAATGTCATGCCACCAATTTTACGTACACGCTCGGCAATAGGATCTGTCATGGCAAAGAGCTGATCACCTTGTTCATCTAACATTAGATGATAGTCACGAAAATGAGGACCGCTCACATGCCAGTGGAAGTTCTTTGTTTTTAGATATAAAGCAAACACATCCGCAAGAATAGCATTCATCGCTGCACTAACTTCTTTTGTTGCTTTAGGTGCTAAATCTGTAGGGGTAGATAGAGGACGGGTTTGGAGTTTATGTGCATCATTAACTTCAGCAGGGGTTAGTTTTTTACTGCTCATTTTCATCTCCTAATAAATCGAAAAAGTATTATTGAGAGAACAACATCGTAAACAGAACAACCAATTGCAGAACAAGATGTTATTGATATTACTGACTGTTCAGTTCAATAATAAATCACATGTAAATAAGTATGGATCGATTTCTTATAATTACTAGTTAAAGTGATAAATATAATTATTTGTTCTGGTTTTTTGTTTGTTGTTAGTTGATTGTATGGTTATTGTGTGATTGTTTTGGTTTATCTGGCTAATATTGAATTTGTTTCGTTATAAAGATAAAACGAGATGAATTTAATAATATTGCCTTTTTTTATTATCTAACGCTGATTTATCACGATCTTCATGGCAAACTACAGACTTTCTATTTCGTCAGATCCGTCAGAGGACAACAGTTTTGGATATCACAGCAAAAGAAGAAGCCGTAGCTGATTTAAGCACGATCTTAGATATGTTACGTTGGGCTATGAGTCAGTTTAATTCATCAGATATTTATTATGGTCATGGTACGGATAACGCATGGGATGAAGCGTTACAGCTTGTTCTACCTACACTGGCTCTTCCTTTAGATATTCCTGATGCTCTTTTATCAACCAAACTTACAACCTCTGAAAAAATGGAAATCATTCAACTTATTGAGGTTCGTATTGAACAAAAAATTCCTGTGCCTTATTTAACGCATCGAGCGTGGTTTTGTGGACATGAATTTTATGTTGATGAACGTGTCTTGATCCCTCGTTCTCCCATTGGTGAATTGATTAATAACCATTTTGCTGGACTGATTGGGCAAGAGCCAACCCGTATCCTTGATTTATGTACTGGCAGTGGATGTATTGCTATTGCTTGCGCCCATGAATTTCAAGAAGCAGAAGTCGATGCAGTCGATATTTCAGCTGATGCGTTAGAAGTTGCCGAGTTTAATATTGAAAATCATGGTTTAATTCATCGTGTTTATCCAATGCAATCTGATCTCTTTGAGGCAATTGTTCCTACACCATACGATATTATCGTGACGAATCCACCTTACGTTGATGCTGAAGATATGGGGGACTTGCCTGATGAATACCATATCGAACCCGAACTCGCATTGGCTTCTGGTGTGGATGGCTTAGATATCACCAGACAAATTTTACTAAAAGCGCCTGATTATTTAAGCGAAAAAGGCATTCTTGTCTGTGAAGTCGGTAATAGCATGGTGCATCTTATCGAACAATTTCCTGAAGTTCCTTTTACTTGGCTTGAGTTTGAAAAGGGAGGCATTGGCGTCTTTATGTTAACGCGTGAGCAACTTGTCGAATTTTCAGATAGCTTTGCTAGCGATAAACGTTGATGTCAATGTGATGAAACGGTAGATTGTTATGGTTGCAAATAACATATTAATAACATCACACAGTCAGTCATAAGATAGGAATTGAGGGATGGCGGGAAACAGTATCGGGCAATTATTTAGAGTAACCACTTTTGGTGAGTCTCATGGCACAGCGTTAGGTTGCATTGTGGATGGTGTTCCTCCCGGACTACCTTTAACGCAAGCGGATCTACAAGTTGATTTAGATAGACGTAAACCGGGAACTTCACGTTATACCACACAACGTAGAGAGCCTGATCAAGTGCGTATTTTATCGGGTGTTTTTAATGGTGTAACAACGGGAACCAGTATTGGATTATTAATAGAAAATACGGATCAGCGCTCTCAAGATTATAGCGAAATTAAAGATGTATTCCGCCCAGGGCATGCAGACTACACCTATGAACAGAAATATGGTTTACGTGATTATCGTGGCGGGGGACGCTCTTCTGCTCGAGAAACCGCCATGCGTGTCGCAGCGGGTGCTATTGCCAAAAAATACCTTAAACAAAAATTTGGTATTGAAGTAAAAGGTTACTTATCTCAATTAGGGCCGATTAGTTGTGAGTTAGTTGATTGGTCAATTGTAGAAACCAACCCATTCTTTTGCCCAGATCCTTCTCGCCTAGATGCCCTTGATGAATATATGCGAGCGCTAAAAAAAGAGGGTAATTCTATAGGTGCCAAAGTTACCGTGGTTGCAGAAGGTGTACCTGCAGGATTAGGCGAACCCGTTTTTGATAGACTTGATGCCGATTTGGCTCATGCGTTAATGAGCATCAACGCAGTAAAAGGCGTTGAAATCGGAGATGGTTTTGATGTGGTGACCTTAAAAGGGACTGAAAACCGCGATGAAATTACCAAAGAAGGTTTTAGCAGTAATCACGCGGGAGGGGTATTAGGTGGCATTAGTAGTGGTCAACCTATTATTGCACATATTGCTTTAAAGCCGACTTCAAGTATTACTATTGCAGGCAAGACGCTTAATCGACAAGGTGAAGAAGTCGATATGATCACTAAAGGGCGACATGATCCGTGTGTCGGTATCCGAGCTGTTCCTATTGCAGAAGCTATGATGGCTATTGTGTTACTTGATCATGCGTTACGTCAACGGGGTCAATGTGGTGATGTTATTCCTCCATTAATGCAATGGTGATCTTAGCTTAAATCAATAATACAGCGAATAATCTGTAGTAAGTTTGCTATGAGTTTTTAAAGGTGTGAGCGCCTTATTATTCTATGCTCAGATAGTGTTACTGTTTTTATTTAAAATAGTCAAATAAATCAGTAACACACGCCCCCTCATTTCTGATAATTCGGATAGATAAATGGATTGGCTATTTTCAGATGGCATCTACCTTCTACTCTTTTTTGTTGCTGTATTAGCAGGCTTTATTGACTCTATTGCTGGCGGTGGTGGCTTGATCACTATTCCTGCCTTGCTCTCTGCGGGAATATCACCCGTACAAGCGTTGGCAACAAATAAGCTTCAATCAGTGGGCGGTTCTTTTTCAGCCACACTCTATTTTATTCGTCGTCGCGTCATTGATTTAAAAGCACAGCGCTTTGCCATTTTTATGACTTTTATTGGTGCTGTTTCTGGTGCGATGTTAGTACAATTTATTAATCCTGAATTACTAAAACAAGCGCTACCTGTTCTTACTATCGCAATCGGTCTCTATTTTTTATTAACACCATCTATTGGAGCTAAGGATAGTAAGCAACGTCTTGGCTATTATACTTTCGGGGTTATTATTGGCGGTGGTATTGGCTTTTATGATGGTGTTTTTGGTCCTGGAACGGGATCTTTTTTCGCTTTAGGTTATGTCATGTTACTTGGTTATAATCTCTCAAAGGCGACAGCACATGCTAAATTACTCAATTTCACCTCTAATTTTGGCTCTTTGCTATTTTTTATTCTTGGTGGACAGGTAATTTGGACCATAGGTTTAGTTATGTTATGCGGGCAGTTTATTGGTGCTCGCTTAGGTGCAGGGTTGGTGTTAACCAAAGGACAAAAATTAATTAGACCAATGCTGGTCATTATCTCCTTTTTGATGAGCATCAAACTCATTCATGACAATCATGGTGATACTATTGCACTTTGGTTTTCTGCACTTTTTAATTAGGAAAGATAATTTTTAAATGTCAGCACATCATTATCAGCAGTTAATTGATATTTTTAATCAATGTTTTAGCGATAGTTACCAAACACGTTTAGTTAAAGGTGATAACGAGCCAATTTATTTGCCTAAGAGTGAAGAGATACCTTATCACCAAATCATTTTCGCACATGGATTTTACGCGAGTGCATTACATGAAATATCGCATTGGTGTATTGCTGGGGACGCGCGTCGTCAGCAGGTTGATTATGGTTATTGGTATTGTCCTGATGGGCGAGATCAAGTGACTCAAGAGCAGTTTGAACGAGTTGAAATCAAGCCTCAAGCTCTTGACTGGTTATTCTGCCAAGCAGCCAATTATCCATTTAACGTGAGTTGCGATAATTTAGACGGGGATTTTGAGCCAGACCGTTACCAGTTTAGAAACAAGGTGAGAGAGCAAGTATTAGCTTATTTGCGCGATAAAAATATCCCGCCACGTGCACAGCTATTTATTAATGCGTTACATTTGTTTTACAATACACCTGAGTTAACGCCGGAGCAATTTCCTTATCAGGAAAATCCCCTCGTTAATTAAGGATGACGAGATAAACTATCCTCGTCTATCCACTGCGCAGGTTTTAGTAAACCAATAAAGCCTGAGGTAATAAGGTTGCTATTGAAACATCGAGTGACTTAAATCTGATAGCAACATTATATATTGAGGATAAATAATGCTTTCTGAGTATGAAACGTACTTATTAGATAAAATTGATAGCCGTGTTGAACATGCTACGGATGATGAATTATTTGCTGGTGGATATTTACAAGGCCACATCACTTTAGCGATTGCGGAGCTTGAGCAAGAAAACAATACGCAATTATCAGCATTAAAATCCCGTGTAGAAGAGAGCATTCAAAAAGCTATCAAAGCAGGAGAGCTTTCTCCTCCTGATCAAATATTGGTTTTATCGACGTGGCATGATTTAGTTAACTCGATTAATTAGTATAAATAACCTATATTGAGAACAACCGATACTATCGGTTGTTTTTCTTTGATTGCTAACGATTAACCACATCGAAAACCTTGTTTAAGACAGTTGAGCTTGAAAAAGAAAGGATTTTATACAAAAATTCTCCTTACTATTTATCAATTGTTTTTATTTGATTTTTCAAAGTCGATGTCTCTTTCATTGATTAAAGCATAATAGTGCTATCTTTTGTTACTCCTTGCCATTTCTGCCAAATTACTTTTAAATGTTTTTTAGGAATGTTTCTCGGGATGCAAATGATTTGCATAAAATATTTATGATAAGGATAACAATACGATGAAAAATTTCTTTAAAATAAGCCTTATTGCTAGCACGGTATTGGTTTTATCTGCCTGTGATCAACTTGATTTAGATAATAAAAAAGATAAGTTTTATTACAGTAATCCCAGTGAAAAAAGCATGAGCTTTGTTGTTGATGATAAAACATATCAGGTTGAGCCGGGTAAAAGTGGTTATTTAACACTCTCACCGGGCGAACATAGTTTACAAGATAGTGCAGGTAATAAATCCACTTTTATGGTGTATGAAAACAACAATGGTGGAATTTTAAATCCTGATAATTTTATGTATTACCGTTTATCTGAAGTCTATGCCGTACAAGGTAAGGGAGATCGCTTTAAACCAACAGAATATAAAGTGGTTATTAATGGCTATCAGTTAGAAATGCCATTACAAAGCACGAATGCTACCTTGATTGATGGCAATGTATTTAAATGTACTTATACGTTAGGTGAACCTTTCCCCAGTGAAATTAAAAGCCATAATAAAAACGAAATGGGGAATATCAAAACCAAATGTTTTGATAAACCTGAATTAATCCAATATATTATGACTGATTATGGTCAAGATCTAAAACCGCTTTCCCCTCAAGATGAGTATAACGATACTGTTAATCTAGCGTTAGACTACAGTTTACCTCAACCACAATTTACTGATCCTGATATTCAAGCAGAGGCAGAAAATTGGGTTGCATTGCTTGATCAAATTAAAGAAAGTAATGATCCTAATATCCATAAACAGCTTAAAACACCATTACATGAAGCAATAAATAAGTTATCAAAAGCCGATAGTGAAAGAGCAGTAAAAAACTCTGTTGAAGATAATAAATACTATAATTCTTTTATTCACCAAGCGAGCCAATATCAATCTTATGGGATCTTACCTAGAGATTAAATTTTTGGTAGAACGGATAAAAAGCCATCCTTATGGATGGTTTTTTTATAGGTAATTGATACTCTTAATAAGCAAATAGCAAGTTATAACAGAGATTATTTATGACCAACGCATCAAATAAAATCGCCACTCACGAGATCACTATTCGGCCAACTCAATTGGCTGATGCCAACCAACTACCGAAGATTGAACAATCGGCAGGAGAGTTATTTAGCAGCATAAAAGAATTAAGTTGGATCAGCGAAAGTGGTGTACAAAGTGTTGAGGCGCATATTCAATTTATCCATCAACATGCTCACTGGGTTGCTGTTAATCATGACAATCATCCCGTTGGTTTTATCATGACGCAACAATTACCTGAAAGTGTATTTATTCATGAATTATCGGTAAGTAAAGATTGGCAAAATAAAGGGATTGGTAAATTGCTGATCCAGACAGTAAAAAATGAAGCTAAATTACAGCAATTTAATGCGGTAACGTTAACGACTTTCCGTGATGTCCCTTGGAATGCTCCCTATTATCAGCGTTTAGGTTTCCATATCTTACTTGAGCATCAAATACCCTATTCTTTACAACAAATTTTAGATAATGAAGTAGAGCATGGGGGATTTGCGAGAGAAATGCGTTGTGCGATGAAGTGTGAAATTTAAATACTATAATTTAAATACTATAAAGATATTTAAGTAACCAATAAACAATAGTTACTTAAATATCAACCGTAATTTCAGTGACTGATCCTATGATTTTAATTCAATAGCTTTTCCGCGTAGTAATGGTCTTACCCAGAAACGATTTGGATGTAAGGCATTTAACACACTATCTTCTACAGGAAATGGCTCATCAAAGATTTGGCTTGCTAAGATCTCCGCAGATAAAGGTGCAGAGCATAAACCACGTGAACCTAATGCACTAATAATATAAAGCTGATGATAACTCGGTGCCAAAATAGGTGTTTGCTTTCTACGCTTAAATCGATCTAAATGCGTATAGGCGACAACTAATTTTTCAAAATCGGGTACTTCACCTAATAAAGGAAGGTGATCTCTTATTGTACAGCGGATCCCGACACGCGCATCGTTATCACTAAAATCTACCTGCTGTGCCCAAGGTGATTGTGCTAAACAGTGCGTGAGGTGCCATTGATTATTTTGTTGCTCTTCAAATGAAACATTTAAATCTAGTCGATCACGACGAAAGCTTGCCCCAACACAATGCAGATTATCTTGAGGATCAACCGGCGTAAAATAGCCATCATAGCAGAGCACCGCTTTTAATTGTGCGATATCAGGTGTCGTTGAAATATGGCTAACTTGACCCCTTACTGCACTGATAGGCAGTTTTTCACTTTGTATAAAATCAGTAATACGGTGCCCATTAGCTAAAATAACGCAATCATGTTGTGTTTTATACGTTGTTGCTTGGTGAGTCACCTCTAACTGCCAATGCTGTTGTTGTGAGGTTAATTGAGTGACTTGATGTTCAAAGAGTAGCTTGAGACCTTGTTGTTGTGCGTATTTTAATGCATTGGTGGTTAACTCTGTGGGAGAAAGCCAACCTGCTTGAGGATAAAAAAGACCATCTTGGTTGATGGCTAATCCACAAAGTGAATTCATTTCATCTTGATGGACATAATGACCGAGTTGAGAAAAAGGTGTGGAATGCTCGATTATTCGCGCTATTTTTTTGCGCACTTTTTCATTATAAATGACTTGGGCAACACCGGACCATTGATGTGAAAAGTTGACGCCATTATGGTTTAACTCATCATAATAACGGCGGGCATATAAAAAAGCGCTAGTGAAAAAGTGTTCTAACTCATCAGATTTACCATTAAGTAATGGGTATAACACACCCTGCCGATTGCCTGAGGCATTTGCCGCAGGATGTGTATCTTCACAATAGAGCGTGACTTTGGCGCCTCTTTTTAAGCAGGCGAGCGCAGTTAATGCACTGGCGATCCCCCCACCGATAATGGCGATATCTTTTCTTTGTGTAGCACAAGGTCTGGCGTAGTAGGGAACAAATGCATTGGCAGGAGGATGGGGAAATACCCCTGTTAACATTTCTCTTTTTTGACCAAAGCCTTTTATTTTCTTTATTTCAAAACCAACATGTTGCAATCCTCGTTTTACTACCCCAGCTGCGGTAAAGGTGGCAAAAGTGCCATTTTCACGCATCGAGTCTGCCATTGCTTGAAATAATGTTTCACTCCACATTTGTGGGTTTTTACTTGGTGCAAAGCCGTCAAGAAACCACGCATCAACTTTATTATGTAAAGCTTGGCGAGTTTGTGGCAGTAATGTATTGATATCACCGAACCATAAATCAAGCGTTATCGTGCCATTAGCAAGAATAAGACGATGACAACCGGCAATAGGTAAAGGCCACTGTGCACAAAGCGCTGTTGAATATTGTGCTAGTTCTGGCCAATGGCTATGGGCTGTTTGCAAATCAGCTTTAGTCAGAGGAAATTTTTCAAAACTGACATAATGTAAACGCTTTAATGACGCATCAGGTGAGTGATGACGAAATTGCTCGAAGGCTTGCCACAGTGTTAAAAAGTTTAATCCTGTGCCAAATCCGGTTTCTGCTATAACACACTCAGAGCGTACATGTGTACCAAAACGAGATGGAAAATGATTTCCATGTAGGAATACATGTCGAGTTTCTTCAAGACCATCTTGGTTGGAAAAATAGATATCATCAAACTGTTTTGAAATCGGAGTACCAAGTTCATTCCAACTTAAAGAGGCGGTATTTATAGCAGTGTTATTCACGGAACTACCTGTATTTTACCAAAAATAATGGGCTATCTTAACGCTGTTCTTAAGCATCTTCCACCTTTTGAGTACGCAGAGATTTTTCATATTATCTGCATTTTTGTAAAAAAGATCCTGATCGGACTTGTTCAGCGTACAAGTGTACGCTAAAGTGCTATTCAGAAATCCCGCAGCTACAACTATTATTGTAAAGAGGTATAAATGAAGCGCGCAGTGATCACGGGTCTGGGTATTGTTTCGAGCATTGGTAATAACCAGCAAGAAGTGCTGGACTCTTTAAAAGAAGGCCGTTCCGGGATAACTTTCTCAGAAGAATTTAAAGAGATGGGGCTACGTAGCCACATTTGGGGTAATGTTAAGCTTGATACTGAAGGTCTTATTGACCGTAAAATCCGCCGTTTTATGAGTGATGCATCGGTTTATGCCTATTTATCTATGCAACAAGCGATTGAAGATTCAGGTCTAACAGAAGATCAAGTTTCTAACATTCGTTCTGGTTTAGTTGTCGGCTCCGGTGGTGGTTCTCCTCGTAACCAAGTACAAGGTTCGGACGGCATGAGAGCTAAAGGTCTACGCGGTGTAGGTCCTTATATGGTAACTCGTGCAATGGCGTCTGGTGTATCAGCTTGTTTAGCTACACCGTTTAAAATTAAAGGCGTTAACTATTCAATTAGTTCAGCTTGCTCAACATCAGCACACTGTATTGGTCATGCGGTTGAATTAATTCAATTAGGTAAACAAGATGTGGTTTTCGCCGGTGGTGGTGAAGAGCTAAGTTGGGAGATGACCTGTGAGTTTGATGCTATGGGGGCACTTTCAACAAAATATAATGATACACCAACCAAAGCTTCTCGTACCTATGATAAAAACCGTGATGGTTTCGTTATCGCTGGTGGTGGCGGTATTGTGGTTGTTGAAGAATTAGAGCACGCATTAGCACGTGGTGCGCATATCTACGCTGAAATTGTCGGCTATGGTGCAACATCTGATGGTGCTGACATGGTTGCTCCATCGGGAGAAGGTGCCGTACGTTGTATGCAAATGGCAATGCAAGGTATTGATCATGTCGATTATATCAATACTCATGGCACATCAACGCCTGTGGGTGATTTAAAAGAGCTTGAAGCGATTGCTGAAGTTTTTGGAACTAAAACACCGGCTATTTCTGCAACTAAGGCAATGACAGGTCACTCATTAGGGGCTGCAGGTGTTCATGAAGCCATTTACAGTTTACTGATGTTAGAGCATGGTTTTATCGCACCAAGTATTAATATTGAAGAGCTTGATGATAAAGCGGATGGTATGAATATCATTACCAAACCAACAGAGCAAAAACTAGATACAGTGATGTCAAATAGCTTTGGTTTCGGTGGCACTAATGCTTCACTTGTGATGAGTAAGTATAAGAAATAGTTAGTTATACTTAGTTTTCCTTGTATAAATGATAAAGGCAGTTACTTATAATAAGTGACTGCTTTTTTATTTTTTGTATAAATAAATTTGTTCTGCAAAATAAATAAAGATCCTTTTGGTTTTATAGAAAACTATGTTAAAAAAATGCTGTAAATATTATTAAAGCATAATCTTATTGATTGTCATTTTTTTATCATACAGTTCCAATAGATAAAATAACTATCTAATTGTTTAAAATTAGTTGTTTTCACTATGATTTTAAATCAATCATTTAATTAAAAACTAATTTTATAGATTAAATCCTTTATTTTATAAATAGTTAACTTAATGAAAATATCGATAGCATTAAAAAGGTGAGGGGAAAAATTGATCTGGATTATTTTATATTAAATAAGCAGGAGATATTTAATATAAAAGTTGGTAATGTTTGCAACGGATACTTGTATTACTTTATATTTTATACTTTGATTTTCTTGCCTTGGTTTTTATTTATAAAAACTAGGGGAGCAAAGTGACCGGCTAATTGCTTAGCCGGTATTTTTTTATTTATAGTCTAGCTGACATTGACTCACATCTCCTGCTGACAATCTGCTTTTTTTGTGACAGATTGACGACGGAAATTCAGTGGTGCTCTTAGTTTTTGTACTAAGAATATTCCCAATAAAATAACGCCTCCGCCAATAAAATGATAACTGTGCATCTCTTCACCTAGCACCGCTACAGCGATCATTGCGGTAAATAGAGGAATTAAATTCATAAAGATAGAGGTTGTATTTGCACCTAATTTCATTACACCTAAGATCCACAGATAAGGCGCTAAAATAGAGGCGCCAACCCCTGCAAAAATAACTAATCCAACATTATCTTTTGTTAATGCAATACTTTCTGCGGTAAGAAAATTAGGTATTAGTAATAAAACACCAAAACCTATTTGTACATATAGAGACTGCCAATTAGGTAAAGGAATTGACCAACGTTTGGTAAGTACTCCGTAAAATGCATAGGCAGTTGATGCGATAAACATCATTAATTCACCACGTCCTAATCCTTGAGAAAGGAGTTGTGAAGGATCACCGTGGCTGACTAACCAGACAAGTCCACTAATAGATAAAATAGTTCCGAGTGCAATCCCTACAGTAGGCACGACACGCAGTACAAAAATACTAATAATAACGGTTAATAATGGAATAAGTGAATTCAATATTCCCATAAAGGTTGCTGTCACATAATAAGCCGCATAGTAAGCTAAACTTTGATATAACCCCATACCTAATGCGCCGAGAATAAATAATTTCCACCAATATTGTTTTACGGTTTTACGATGATGCCAAACAGGGACTAACAGAAACGGCGTCATTAGTAAAAATGCTAAGAACCAGCGATAAAATGAGATAGCGGCTGGATCTATCACAGATGTTGCCGCTTTATTGACAACCGCATTAATTGACCAAATAAGTACCGCTAACAGCGGGAAGATTACACTTTTCATTATTCTCACATCTATTTTTAAACCAGACGGCTATTGTAAGCCTGTCTGATTAGATATATATAATGAAAAGCAGACAACCGATAGGCCAATAAAGACAAAACGATAAAAGAGCAACATTAAGATGACAATTGAACAACAAAAAGAGATGCAGTGGTTACTCTCTGATCCAGATACGGTCCGTTTTCGTGATGAGCAATTGCTTGCAGAAACTGAATTTCGTTATCATCAACATGAGTTTGGTCAATTGCTTTATGTGATCTCTGGAGTAATGGATTTAGAAGCTGGCGGGCAGCGTTTTTTAGCGCCACCTGAATTTAGTGTATGGATCCCTGAAAAAGTAGGGCACGCAAGTTACAATAAAAAAACCTTATCTTTTAAGGTGCTAGATATTGCACCCAGTTGGTGTGAAGGTTTATTGGATAAACCCTGTCTTATTCAACTAAGTCCTATTTTTTCGACGATTTTTGCCGATTTCTTCCGTCGTGGCGTTTGTAAACCGCAAACAAAAGAAGATCTACGTTTATCTCAAGTGTTAATAGACCAACTAAAAGTATCTCCTATTCACCATACCTATTTACCTTCCTCAAAAGATAAGCTGTTAGCACCCGTTTTGGCAGCATTAGAGCAAAATCCTGCTGATAATACCTCATTAGAATTATGGGCAAAAAAACGTTATACCTCAGAAAGAACCTTATCACGTCGTTGTCAGCAAGAGTTAGGCATGTCTTTTAGTGAATGGCGTAAGCGATTACGTTTTTTACATGCTATCTCTTTGTTAGAGCAAGGAAAAAGTGTTAATGATGTGGCCTTTGATGTTGGATATAGCTCATCATCCTCATTTATTGCCATGTTTCAGCAATTTGCTGGAACAACACCAGAAAGATTTCGTCGCTTACCCAATGGTTAAGGTTTCTTTTCATATATTTACTTAAAATAGCGTCAGTTTTTATCGTCAATAATAGGCTTTACTTGGAATAAGTGGCAAAATAGACCGCTTAATTTTATTTTTGATCCTTTGTTTACACACATAAAAAACAAATCAGTGAGATAACACCGTGAAAATTCTGGTTGATGAAAACATGCCTTATGCGCAGCAGCTTTTTTGCCAATTAGGCGAAGTAAAAGCTGTACCGGGTCGCCCTTTACCTATTGAAGAGCTTGATGATACTGATGCATTGATGGTGAGATCGATTACTAAAGTCAATGCATCACTATTAGCGGGCAAACCGGTAAAATTTGTCGGCACCGCAACGGCAGGTTTTGATCATGTTGATACAGCATGGCTAGAGCAACAAAAAATAGCGTTTTCATCTGCGCCAGGTTGTAATGCGATCGCTGTTGTTGAATATGTCTTCTCTGCGTTGATGGTGTTTGCTGAGCAAGAAGGATTTCAATTAACAGATAAAACCGTTGGCATTGTTGGCGTTGGCAATGTTGGAGGGAGACTGGCAAAACGCTTACGCGCATTAGGTGTGAATGTGCTACTTTGTGATCCGCCTAGAGCTGACAGAGGGGATGATGAACAATTTCATTCTTTAGAAACGCTATTAAAGCAGGCGGATATCCTGACTTTCCATACACCGCTAAATAAATCGGGTCGTTATAACAGCTACCATTTAATTAATGAGAGCAACCTCGATATTTTACCTGAAGGTCGTATTTTAATTAATGCAAGCCGTGGCGAGGTTATTGATAATGCTGCATTATTATCAGCCTTAAACCAAGGTAAAAAATTACGCGTTGTTCTAGATGTTTGGGAGCCAGAACCCGATCTTTCTCTTGAGTTATTAAATAAAGTTGATATCGCAACACCACATATTGCCGGCTATACCTTAGAAGGGAAGGCGAGAGGAACAACGCAGGTTTATGAAGCTTATTGTGATTTTATTGGTCAACCTCAACACGTTGAATTATCAACACTGTTACCAAAACCGTTGATCTCCACAATTTCTGTACAAGGTGAATTAACTCAAACATTACTCAAACAGCTTATTCATCTTGTCTATGATGTACGTCGTGATGATGCACCATTGCGCAAAGTTGCTGGTATCAAAGGGGAGTTTGATAAGCTACGTAAGTTTTATCCTGTCCGTCGTGAATGGTCTTCATTACAGGTGGTATGTGATAACCCGACAACGGCGAGCTTACTCAATGCTATTGGGTTTAATGCAACACATAAATAAGACGTGACATTATTTAAACATTTTACTGTATTGGAGGATATTTTATGGGAGAGGGTTGGAATATTGCGCTTGTGGGCGCAACAGGTGCTGTGGGTGAAGCTATTTTAGAGCTTCTGCAAGAGCGTGATTTTCCTATTGGCGAATTAACGGCGATCGCCAGTGAAGACAGTATTGGCAAAACTATCCGAGTAAAGGGTAAAAGTGTTGCAGTACAAGGTATTCATAATATCGAATGGGCGGATATTCAACTCGCTTTTTTTGCCGCGCCGGTTGAGATTAGTGCGCAATACGCACAACTTGCAGCAGATTCAGGTTGTATTGTTATTGATTGCAGTGGTTTATTTGCGATGGAGTGGGATGTACCTTTAGTTGTACCAGGGGTGAATACATCTATGCTGGCAGAGTATCGTAACCGCAATATTATCGCTATTGCTGATAGCATGGTAAGCCAACTGTTACGCGCTATCTATCCATTAACCGAAGCCGCAGGCTTAACTCGCTTGAATGTGACAAATTTGATGTCAGTATCTCGTTTTGGTAAACAAGCTGTTGATGAATTAGCGGGGCAAAGTGCGCGTTTACTGAACGGTGTTCCTCCAGAGCTTGGTCGCTTTAATAAACAACTGGCATTTAATATTTTACCATTGTTAGTTGATAATGAAGGTTCTATTCAAGAAGAGCGCCAAATGGTTGATCAGATCCGTAAAATCTTGCAAGACGATGGACTACCTATCTCAGTAACCACATTACAAGCGCCTGTTTTCTATGGTCATGCACAATCTGTGCAGTTGGAAACATCACGTCCAATGGGAAGTGAAGAAGCACGGGAAACATTACAAGAACATGACTCCCTCAATATTAGTGATGAAAATGATTTTCCAACTCAAGTCACCGATGCCTCCGGTAATGTTAGCTTGAACTTAGGTTGCTTGCGTAATGATTATGGTGTGCCTGAAGCGCTACAATTTTGGTCTGTTGCAGATAACGTGCGTTTTGGCGGAGCATTAATGGCTGTAGAAGTGGCTGAAAAATTAGTGCAGGAGCAGTTTTACTGATGAACGACCAAGAGAGTGCTGATGTGATAGCGCAGTCAATCAGTGAGCCTGCGATTGTGGCAGAAAGTACACCATTAAAGATAGCGCTAGGCATTGAATATGACGGTAGCCACTATTATGGCTGGCAACGTCAAAATGAGGTTCGTAGTGTCCAAGAAAGGTTAGAAAAAGCGTTATCTCAAGTAGCAAATGAGCCTATCTCTGTTTTTTGTGCCGGCAGAACTGATGCCGGAGTTCATGCAACCGGGCAGGTTGTGCACTTTGAGACAACGGCTCATCGCAAAGATGCGGCATGGACGATGGGGGTTAATACCCATTTACCACAAGATATTGCCGTTCGTTGGGTAAAAACGGTAGCGAATGATTTTCATGCTCGATTTAGCGCAACCGCAAGACGTTATCGTTATGTGATTTTTAATCATCGCTATCGTCCTGCAATTTTATCCTCAGGGGTAACGCATTTCCATTACCCTCTAGATGCACAACGAATGCATCAAGCTGCCCAATGTTTATTGGGCGAGAATGATTTTACCTCGTTTAGAGCCGTACAATGCCAATCTAGAACACCTTGGCGTAATGTGATGCATGTGAATGTTTCACGCTATGGTGATTATGTGGTGGTAGATATAAAAGCCAATGCTTTTGTCCATCATATGGTAAGAAATATTGTGGGGAGTTTATTGGAAATTGGCTGTGGTAATCAGGCTATTACTTGGATGGCTGAATTATTAGCCTTAAAAGATAGGACTAAAGCAGCAGCAACTGCAAAAGCAAATGGTTTATATCTTGTTTCGGTTGATTACCCTGAACGTTTCGAACTTCCTAAACCTGCAATGGGGCCGCTATTTTTAGCAGATAACCCATTTTAAATACTTTAAACATAAAATTACCCCGTTTTCTGAGGATTTATGGAATTATTAACGCAATTTGCTGATTTAATAAAATTTCTAATTGATTTTATTTTACACATTGATGTCCATTTAGCCGAGTTAGTCGCTCAATATGGTACATGGGTATATGCCATTCTATTTTTAATTATTTTTTGTGAAACGGGGCTTGTTGTCACGCCATTCTTACCGGGCGATTCGTTACTGTTTGTTGCGGGGGCTTTATCTGCGTTAGATACCAATGATGTTAATGTTCACCTAATGGTTCTCTTACTGCTTTTCGCTGCGATTTTAGGTGATGCGGTTAACTATTCTATTGGGCGCATTTTTGGTGAAAAACTCTTTAGTAATCCCAATTCACGTATCTTTAAACGAGAATACTTAGATAAAACCCATGCTTTCTATGAAAAACATGGTGGTAAAGCGATAATTTTGGCAAGATTTGTGCCGATTGTCCGAACTTTCGCGCCATTCGTTGCAGGAATGGGCAAAATGTCATATCGTCATTTTGCTTTTTATAATGTTACGGGTGCCATTGCATGGGTACTGCTATTTACTTATGCTGGATACTTTTTTGGTGACTTAGATATTGTTCAAAAGAACTTAAAATTGCTAATTGTTGCCATTATTGTTATTTCTATTTTACCTGGTGTTATCGAAGTGATACGCCATCGTAGAGCGAGTGCAAAGGCCAAAAAAGAGAGTGATAACCAAGAGGTTTGAGCAGTTATCATTAGCTTTTGCCGTAGAATAGCAATAATAAAGAGATGCGCTGAAATTCAGTAAGCGGTATCATCATAAACTTTGCTAACCACATAGCCAGTATATTGTGAGTTAACATGTTCACAATAATCTGCTCTAAATAATTAGGGTTGTAGCTAGGCGATAAGTGAATGCAGCACGAAAAGCACACCGACAAAGTAGGTGACTTGTGCAATTAACGCAGTCAACATGCTGCAACTTAAAATATGACGAGTATAAACTGGCGAAGGTCAGATTCAGACGAAAAGGTCCGTTAATGAGCTGGATTGAAAAAATTCTTAATAAAAGCAATATCACGAGTTCACGTAAAGCCAATATCCCAGAAGGGGTTTGGACAAAATGTGATAGCTGTGGGCAAGTACTTTACCGCGCAGAATTAGAGCGTAATTTAGAAGTGTGCCCCAAATGTGATCATCACATGCGTATTTCAGCACGCCGTCGCTTAGAAACTTTTCTTGATACAGGAAGCACGACTGAGCTGGGCAGTGAGTTAGAGCCTAAAGATATTCTGAAATTCCGCGACTCTAAAAAATATAAAGACAGAATTGCTGCGGCTCAGAAACAAACCCATGAAAAAGATGCCCTAGTGGTGATGAAAGGTACGTTAAAAGAAATGCCTGTTGTGGCTGCATCTTTTGAATTTGCATTTATGGGCGGCTCTATGGCGTCTGTTGTGGGTGCGCGTTTTGTTCGTGCGGTTGAACAAGCATTAGAAGATAATTGTCCACTGATTTGCTTCTCTGCAAGTGGTGGTGCACGTATGCAAGAAGCATTGATGTCATTAATGCAAATGGCAAAAACCAGTGCCGCATTAGCTAAAATGCAAGAGCGTGGTTTACCTTATATCTCAGTGATGACCGATCCTACTATGGGTGGCGTTTCTGCAAGTTTAGCAATGTTAGGCGATATTAATGTTGCTGAGCCGAAAGCCTTGATTGGTTTTGCCGGTCCACGTGTTATTGAACAAACTGTACGTGAGAAATTACCCGCGGGTTTCCAACGTAGTGAATTCCTGCTAGAAAAAGGGGCGATAGATATGATAGTTCGCCGTCCTGAAATGCGTGATGAGCTAGCTGAATTACTGGCTAAGCTGACTCAGTATGATTTAGCGAAAGACGAAGATGAACTGCTAGGCGAAGAAATGATCGCTGATGACATCGAATCTTCTGACAATGAGCCAGAAATTAACATCGAAACGAATAAAAAAGAAGATGTCTAATATCATAACTGCTCCTCAAGCCACATCGCCTTTGTCGGTGTGGCTTTCTTATCTTGAACACTTACACTCAAGTGCTATTGATATGGGACTTGAGCGCGTGGGCAAGGTAGGTCAATTACTGAATGTATTACGTCCTGCCCCTAAAGTTATCACTGTATCGGGTACTAATGGTAAAGGAACCACTTGCCATATGCTCGAGTCAATTTTGATGGCTTCAGGATTGAAAGTGGGGGTTTATAGTTCACCTCATCTTGTCCGTTATACCGAGCGTGTTCGCATTCAAGGTAAAGAGCTTTCACCAGCTGATTTTTGTCAAGTATTTGCTGAAATAGAGCAAACCAGAGGCGATATTTCGCTGACTTTTTTTGAATACGGCACACTCGCGGCATTGAAACTATTTCAACAAGCTCAGCTTGATGTGGTTATTCTTGAAGTTGGGTTAGGGGGGCGTTTAGACGCGACCAATATTGTTGATGCCGATATTGCAGCTATCACCAGTATTGCCCTTGATCATACCGATTGGCTAGGGGCTGATAGAGAGCATATTGGTCATGAAAAAGCCGGTATCTTCCGTAAAAATCACTATGCTGTTGTAGGCGAGCCAGATATGCCACTTTCTATTGCACAAGTCGCGCAACAGAAACAGGCTAAATTATTTCGTCGTGGTGTTGATTGGTCATTTTCTATTGATGGTGATCACTGGCATTGGCGTAGTGCAGATAAGCAGTTTGAAAAACTTCCCATCCCTAATATTCCCTTAGCCAACGCAGGTACGGCAATGGCAGTAATACGCTGCTTATTGAAAACCGATGATAAAGTGAGTCAAGGGATCACCCATCAAAGTATCGTTGAGGGAATGAGTAAAGCTCAGTTGCCGGGACGTTTTCAGATAATTTCGCAGCATCCATTAGTTATTTTTGATGTTGCTCATAATCCGCATGCTGCTGGATATTTAGCCGAAAAACTGGCGCAATTACCGCGTTATTCTGATACCAAAGTGCGCATTGTTGTTGGTATGCTGGGTGATAAAGATATTGCGGGTACATTAGCGTGTTTATCCCCTCAAGCCGATCAGTGGTATGTTGCGCCATTGAATGAGTTTCGTGGCGCATCAGCCCAGGTATTAGCTCAGCACCTCGACTATCCGGCAGTATTTGATAGTGTCGAGCAAGCATGGCAACAAGCAATATCTGAGGCGCAAAAAAATGATATTGTGGTTGTATGTGGATCATTCCATACCGTTGCTCATGTAATGGAACTATTGGAAAAGGAGAGTGCGAGTGGCAAGTAAATTTCAAAATCGCTTAGTCGGAGCCGTTGTTCTTGTGGCGGTAGGGGTTATTTTTCTTCCTACATTATTTGACGGCGATAAGAAATATAACGAAGACCAATTTGCCTCTATTCCTTTAGTCCCCAAACCCGGTGATGAGCAAGATATTGAATCAATAGCGCCGATTGAGCAAACCACGACACCGTCAACGCCATCAGAGGGTGCTTCTGAGGCGATGATCTCTGAAGCGGTAACGGGGGTTGAACAGCCTCAAGTTTCTACTCCTGAAGTATCGGAGCCTCAAGTAGCACCATCAACCCCGGTTGTTGAGCCACCTAAAGTGGTTAATCCGCCTGTAGAGCCACCAACTACTCCGCCACCGGCGGTATCAGAAACAACCGCGCCGAAAGGTGAGGCTTGGGTTGTGCAGTTAGGTGCCTTGAAAAATGCGGCGAAGGTTGAAGAAATTATTGCAAAAATGCATCTCTCCGGTTATCCAGTATATACCGTGCCTGCTCGCCCTGTTTCAGGAAAAGTGACACGTATCTATATTGGGCCTAATGCCTCAAAAGCAGAGTTACAGGCGATGTTACCTCGCCTTAAAGAGCTAACAGGCCTGCAAGGTGAAGTAAGAGCCTATAAACCATAACTATGTTGATGAGACATCAGATGAGTGAAGTAACAAGGTGTTAACTTATTGCGGCGATTATGATTTTTCATGTCGCCGTAAATTATTTTAAAATTATCGAAAATTAGGGTTACGCAAACGTTTTCGTTTTCTGTTAGAATGCTACCGTATTAATGCGGGGCATCATTATTGGATAGAGATTTATGGTCTGGATAGATTACGCCATTATTGCCATTATCGGTTTTTCTGCATTAGTTAGCCTGATCCGTGGCTTTGTTCGTGAAGCATTATCACTTATCACCTGGGGTTGTGGTTTTTTTGTTGCAAGTCAGTTTTATCCTTATCTAGCCGTCTATTTTACTCGGTTTGAAGATGAGCTGGTTCGTAACGGGATTGCGATTGTCACACTGTTTATTGCAACGCTAATTGTCGGTGCGGTGATTAATTATGTGATTAGCTCTCTTGTTCAACGCACAGGGTTATCAGGTACAGATCGTGTGTTGGGGATCTGTTTCGGGGCTTTAAGAGGTGTGCTGATTGTATCAGCGTTACTTTTTGTCTTGGGTGCTTTTACTCCTATGGCAGACAGTGCCGATTGGCAACGTTCTGAGCTTATTCCTCAATTCAACCATATTATTAGGTGGTTCTTTGACTACCTACAAAATGCGTCAAGTTTCGTGTCGGAGAAAATGTAACCTCTCCGTCTGGCTGATGAGGATCTTTTCATGTGCGGTATTGTCGGTATCGCTGGAGTTAATCCAGTAAACCAATCGATTTATGATGCGTTAACGGTGTTACAACACCGAGGTCAAGATGCAGCAGGCATTGCAACAATTGATGAGAATAACGGTTTTCGTCTACGCAAAGCAAATGGGCTGGTGAAAGATGTCTTTGAAACGCGTCATATGTTGCGTTTAAAAGGAACTATCGGAATAGGACATGTACGTTATCCAACCGCGGGCAGTTCGAGTGCATCAGAAGCGCAACCTTTTTATGTTAACTCACCTTTTGGGATCACACTTGCACATAATGGTAATTTAACCAATGCGCATTTGCTGCGTCGTCAATTATTTGAAACTGCTCGTCGACATATCAATACCACCTCAGACTCCGAAATTTTACTCAATGTGCTAGCGTATGAATTAGATCGCTTCGATCATTTTCCGCTAGAGCCAGATAATATTTTTACCGCTGTTGCGGCTATGCATAAAAAATTACGTGGCGCTTATGCTTGCGTTGCTTTGATCATCGGCCACGGCTTATTAGCTTTTCGTGATCCTTATGGCATTCGTCCTTTAGTGTTAGGCAAACGTACTTTAGAAGATGGACGCAGTGAGTATATGGTTGCGTCTGAAAGTGTCGCTCTAGATACACTAGGATTTGAATTCTTGCGTGATGTAGCACCCGGTGAGGCTGTTTATATCACAGAGCAAGGACAACTGTTTACCCGTCAATGTGCTGAAAATCCGCAATTAGTGCCTTGTCTATTTGAGTATGTTTATTTTGCGCGCCCAGACTCTTTTATTGATAAAATTTCCGTATATAACGCCCGTCTACGTATGGGGCAAAAGCTCGGCGCTAAAATTGCTAAAGAGTGGGAAGATTTACAAATAGATGTGGTGATCCCTATTCCTGAAACTTCTTGTGATATTGCATTAGAAATTGCCCACATCTTAAATAAACCTTATCGACAAGGTTTTGTGAAGAATCGTTATGTTGGACGTACTTTTATTATGCCCGGTCAGCAAGAGCGTCGTAAATCAGTACGTCGTAAACTAAATGCCAACCGTGCAGAATTTCGCGATAAAAATGTGTTACTTATCGATGACTCTATCGTACGTGGCACAACATCAGAGCAAATTGTTGAGTTAGCGAGAGAAGCGGGGGCTAAAAAAGTTTATTTTGCCTCAGCCGCTCCAGAAGTGCGTTTCCCTAATGTTTATGGTATTGATATGCCTAATGCCAATGAATTAATTGCTCATGGGCGTGAAGTGGATGAAATACGTAAACTGATTGGTGCTGATGGACTTATTTTTCAAGATCTCTCTGATTTAATTGCCGCTGTTCAAGAAGAAAATCCAGATATCAACCAATTCGAATGCTCTGTATTTGATGGTGTCTATATCACAAAAGATATTGATCAAGGCTATTTAGATTACCTTGAAAATTTACGTCGTGATGATGAACATAAAATTCGTGATCAACATGAAGCTGAGAACTTAGAAATCTATAACGAAGGCTAATTTTCCGTTAAAATAGCCACCTTTATCAAGCGTCGATGCTAGCGTAACACTACATCGGCGCTTGTTTTTTGAGGGTTAATCATCATAATGATTAACAAAGATATATATTCTGAGGATTATAATGAAAAAGCTGATTGTCGGGCTAACAGGTGCCAGTGGCGCAATTTATGGTATTCGTTTATTAGAAATACTTAAATCCGTGCCAACCGTAGAAACTCACTTGGTGATCAGTCAAGCGGCGCGTCGTACCATTTCATTAGAAACGGATTATTCTCTCAAAGATATTCATGCTTTAGCTGATATTATTTATGACGATCGAGATATAGGGGCGACTATCTCTTCAGGCTCGTTTCGGGTCAATGGTATGGTTATTTTACCTTGTTCGATTAAAAGCCTCTCCGGTATTGTACATAGCTATACTGATACGTTAGTGACACGTGCCGCTGATGTCGTGTTAAAAGAAGGACGTAAATTAGTGCTATGTGTACGCGAAACACCGTTACATTTAGGGCACTTACGTTTAATGACTCAAGCTGCTGAGCTTGGTGCCATCATTATGCCACCAGTACCTGCATTTTATTTTCAGCCTAAAACGATCGATGACATTGTTAATCAGACAGTAAATCGAGTGCTTGATCAATTTGACATTGACTTGCCGGATGATCTTTTTCAGCGTTGGCAAGGGGATAAACCTGCCCGTTGATCCCCTGTGTGACGAGTGACTATTTTTTATGGCGAATAATATCTTCTAAAGCGCCTTCCAGTTGTGGGTAACGAAAGCTGAATCCTGCATCGAGCAGTTTCTTAGGAAACGCTTGTTGCCCACCTAAAACTAATGTGGCACTTTCTCCCATCATTAATTTTAATATTGTGGCAGGAACCGTCATAAATGCAGGGCGTTTCAGTACGTGAGCTAAAGTCGTGGTAAATGCTTTATTTTGTACTGGATGAGGGGCTGTCAGATTAAAGGCGCCTTGGGTATTGTTATTATTAAGTAAAAATACGATGGCATTGACCATATCATCAATATGTATCCATGGCATATATTGCTTACCATTACCTAATTTTCCCCCTAAACCTAATTTAAAAGGCGGGCTCATTTTAGGTAATGCCCCTCCTTTTGTAGAGAGTACAATACCAGTACGTAGCAAACACACCCGTGTTAATGGCGTTTGTGCATCGAGTGCAATATTTTCCCATTTGGCACAGAGTTGATGAGTAAATTCATCCTTAGGTGGCGTCTCTTCAGTGACATTATTTTCACCTTGATCACCATAAAAACCCACCGCAGAGCCAGAAATTAAAACACTAGGGGGAGAGTCGCTGGCTTTTATTAAATCCACCAGCTTTTGGGTTAATTTGCATCGACTATTAACTAACGTTTGTTTTTGCTCCGGTGTCCAGCGTTTGTCTGCAATTGGTTCTCCAGCAAGATTAATCACTGCATCAAATTGGTTTAAGTTTTCTTTATCATCTAAATGAGTCCAACACGTCATTTCATTACAGAAATGAGAGTAGACTTTCTGTGGCGAACGGGAAAGTACGGTAATATTATGTTTATCTAATGCGAGTTGGCAGATAAGTGCTCTGCCAATTAATCCGGTTCCACCTGTGATAAGTATATTCATCACCATCCTCCTGATTACTCTATCCTAATTAAGGTTGTATCATCCTGATAGGTGAGATTAGTCACTAACCAAACAGTTTTTTGGCTGCTGGACGTTGGCTTATTGTATTTAGCCATTTTTCTACCGCAGGATAATCTGCTAGATCAATATGGTGTGTGTCATGGTAACGAGCCCAAGTATAGGTGGCTATATCAGCAATGCTATAATCGTTTCCACCAAGATAAGGAGATTGAGCGAGTCGGCTCTCTAACACCTGATATAAACGCTCGGTCTCTTTTGTATAACGATTAATTGCGTAAGGTACTTTTTCAGGGGCGTAACGGGTAAAGTGATGATTTTGTCCAAGCATAGGACCAAATCCCCCCACTTGCCAAAATAGCCACTGCAGTTGGGTCATTTTTTCTCGCAGATCATGGCTAAGTAATTTGCCACTTTTTTCTGCTAAATAGATAAGAATAGCACCTGATTCAAAAATAGAGAGTGGCTCACCACCGTCAGCGGGAGCATTATCGACAATAGCAGGAATTTTATTATTGGGTGATATAGCTAAAAATTCGGGTTTAAATTGATCACCTTTGCCAATATCAACATGATGCAAAGTATAAGGCATGGCGACTTCTTCGAGGAAAAGCGTAATTTTTTGGCCATTCGGGGTGTTTGCATAATAAAGATCGATCATAAAAACCTCCGCAATAAGGTGATATTCAATAGCGTATATTTTACAGTCTGCCTAGTAACATCATAAAAAGCAAAAAATCGCAAGATGAATAAAGCAAATTACCTATGATTATTATAGTGGTGAAATATGGTGATTTTGGTATATTCAGGATAAAAATTACGATCGTTTAGCATCGATTAAAAAAGGTTTGTTGAGGATGGAACAAGAAAATACGGCAGTGGTCGAGTGGGTTGATATTGTTGATGAAAAAAATGAAGTTGTTGCACAAGCAACACGTCAACAAATGCGAGCAGAAAACCTACGTCACCGAGCAACTTATATTGTCGTGCACGATGGCATGGGAAAAATTTTGGCACAACGCCGTACTGAAACAAAAGATTTCTATCCAGGTTGGTTAGATGCAACCGCGGGTGGTGTAGTACAACAAGGTGAAAATGCACTCGAAAGTGCACGTCGTGAAGCAGAAGAAGAGCTAGGTATTGCCGGAGTTCCTTTTGCCGAACATGGACAATTCTATTATGACGATGAGAGTTGCCGCGTTTGGGGAAGCTTATTTAGTTGTGTATCACATGGGCCATTTGCATTACAGCCAGAAGAAATTGAGGAAGTATGCTGGCTTACTCCCTTAGAAATCACGGAACGTTGTGATGAATTTACCCCTGATTCACTTAAAGCACTCTCTCTATGGTTAACGCGAAATAATAGTACTCGCTTGGACACAAAAGAAACCACTGACTAAGGGGTACTTTGTCCGAGTTCTAAACGATAAGCATAGTTGATAACGGTATTTTCAAACATAGCGTTATCAACCTCATCACGTAAATGTTGCAATAGTGCAATTAGGTGCTTACCTGCCTCTTTACCTATTTTATGGTAATTAAAATGTATAGATGTCAGGGAAGGTGCTATTTGGGCGCTATTTTCAGAGCCTTCTAAGCAGGCGATAGCGAGATCTTGGGGAATTTTAATTAATCTTCGTTGGCACTCAAACATCATTCCCAAAGCAATACTCTCATGGCTACAAATAACGGCATCTAGTTCGGGCTGACGTAATAAAATCTCTGTTAATGCTTGTCGACCATATGCCATAGAAGCGGGGTCGGGCGTAGTAACACTTTGCTCAGCATTTAAATAATTTTTTAATAAAGCACGCGACCAGCCGGTAATTTGCTGGTGGTGTAAACGTTGTCCTTGTAGCGCACCAACATAGCCGACACAACGTTTACCTTGCTGAATTAAATAATGGGTTAAATCAAATGCCGCTTTTTCATAACCGCAATCAATACTTATTGCAGATTGCTCATTAGATTGACTCGCGACACTGACAACAGGCACATTGGCATTACTGATATGTAAGAACTGTACATCACTTAATTGGGAGCCAAAGGCAACTAATGCGGCAGGGTTACTCTGTAATAGCATATTAATCACATCAGTTGCTTTATGGAGCTGATATTCATAACATCCCACTAATATTTGATAATGATGACGGCTGAGGATCTGCTGCAATGATTGCATAAAATCAGCACTGGCTTTATCAGTAAAAGAGGGCAGTAGTACAGCAATAATATGGCTTTGAGCGGAAGCTAAGGCCCCTGCTGAGGCATTGGGGATATATCCCAACTCTGCCACTGCTTGGTTAACTTTTTCTCTTAATTTATCCGACACTAATTCAGGCGTACGCAATGCGCGAGATACGGTCATTGAACCGACTCCGGCATGTTTAGCAACTTCTTGTAAAGTGACGCGACCTGTATTTCGGCGTTTACGTGTTTTTATCATCGTGATCAGATTTATTCGGCTTTATTTTTAATTCGCAGATCCTACCTGAAATTTTCTCACTCTGCAGAAACAATACAGTGTCAATTGTTGCACTTGTTCGCAATTAACATTTCATCAAAATGATAGCGCTATCACAATTACACATAATCTATCTAGATAGCGCTACCATTAGTGATTATTATCCTTAATACAGAGATCAAAAAAGCACCTTACTGAGGTTATAAATATGCTTAAAACATTATTAACACCGGATGTGGTACAAGTGATCCCACAAGTCAAAGATTGGCGTGAAGCAATTAAAATCGCCTGTCAGCCATTAATTGACAAAGGTTGTATTGAGCCTCGTTATGTTGATGCGATTTATAAATCACACGAGCAAATAGGCCCTTATTATGTATTAGGGCCAGGTATTGCTATGCCTCATGCACGTCCTGAAGAAGGGGTTAATCAGCTCTCTTTAGCATTAACTATCATCGAAAAAGGGGTGGAATTTGGTGCTGATGAAAATGATCCGGTGAAACTTTTAATTGTTTTAGCCGCAACAGATAACGATAGCCATATTAATGCCATTGTGAAATTAGCTGAACTTTTTGATAACCAAGATGATATAGACACTTTGTTGCAAGCAAAAAGTAAGGCAGAAGTATTGGCTGTTATTAATCACTATTAATTCAATTTTAAATAACCAAGGGGAATATGATGAAAATTACCGTTGTATGTGGAAATGGTTTAGGCAGTAGCTTAATGATGGAAATGAGCATCAAAAGTATTTTAAAAGATCTGGCCGTCAATGCTGATGTTGATCATGTCGATTTAGGTTCGGCAAAAGGGACACCGAGTGATATTTATGTGGGAACTCGTGATATTGCGGAACAACTTAATGCTCAAGCGGTCAATGGCAAAATTGTTTCTTTAGATAATATGATTGATAAAGTCGCGATGAAAGAGAAACTTTCGACCGCATTACGTGAATTAGGCGCGCTATAAGGAGCCTAGTATGGACTTTTTCCGCTTTCTAATGAGCGATGTGCTTTCAGAGCCTGCTATATTGGTGGGTTTAATCGCATTGATTGGTTTAATTGCTCAGAAAAAACCTGCGACAGAATGTATTAAGGGCACCGTTAAAACCATTATGGGTTTTGTTATTTTAGGTGCAGGGGCAGGTTTAGTCATTAACTCGCTTGGTGATTTCTCAACGATTTTCCAACATGCATTTGGCATTCAAGGTGTTGTACCTAATAACGAAGCCATTGTCTCTATTGCACAAAAAAGCTTTGGTAAAGAGATGGCACTGATTATGTTCTTTGCCATGTTAATCAATATATTAATTGCACGCTTAACACCGTGGAAATATATTTTCTTAACGGGTCACCACACTTTATTTATGTCGATGATGGTCGCGGTGATTTTGGCAACAGCGGGTTTAGAAGGGGCGGTATTAGTTGCAGTAGGTTCATTAGTTGTTGGGGTATCAATGGTATTTTTCCCAGCCATTGCACATCCTTATATGAAAAAGATCACCGGCTCTGATGATGTCGCATTAGGCCATTTCTCTACTATTTCCTATGTTGTATCTGGTTTTATTGGTAGTAAATTTGGCAATAAAGCGCATTCAACGGAAGAGATGAATGTACCTAAGAGTTTACTCTTTTTGCGTGATACGCCAGTTGCGATCGCTTTCACCATGGGCATAATTTTTATTATTACGTGTTTATTTGCCGGTGACACTTTTGTTCGTGAAGTTAGTGGTGGTAAAAACTGGTTTATGTTCTCCTTAATGCAATCCATCACCTTTGCGGCAGGTGTTTATATTATCCTACAAGGTGTACGTATGGTGATTGCAGAGATTGTTCCTGCATTTAAAGGCATTTCTGATAAGTTAGTCCCCAATGCAAAACCTGCGCTTGATTGTCCCGTGGTATTTCCTTATGCACCTAATGCCGTTTTAGTCGGTTTTCTGAGTAGTTTTGCAGCGGGTGTCATTGGCATGTTTATTCTTTATGCTTTAGATTGGACTGTGATTATACCCGGGGTGGTACCTCATTTCTTTGTGGGGGCAACTGCAGGCGTATTTGGTAACGCCACAGGGGGACGCCGTGGCGCTATTTTAGGTGCTTTTGCTCAAGGTTTATTGATTACTTTCTTACCCGTATTTTTATTACCCGTACTTGGTGATATTGGTATTGCCAATACCACATTTAGTGATGCAGACTTTGGTGTGATTGGTATTCTATTAGGGATTATTGTTCGTTAATATTACCGACGTTGATATTACTTATTAGTGGAATTTTAATAAATGCCCGACTTTTTAACCCGTCGGGCATTTTTTTGGTAGAAATAGTGTATTTAAATTTTCTTTATAGATTCAATCTATTATGATTAGAGTGTTCCCCGTATGCACGGGGAACACATGTGTGTCTTTGTCGATAGTGGCGCATCTGTCGGTTCATCCCCGTATACACGGGGATAAATTATCATCAAGTCTTCTCTCTTACTTGGTATGTATGCAGAGATGAATTTTTATATTTATTATATGAATAATAATGCTATTATCCTAAGTGAATATTCACAAAGTGTATATTTTTGTGCCTAATTAATTATAAAAATAGGTTTAACATCATAATCACTAAGGAAGAAAGAAGATGTCTTTAGCTATTCGATATCTTGCGTTATTACCACTTTTCGTTATTACTGCTTGCCAACAGCCTGTAAATTATAATCCACCAGCAACTCAAGTGGCTCAAGCTCAGCCTGCTATTGTCAATAATTCATGGATTGAAATTTCACGAAGCGCACTCGACTTTAATGTAAAAAAAGTCCAATCATTATTAGGTAAGCAATCCTCTCTTTGTGCAGTGTTAAAAGGAGATGCTTATGGGCATGATTTATCGTTAGTTGCCCCAATTATGATAGAAAATAATGTGCAATGTATTGGTGTAACAAATAACCAAGAATTAAAAGAAGTACGTGATTTAGGATTTAAAGGCCGTTTAATGCGAGTACGTAATGCGACAGAACAAGAAATGGCACAGGCAACCAACTATAACGTAGAAGAGTTAATTGGTGATCTTGATATGGCAAAAAGATTAGATGCTATTGCCAAGCAACAAAATAAAGTCATTCCTATTCATTTAGCATTAAATTCAGGTGGCATGTCTCGTAATGGTTTAGAGGTCGATAATAAATCTGGGCTTGAAAAAGCAAAACAAATTTCTCAATTAGCTAACCTAAAAGTGGTTGGTATTATGTCTCATTATCCCGAAGAAGATGCTAATAAAGTAAGGGAAGATCTGGCTCGTTTTAAGCAACAATCTCAGCAAGTGTTAGAGGTGATGGGATTAGAGCGTAACAATGTCACATTACATATGGCAAATACCTTTGCGACAATTACCGTGCCTGAGTCATGGCTGGATATGGTACGTGTGGGAGGTATTTTTTATGGTGATACCATTGCGAGTACAGACTATAAACGTGTGATGACCTTTAAATCCAACATTGCTTCAATCAATTATTATCCTAAAGGTAATACGGTTGGCTATGATCGTACTTACACATTAAAACGTGACTCAGTACTAGCTAATATTCCTGTAGGTTATGCAGATGGTTATCGTCGCGTTTTTAGTAATGCGGGGCATGCATTAATTGCTGGGCAACGCGTACCTGTTTTAGGAAAAATATCAATGAATACCGTTATGGTTGATATTACCAATCTTAACAATATCAAACCAGGTGATGAAGTTGTATTTTTTGGCAAACAAGGTAATAGCGAAATTACCGCAGAAGAAATTGAAGATATCAGTGGTGCATTGTTTACCGAAATGTCAATTTTATGGGGAGCAACCAATCAACGGGTATTAGTTGATTAAGCTAGGTTGTGAGTGTTACCAAATAATAAAAAGGCGATTGAAAATAACAATCGCCTGATATTATTGATAACTTAAAGCTATAAATTATCAGGTAACCCATAAGCCACTAAGCTATCGCCCATTTTAGTACCAAATGAACCATGTCCGCCGGCCATAATGACCACATATTGCTTGCCTCCAATAGAGTAGGTCATTGGCGTTGCTTGTCCACCTGCGGGTAATCGTGCTTCCCATAACATTTTGCCATTCGTCACATTAAATGCTCGAATATAATTATCCTGAGAAGCAGCAACAAACATCACATTACCTGCGGTTGAGATAGCGCCTCCTAGCCCAGGAACACCAATTTTTAATGGTGGTAATTCCACTAAATTAGGCAAACTATCCCTAATGGTGCCAAATCGTTGTTGCCAAACAAGCTCATTTTTTGTTAAATCAACACCAGCAACAAATCCCCAAGGGGGTTGTTTACAAGGTAATCCTAGTGGTGATAAGAATGGATGAATATCAACACTATAAGGTGTTCCCGTCATGGGTTGTAAACCTTGCTCTCCGTGGCCTGCGTCAATTGCTTGACTGTTTTGAGGATCTTTTAAATAAAGTTTTGAGATAAAAGGCAAGGTAATAAAGTTCATTACCGCGACTTGTCTATCTTGATTAACAGAAATACCGCCCCATTCAAAAATACCGAGGTTACCAGGAAAAACAAGCGTACCGTTTTCTGATGGTGGTGTATAAATTCCCTCATAATTTAACTGATGGAAAGCGATACGACATAACAGCTGATCTGCCATTGTGCCACCCCACATATCTGAACTTTGCAACTTATTTTTGGGTGCTAAATTAAGTGCTGAAAAAGGCTGAGTGGGTGAGTAATGCTCACCTTGTGTTTGTGGACCATATTTGACACTGGTAGGAACGGGTTTTTCTGTTACGGGAACAATAGGTGTACCGTCTCTTCTATCAAGAACAAACACATTCCCTGTTTTCGTGACGATATAAATGGCAGGTATTGTTTCATTTTTATCAGTTTTGATATCAACCAGTGATGGTTGCGAAGGAACATCCATATCCCATAAATCATGATGGGTGGTTTGGAAATGCCACAATAGCTCACCTGTCGACCCTTTTAGTGCTAAAACTGAATTAGCGTAACGCTCTTTTAATGGATGACGATCGCCTCCCCAAATATCGGGTGTACCTACTCCTGTCGGAATATAGACCACATCCGTTTGTGCATCATAAGCTAAAGGCGCCCATGCATTAGGAGAGTTATGAACAAATTGAGTCTCTTTACCTGGCATCGCATTGGGATCTTCTGCGCCAGTATCAAATACCCATATTAATTTTCCGCTATTAACATCATAGCCACGGATCACACCAGAAGGCTCTTGAGTTGATAAGTTATCAGTAACAGAGCCACCAATGATAATAGTATTACCGGTGACGATAGGGGGAGATGTTGGGTTATATCCACCCAAATAAGCATAAGGCATAGAAGCTAACAGATTGATTTCTCCATTCTGACCAAAATCACGGCATGCATTACCCGTTTGCGCATTAACTGCGATTAGGCGGCCATCATTGACTGGAAGAAAGACTTTTTCAGGACATTCATCTGATATGCTTGGTTGGCGAACTTCGAGGCTTTTGGCAAATTCGGCACTATTATTTTGATTATAATAGGCAACCCCTCGGCAAGTCATATGCTGGAAGCTTTTGTTATATTGCAATTTAGAATCAAAACGCCACTTCTCTTTACCTGTTGCGGGATCTAAGCTAATTAAATATTGGTGAGGTGTACATAGAAAGAGATTATCTTCAATTTTTATAGGCGTAACTTCGTTGGTTATCTCAACGGCATCATTAGCTCTTTTTTCATCACCGGTATGAAAAGTCCATTTCTCAACTAACTTATCAACATTATCACTGTTGATTTGAGTTAATGGTGAATAGCGTATTCCGGCTTGCGTTCTGCCATAAGCGGGCCAGTCATTATCATTTACTCCGATAGGAGATATAGAGTTGGTGGGCTGTTGTTGTGTAAATTGACCATTAATGGCATGAGGATCGGTTAGTGAACTACCTAATATAATGATAAGTGTTGTGGCTAATAGTGTGAATAAGCCAATTTTATTGGTACGACAAGTGTAAACATTATTATTGAGTGTGAAAGGAATAAGGAGTAAGCCTAGAATAAAAATAATATCTAAGCGAGGGGCGAGTGCCCAAAAATCAAATCCTGACTCCCAGATACTCCAGACAATCGTTATTAAAAATAGAAAGTTAAAGAGTAATAGGGTGCTTTTCCTTCGACTTAGAAAGCAAGCTGCAATAATAAGAAGCATGACACCGGTAAAGAGATAAAAAGGCGATCCTGCTAATGAAACTAAATACCCTCCGAGTACAGTAAAGTAAAGAGCCAATATTGTGAGTATGATGAATACTATCCATCGATAGAAATGTGATATTTTCATAATGCTATCGTCCTATTCTTTCTTACCATCTTATAAATAGAATAGACAATAATTTATTAGCTCACCTGTTTGTCTCTAACAACCATTGCATTAATATGCATTTATGAGAAATTTTAATATAAAACACTAGCATTAGTATTGAACGCAAGTGATATGATTATTTAAAGTAGGGTGCTTGTGAACACAAGTCGCAACAACGTTGGGCGAGAAATTGTGGGGGAAAATTCCCCCACAAAGCTATTTATCGCAAGATAAATTCGCTTGAACTAGGGTGTTACCACTACTGATATTAAAAGAGCACAATCTTTCATGTCTCAGTAGGGTAAAACACAAAACTGTAATACATACAGTAATCAGCCCAATAAGGGCAAGCTTAGCCATTTCTCTTGACACTCCTTGTTAAAGGAGACAGAATCAAGTTGTCTGGACTTGAGACTGCCTCGAATTTTATGTAAATAGAATTCGGGGCTTTCGTCTTTTTGGTCCTTGCAAATGCTTGAACCAAAATGATCCAAGCACCCGCCTGTATACTAACAGAAAATAGCCGTGTGTCTCTGTTTATTTTGCCAAAATAAAGCTAAAAAGATTTATTAAATCAATAGGTTATTTTGTTTTATAAGTGGGGTTTATAATGCGTTGTTTGATTTATGATCTATTTAAAAACGTCCGTGATATATATTGAACGCAAGTGATATGATTGTTTAAAGTAGGGTGCTTGTGAACACAAGGCGCAACAACATTGGGTGAGAAATTGTGGGGGAAAATTCCCCCACAAAGCTATTTATCGCAAGATAAATTCGCTTGAACTAGGGTGTTACCACTGCTGATATTAAAAGAGCATAATCTTTCATGTCTCAGTAGGGTAAAACACAAAACTGTAATACATACAGTAATCAGCCCAATAAGGGCAAGCTTAGTCATTTCTCTTGACACTCCTTGTTAAAGGAGACAGAATCAAGTTGTTGATGGCTTGAGACTGCCTCGAATTTTATGTAAATAGAATTCGGGGCTTTCGTCTTTTTGGTCCTTGCAAATGCTTGAACCAAAATGATCCAAGCACCCGCCTGTATACTAACAGAAAATAGCCGTGTGTCTCTGTTTATTTTGGCAAAACAAAGCTAAAAAGATTTATTAAATCAATGGGTTATTTTGTTTTATAAGTGGGGTTTGTAATGCGTTCTTTGATTTATCAACCATTATAAAAAAACGCCAGTGATAATCTGGCGTTTTTATAATTTATTGAAGTGAATTCAATAATTAGGCATTTTCTTGTTGGCTTGCTTGAATTGCAGTTAATGCAACAGTGTAGACGATATCATCGACTAACGCGCCACGAGAAAGGTCGTTAACAGGTTTACGCATACCTTGTAACATTGGTCCAATGGAAACCAAGTCTGCTGAACGTTGTACTGCTTTATAGGTAGTGTTACCGGTGTTTAGATCAGGGAAGATAAACACAGTTGCTTTACCCGCAACAGGTGAGTTTGGTGCTTTAGATTTAGCAACGTCAGCCATTACAGCCGCATCATATTGTAAAGGACCATCAATAATCAGATCTGGACGTTTTTCTTGTGCTAAACGAGTTGCTTCTCGCACTTTTTCAACGTCACTGCCAGCACCTGAGTTACCTGTAGAGTAAGAGATCATCGCAACGCGTGGGTCGATACCAAACGCTTTTGCTGAGTCTGCAGATTGAATAGCGATTTCAGCCAGTTGTTCTGCGGTTGGATCTGGGTTAATTGCGCAGTCACCATAAACATAGACTTGTTCTGGTAATAGCATAAAGAACACAGAAGACACTAATGAGCTACCGGGTGCAGTTTTAATTAACTGTAGTGGTGGGCGAATAGTGTTAGCGGTTGTATGAACAGCGCCAGAAACAAGACCATCAACGACGCCTTTTTCTAACATTAAGGTACCGAGAACAACGTTATCTTCTAACTGTTCACGAGCAACAACTTCTGTCATACCTTTGTTTTTACGCAGTTCAACTAAGCGAGGTACATAAATTTCACGTACTTCTTTAGGATTGACGAGTTCAATACCTGTACCTAATTCAACACCTTGTGCTGCAGCAACACGACGAATTTCTTCAGGATCACCTAACAGTACACAGGTTGCGATACCACGTTCAGCACAAATAGACGCGGCTTTAACGGTACGAGGTTCATCACCTTCAGGTAATACGATGCGTTTTTTCGCCTTACGAGCTAATTCCGTTAATTGATAACGGAATGCTGGTGGTGATAAACGATTAGGACGTTCAGAGTTTGCTGTCAGTGAATCAATCCATTGGTTATTGATATGTTGAGCAACATAGTTCTGAATTTTTTCGATACGCTCATGGTCATCTGCTGGCACTTCTAAGCTAAAGCTTTGCAGATTTAATGAAGTCTGCCAAGTGTTTGAATTAACCATAAAGATAGGTAGACCAGTTTCAAATGCACGCTCACACAATTGTTTAATTGGTGCATCGATTTGGTAACCACCTGTGAGTAAGATAGCACCGATTTCAACGCCATTCATTGCAGCAAGACATGCTGAAACTAAAACATCTGGGCGATCGGCAGAAGTGACAAGCAATGAACCTGGGCGGAAATGCTCTAACATATGTGGAATACTACGAGCACAGAAAGTCACAGACTTAATACGACGAGTTTCAATATCACCCTTATTGATGATAGTCGCATTTAAGTGTTTTGCCATATCTGTAGCACGAGTAGCGATTAAATCGAAGTTCCATGGAATGCAACCCAATAAAGGAAGTGGGCTATTTTTTTCGATGGTATTTAAATCGATATTAGAGATAATCGCTTTGCTTGAGTCATCAAAAATTTCTGATAAATCAGGGCGAGTACGACCTTGATCATCCACAGGGGCATTTAATTTATTAACAATCACACCTGTGATATTTTGATTTTTTACACCACCAAATTCAGCACGAGCAAATTCAATGCGCTCTTTTAACTGCTCAGCGGTGTTGTTGCCTAATGCAGTAACGAAAATAATTTCAGCACCTAATGTTTTGGCAATCTCATAGTTTAAAGATTGTGCAAAAGGGTGCTTACGCATTGGCACTAAGCCTTCTATCAGTACAACTTCTGCATCAGCAGTATTTTCGTGATATCTAGCAACAATTTCTTCCATCAGAACATCTTTTTTATTGGAGCTGAGTAATGACTCAACGTAATCCATATTTAAAGGTTCTGCGGATTGAATTGTGGAGTGAGAGCGGATAATCGCAGTGGTTTGATCTAATGCGCCTTTAACACGAGGCTGTGCGATAGGTTTGAATACACTAAGGCGAACGCCTTTTTGTTCCATAGAACGGATTACACCCAAGCTGACGCTGGTTAAACCTACGCGTGTATCAGTTGGGACTAGCATAATTGTACGGGACACGGAAACCTCTTTAAATATCGGTTGCTCGTTATGTGAAACAGTACTGCCAGCATAACACTGGCAGTACATCAAAAAACTTAAGCGGTCAGGCGGCTAGCATCCTGAGCGATAACTAACTCTTCGTTAGTTGGGATAACAACAGCAAGACGGCTGTTATCGGTAGTGATGGTGCCTGATTTACCGAAACGTGCATCTAAGTTACGCTGATGATCAACTTCAAAACCTAATAGAGCGAGTTTTTTCAGTGATAATTCACGAACCATTGCTGCATTTTCACCGATACCCCCAGTGAAGATAATGGCATCTAAACGACCTTCCATCAGTGCACAATAAGAACCGATATATTTTGCTAAGCGATGGCAGTAAACGTCCATTGCACGTTTAGCATCAGCTTTTGTTTCGTAGTTATCTTCAACATAACGGCAGTCACTAGTAACTTCCGTTAAACCTAATAAACCAGATTCTTTAGTGAGCAGTTTATTAATATCTTCAACGCTCATACCTAAAGTGTCATGTAAATGGAACACGATAGCAGGATCGATATCACCACTACGAGTACCCATGACTAAACCTTCTAATGGTGTTAAACCCATAGAAGTATCAACACATTTACCGTTAACAATAGCAGAAACAGAACCACCATTACCTAAATGGCAAGTGATTACGTTCAGTTCATCAACAGGTTTATTTAACATTTTAGCTGCTTCACGGGAAACAAAGAAATGGCTAGTTCCGTGAGCACCGTAACGGCGGATGCTGTGATCTTTATATAAGCTGTATGGCAGAGCATACAGATAAGCTTCTTCTGGCATTGTTTGGTGGAATGCAGTGTCAAATACTGCCACCATTTTATTAATTAAATGAGGGAAGGCTTTACGCGCTTCTTCAATACCAATAAGGTGAGCTGGGTTATGTAATGGGGCAAATGGAATAGCCGCCTCAATACCTTTGATGACTTCGTCAGTAATGACGACAGATTTAGTAAATTTCTCGCCACCGTGAACAATACGATGACCAATTGCTGCGATTTGTTGTGAAAGTTCTGGTTTTTCAGCCAGAATAGTATTAACAATAAAGTTTAATGCTTCGCTGTGGGCAGCACCAGCGCCTAAAGCCGCTTCATGTTTCTGACCATCCATTTTCCACTTCAGGCGGGCTTCAGGAAGGTTGAAGCACTCAGCCAAGCCTGAAAGGAATTCTTCACCATTTTCTGGGTTAATAATTGCAAACTTAAGAGAAGAACTACCGCAGTTCAGTACCAGCACCAGCTTACTTGACATGGAATTACCTATTTATCTTGTTGTCGTAGTGTCTTTTATATTATAAAGACGATGGTTAATAAAACGTCACTCATAAAAGCCTATCGCATTACTATGATGACATTAATGATACGCATCATGCTTAGGGTAAAAAACTTGATGCTAATTATAGTTGCCAATCATCAATTGGACGATTTTTATTCACCCCAAAATTTTTGCCCGAAAATCGGCGAAAAGGGTTGAAAATCACGCCGGCAAACAAAATATAGCGCTTTATTGCCACAAACCTTTAGAATGAGCACAGGATACAGAGTAAAGGCAACAAAGACAAAATATACTTAATTCTACTAAAAGATTTTTATTCTTTATAGATGTTTTTTAAAAGTTATAGAAAAAATTGATTGAGGTCATTATGAACGAACCGACAGTGACTCCCCCAGGTTTCTTTAAAAAGTTACGCCTAGGGAACGAGTATCTAAAAACCTGGCCGGTTGAGAAGCAATTAGCCCCAGTTTTTCCTGAAAATAGAATGATAAAAGCAACGCGTTTTGGCATACGTTATATGCCTCCTATCGCTATTTTTACATTAACCTGGCAAATTGCATTAGGTGGCGATTTGGGGCCGGCGATCACTACTGCACTTTTTGCCTGTAGCTTGCCAATGCAAGGATTATGGTGGTTAGGAAAACGCGCTGCAACGCCATTACCCGCTGTGTTACTCAATTGGTTTTATGAAATTCGTGAAAAATTTGAGCAAGCGGGCATTGCATTAGCCCCAGTAGAAAAGACGCCAACCTATCTCTCATTAGCGCATTTGCTTAAACGTGCTTTTAAGCAACTTGATCGCTCTTTTCTTGATGATGTGTAGAACATTTGTTCTACCTTCTTCATGGGTTATTTAATGGATTAAAATTACCCCTGTTTAGATCAAAAAACGTGTTGTTAGCACTACTCAAGTGTTTTGATTAATGCCATGCTCTCTCCAATAATTTCTTTGGAGAATTAATGATGGAAATGACACACGCACAACGCTTGATCCTCTCTAATCAATATAAAATGATGACCATGATGGATCCTGATAACGCTGAACGTTATCGTCGCTATCAGACAATTATTGAACGTGGTTATGGATTACAATTACGTGAATTAGACCGCGATTTTGATGAGATGTCAGAAGAGACCTGCCGAACCATTATTAACATCATGGAAATGTACCATGCATTGCAAGTTTCTCGAGAAAATTTAAAATCACCAGAAATGCCGGATGCTCGTCGAGTGGCATTTATGGGCTTTGATGCAGCAACAGAATCTCGTTATCTTAGCTATGTACGCTTTATGGTCAATACTGAAGGGCGATATACGCATTTTGATAGTGGTAGTCATGGTTTTAACTCTCAAACGCCTATGTGGGAGAAATACCAAAGAATGCTGGCTGTTTGGTTAGCCTGTCCACGTCAATATCACCTAAGCAGTGTTGAGATCCAACAAATACTGAATGCGTAATTATTAACGCATCACGATAAGGTAGGCATAAAATATGACAATCACCTGTAAAGGCTTTCTTTTTGATTTAGATGGTACATTAGTTGATTCATTGCCTGTTGTTGAATACTGTTGGGCACTATTTGGTGAGCGAGTAGGGGTATCAACACAAGAAATTAATAACTATATCCATGGAAAGCCGGCCATTGAGTCGATTCGCCATTTTATGCCTAATGCTACGCAAGCACAGATTGAAGAGACTTTTCGTTGGCTAGAAAAGTTAGAAGCGACACAAACAGAAGGATTAGCCCCTCTTCCGGGGGCTATCGAACTCATTAATCGCTTAAACGACTTAGCGATCCCTTGGGCAATTGTCACCTCAGGCACAGTACCAATTGCCTCTACTCGTCAGTCAGTTACAGGTATTCCAGAGCCTAAACATTGGGTGACGGCAGAATGTATCACTCAAGGGAAACCCAACCCTGAGCCTTACCTTTTAGGGGCAAAAAAATTAGGCTTGGCTCCCGAAGAGTGTGTGGTTTTTGAAGATGCTGCTGCAGGTATTTATGCTGGTTTAGATGCCGGGTGTCAGGTTATTGCCGTACATGCTCCGATTTCCCTTCCTCGTCGTAATGAAATTGATTTAATCATTGATTCATTAAATGATTTACAAATTGACAAAGAAAATCAGCAAGTCGTTATTAAGCATAAATGTTAATCATTTATTTGATCATATAACGAGATTTATATTGGTAAAAATGGTCTACTTATCAATGCAGTGAATTGACGTATTAATCTGTTTTCACTTATTGCTGATCGAGGCCATTTTGAATAGCGAATTATTATGGGTTTTAAGCCTGCTATTGATAGCTATTGTCCTTTTTACGACCAACAAAATCCGCATGGATGTGGTCGCTTTACTTGTCATCGTCGCTTTTGTTCTTAGCGGCACACTCTCATTAAATGAAGCCACGGTAGGATTTAGCGATCCGAACGTATTACTGATTGCGGCCCTTTTTGTTATTGGGGAAGGATTAGTAAGAACAGGTGTGGCATATCAAATGGGAGATTGGCTAGTACGAGTTGCGGGTAGTAGCGAAGTAAAAATGCTGGTGCTATTAATGATCTGTGTTGCAAGTTTAGGGGCTTTTATGAGCTCGACAGGGGTGGTGGCTATTTTTATTCCTGTGGTGCTCAGTGTGGCGGCACGGATGAAAACTTCTCCCAGTCGATTAATGATGCCTCTTGGCTTTGCGGGGTTAATTAGTGGTTTAATGACCCTAGTTGCGACACCGCCTAATATGGTGGTTAATAGTGAATTAGTTAGGGAAGGGCTACCCAGTTTTCAGTTTTTCTCTATTACCCCAATAGGGATCGCTGTATTAATTGCGGGTGTATTATATATGCTGGTGGTACGTCGTTGGTTAGGTTCAAGTGAAGGGGGTAAGCAAAAAGAGGTTTATCGTCGTACTTTTCGTGATCTTATCCGTGATTACCAATTAGCAGGGCGTGCACGTCGCTTAGCCATACGTAAAGGCTCACCACTGATAGGTCACTCTCTAGATGAATTACATTTACGCTCTCGCTATGGAGCAAACGTTGTCGGTATTGAACGCTGGAGGCGTTTTCGGCGTGTTATGGTCAGTGCGACGGGAGGCACTGAATTAAGAGAGCGAGATGTCCTATTAGTGGATATGTCAGCAAGTGAGGTAGATTTACGAGAGTTCTGTCGTGAACAAATGTTAGAGCCGATGGTGTTACGTGGAGAGTATTTTTCTGAGCAATCTCGTGATGTGGGATTAGCGGAAGTCTCTATGAACCCTGACTCAGAATTATTAGGAAAATCATTAAGAGAAATCAAATTCCGTACACGTTATGGGCTAAACGTTGTGGCTATTCGCCGTGAAGGGAGTGCTTTACCGGGGAAAATTGTTGATGAGCCATTACGTCTGGGAGATGTGTTACTGGTTATTGGTGATTGGAAATTAATTCGTATACTTTCGACAAAACCGCGTAATTTTATTGTATTAAATTTAGCGGCTGAAATTGATACTGTTGCACCGGCCTCATCGCAAGCACCACATGCACTTTTTTCATTAGCATTAATGGTTGCATTAATGGTGACCAATGAAGTACCTAACTTTATTGCCGCGTTAATTGCTTGCTTATTGATGGGAAAATTTCGCTGTATAGATATGGAAAGTGCTTATCGTTCTATTCATTGGCCAAGTATTATCTTGATTGTCGGGATGATGCCTTTTGCGGCTGCATTGCAAAAAACTGGGGGTATCGAGCTTATCGTTAATGGACTTATGGATGTAGCAGGGAATGCTGGGCCACAGGTTATGTTAGTCTGTTTATTTGTACTTTGTGCCACTATTGGTTTATTTATCTCTAATACGGCAACGGCGGTGTTAATGGCACCGATTGCAATAGCAGCGGCCCATCAAATGAATGTCTCTCCGTTACCTTTTGCAATGGTTATTGGTGTTGCTGCATCGGCGGCGTTTATGACACCTGTATCATCCCCGGTTAATACCCTGATCCTTGAGCCTGGTGGTTATAAATTTGCTGATTTTATTAAAATAGGGGTGCCTTTTACCATCATTGTGATGTTGATTAGCGTTTTCTTAATACCGCTATTATTCCCATTTTAATCTGTTATCTTTTGTAAAAACGCCGTTTAGTTTCATTTATTATAAACGGCGTTTTTGCGACTTACTCACTGATCTCATCTAGGGATAAACTAAAGCCCGGTACAAACACTTTCATAAAATAGTCCATCTCAGGGCTATGTCTTTCTGCTAACGTTTTTTCTAAACGATTTTTGGCCAAATTAAATTCGCTATTACCCGCAGCTAACTCTTCAAGGCATTTTAAATAGGCACATAAACTATCAGCTTGTTTGACAATAAAAGTTTCTTCCTCACTATGTAATTGCTCATCGATAAGAGGGCGAAAATCTTCTTGTAACTCTTCGGGTAACATTTCAATCAATTTTTGCTGAGCATATTTTTCTATTTTTTTATATTCATGAGCAATTTGTGGATTGTGGTATTTAATAGGAGTTGGCATATCACCGGTGATAACCTCACTGGCATCATGGTACATTGCTTGTAGTGCAATACGCTCGGCGTTGACATTGCCATCAAATTTACGATTTTTAATCACCGCTAATGCATGGGCAACAAAAGCCACTTGTAAACTATGCTCAGAGACATTTTCTTGGCGAATATTACGCATCAGAGGCCAGCGTGTAATTAGCTTTAAACGAGAAAGGTGGGCAAAAAAGTAACTCATAATATCTCCCAATAGCGTGATTGAAGAGATTATTGTGAGTGGATAGACACTAGATGTAAACGGTGATCAGTAAGAAAATAAAAAAACGCAATATAACCTCAGTGATATTGCGTTTTATCTTTATTAATAATAACTATTGATGGTAGCCGACAATAAAACGACCAAATTTTTGAATCGCCATCTCTAAATCATTCTCACGGGGGAGTGTCACAATACGGAAATGATCAGGGTGAGGCCAGTTAAATGCAGTACCTTGCACTAATAAGACTTTTTCTTGTAATAGTAAATCGAGGATCATTTTTTGGTCATCTTTAATACTATAACGATTTAAATCTATTTTAGGGAACATATACAGCGCTCCCATTGGTTTAACGCAAGAAACCCCTGGAATTTGATTGATAAGCTCCCATGCGCGGTTGCGTTGCTCGTATAAACGGCCTCCGGGTAGAATAAATTCACTGATACTTTGATAGCCACCCAATGCCGTTTGGATCGCGTGTTGCATCGGCACGTTGGCACATAAGCGCATAGATGCCAGCATATTTAAGCCTTCAATATAGCCTTTTGCTTGTTTTTTCGGGCCATTAAGTACCATCCAACCTTGGCGGAATCCTGCGACGCGATAGGTTTTCGATAAACCGTTAAAGGTAACAGTTAATAAATCAGGTGCCATTGCGGCGATAGAGTGATGTTGGGCATCATCATAAAGAATTTTGTCATAAATTTCGTCAGCAAAAATAATCAAATTGTGTTGACGGGCAATTTCAACAATTTCCAGCAAAATCTCTTTGCTATATACCGCGCCGGTTGGATTGTTAGGGTTTATAATCACAATACCGCGCGTTCTGGGGGAGATTTTACGACGGATATCATCTAAATCAGGAAACCAACCTTGTTGCTCATCACACATGTAATGAACAGCATTACCCCCAGAAAGAGAAACCGCAGCGGTCCATAATGGGTAATCAGGCGCTGGAACTAGCATTTCATCGCCATCATTTAATAATGCTTGCATAGCTTGTACGATAAGCTCTGAAACACCGTTACCAATATAGATATCTTCAACAGTTACATCACGCATATCACGGGCTTGGTAATGTTGCATGATGGCTTTACGTGCTGAAAAAAGCCCTTTAGAGTCGCTATAGCCTTGAGAGCTAGGTAGGTTACGAATAACATCTACTAAGATTTCATCTGGCGCTTCAAAACCGAAAGGTGCTGGGTTACCAATATTGAGTTTTAATACTTTATTACCTTCTTCTTCCAGACGTTTTGCTTCTTGCAAAACCGGTCCTCGAATGTCATAACAAACATGGTCGAGTTTACTTGATTTTTTTATTTGATTCATAGCACGTTTACCTAATCGGGTATGACTTTATCTACATAGCGACATTTATATTTCTCATACACATCTCGGAAAGATATAAATGAAAAGGCTGTCCCAGCAAATTAACTGTTCTATCACTCTACTCTTACACTACAAACTTTTGAAGATGCTAGATAATTTTTGGTGTAAAAGGTCAGTTTATTCTAAAGAACTTATTTTGATGACTGAAAGTATCACTTAATCTGGTGGTATGTTCTTATTTTGAATAAAAACCAAAAATATTATGCTGGTGAAGAGAGGGTTTTTAGTGCGTTTTTTAACAATAACCAGATGTGAGAGGGAAGTTGATAAGATGTTGCATAATCAATTATTGAATAATTTTATCGGATTTGTATTATCTTACTTAATATATTAAATTTTCAAATAATATGGTTAAATCTATTTTTATTCATATCAATCAAATAGTTTTTATATAAATTAAATTGAAATCTTAAATATATTTTATAAGGGTGGATACTTAAAATAGCATACACAGTTAAGGTAATTTAAATTATTTTAAAAATGTTAAAATTTATGTATTCCTAGAGAGCATTGTATGATCTACATCTAACTTGTAATGATGGTATACAGTTCTTTCTTGTAGATCCTTAGAATGATAATAAAATTTAATTTGTTACAAAAAAATGCAGTTGCTTGCGAACTAGGAGGTGTAAACGACAACAAACAAATGTAAAGTATTCAGTATGTCTTTGCTCTCTTTTTCAGAGTAAGGTACTGTCTGAATCGGAAGTCCAATTTAGACTTTTGATAAAAAACACCAGGTATATGTAATTTAAAAATCAAAAATAAGTGAAGAATAAACAATGATTAATGCAAATCGTCCGATAATGAATCTCGACCTCGATCTGCTTAGAACGTTTGTTGCTGTAGCAGATTTGAATACTTTTGCAGCCGCCGCGGCCGCTGTATGTCGAACTCAATCTGCAGTCAGTCAGCAGATGCAACGTTTAGAGCAATTAGTCGGCAGAGAACTCTTTGCCCGTCATGGTCGTAATAAACTGTTAACAGAGCATGGCTTACAATTATTAGGCTATGCACGTCAAATTCTCCGTGCTAATGATGATGCAACTGCTTCATTAACATATAGTGATGCTGAAGGTGAGTTACGTATTGGTGCATCTGATGATTCCGTCGATACACTATTACCATTTTTGTTAAATCGTATCGCATCTGTATATCCACGTTTAGCGGTTGATGTGCGTATTAAGCGTTCTCAATTTATTGAGACTATGCTTGATAACCACGAAATCGACTTAGCATTAACCACTGCACGTATTGGACATCATCCACGCACAGCGTTACGTACAGCGCCTGTTTTGTGGCATTGTGCCCCTGATTTCCAATTACAAATGAATGAGCCTATTCCTTTAGTAGTCATGGACGAAACTAACCCATTCCGTCAGTTGGCAACAAATACACTAGATGACGCAGGTATTCAATGGCGTATTGCGTATGAAGCGGCTTCTTTATCTGCGGTTCGTGCTGCTGTAAATGCCGAAGTGGGGATCACAGCTCGTCCATTAGAAATGCAAAATGCTGATTTACGTATATTAGGCGAAAGCGAAGGGTTACCTCGTTTGCCTGAGACTCAGTACTGGTTATATCGTAATTTTGATGAGCAAAACGAAGCTGTATTAACGGTATTCAATGCCATCGAAAATAAGAAAACGCCTTATACTGTCACTTCAGTTGAAGAAGCGCATTCTTTAGATTTAGAGTAAGGCGCAGAGTGATATTGTTATCATGATTATTTGGATAACCCATATTAACGGTTAAAAATAGTCAAACGAAACAATAAAGTGATATATCACAATCAACGGAAACAGGTGCTATAAACGCATTTGTTTCCGTTTTTTTATGCTTTATTTTTAAATAGTCACATTGGTTTAATATTTATAGAGATTAATGTATATCACAGTGTGATCCACCTCTCTTTTCCCGCTCAGTCGCTTTGTTAAAAAATTGTATGCAGTTGTGATGGGTTACACGCTTGTAGAAATTGTTAACAAATAAAAGGTTTGTCTAGGTTTTCAGGGAATAAATAGTCAAATGAAAACGGATATTTGACCTTCTCCACATTATTGGAAAGTTAATTTGTTAAAATTTGGATAAAATTTAAACTGATTATGTATTTTTTCGACTATTTTGTGAGTTTGATCAAAAAAATAAGGCACATTTGCCTATATAGAGTCAGGTTTTTCCTGAGATACTGGTGTAGTAAAATCGAATTATCGGTTAGACTAAGCGTGTTAGCAGAAAATTTGTAGGTTGACTGACACGTTTTAGCATTGGCCAGTAATTGGGTGTTAAAAATGAGTGTTAAATTTGTTAAGAAGCGACGGAAAACTGAGTGAGTTATCACAATGTTTTCCTTAAAAGAAGAAAGGTTTAAATAGATTGTTATCATTTATTTAATTAGCAAGTCTGTTGTTTTACCTTTTTTTTCGTATTAATAAATGTGGTGTAAACCGCCGGATAAGAGTTGGTTAATTGACACCACCTTTGATGAGTAAGCAATGAGTATGTCTACAACCACCGAAGTTATCGCCCACTATTGGGCATTTGCTGTCTTCTTAATAGGCGCATTGGGGTTATGTTCGCTCATGTTGCTGGGTGCCCGCTATTTAGGCGGCCGTGCACAAGCAAGGGCTAAACATGTTCCTTATGAATCTGGCCTTGATTCCGTTGGCAGCGCTCGTCTGCGCATGTCAGCTAAATTCTATTTAGTTGCCATGTTTTTCGTAATTTTCGATGTTGAAGCACTGTTTCTTTATGCTTGGGCCGTTTCCGTACGTGAAGTGGGCTGGTTAGGCTTTATTGAAGCAGCTGTCTTTATCGCAATTTTATTAGCTGGATTATTCTATTTGGTTCGTATTGGTGCATTAAATTGGACACCAGTTCGCTCTCGCCGTGAAACCGCGGGTAAAAGCCATGTCAGATTAACCAGCGGCAAACATCCGCAGCAGTAATAAGCGAGGCATTAAAAATGGATTATACGCTCACCCGCATAGATCCGAACGGTGAGAATGACCGTTATCCCCTGCAATCACAGGAAATTGTCAGTGACCCGTTAGATGCTCACGTTCATCGCAGCGTGTATATGGGAAAACTGGAACATGCGTTACATGACGTTGTGAACTGGGGCAGAAAAAACTCTTTATGGCCATATAATTTTGGTCTTTCCTGTTGTTACGTTGAAATGGTGACGTCATTTACTGCGGTCCATGACGTAGCGCGTTTTGGTTCTGAAGTATTACGAGCTTCCCCTCGTCAAGCTGACTTTATGGTGGTTGCAGGAACCTGCTTTACAAAGATGGCGCCCGTTATTCAGCGTTTATACGATCAGATGTTAGAGCCTAAGTGGGTTATTTCCATGGGAGCTTGCGCTAACTCTGGTGGTATGTATGACATCTATTCGGTAGTGCAAGGTGTCGATAAATTCATTCCTGTTGATGTGTATATCCCAGGATGCCCACCTCGTCCAGAAGCTTATATGCAAGCATTGATGTTATTACAAGAGTCCATTGGTAAAGAACGTCGCCCATTATCTTGGGTGGTGGGCGACCAAGGCGTTTACCGTGCCAATATGCAGTCAGAACGAGAAAGAAAACACGGTGAGCGGATCGCAGTAAAAAATCTGCGTACTCCAGACGAAATTTAAAGGCTTTTGCCTAAGACGTAACCAGAGCAATGTGTTGCGATCATAGTAACCCTGATCAAAGTTGTGGTGAATAGAAATGACCGATCAGATAGCGCAAAATAGCGCACGGCCAGCGTGGGAAACCAGCGATCATATTGATGATCAGGTGGTTAACGAACTGCGTCAGAAATTTGGGCCAGATGCGTTTACATTCCAGCCGACTCGTACCGGCATGCCAGTGGTATGGGTTAAGCGGGAACAACTTATTGAGGTTATGCAATACCTCAAATCTTTACCAAAACCATATGTCATGCTGTACGACTTGCATGGCGTTGATGAGCGTGTACGCACGCATCGTCAAGGCTTGCCGGCAGCTGATTTTTCCGTTTTCTATCATCTGATATCACTCGATCGTAATAAAGATATCATGCTGAAAGTCGCATTAAGTGAAAAAGATCTTAATCTACCGACTCTCACTTCTATCTTTCCGAACTCGAATTGGTATGAGCGTGAAGTGTGGGATATGTTTGGGATCGTCTTTAACGGACACCCTAATCTACGCCGTATTATGATGTTGCCGAATTGGGAAGGTCATCCACTGCGTAAAGATTATCCCGCTCGTGCGACAGAATTTGATCCTTATGTGCTGACTAAGCAGAAAGAGGATCTGGAAATGGAATCACTGACCTTTAAACCAGAAGAGTGGGGAATGAAACGCGGTACTGAGAATGAGGACTTTATGTTCTTAAACCTCGGCCCTAATCACCCATCTTCTCACGGTGCATTCCGTATTATTTTGCAACTTGATGGCGAAGAAATCGTCAACTGTGTACCTGATGTTGGTTATCACCATCGTGGTGCAGAGAAAATGGGCGAGCGTCAATCATGGCATAGTTATATTCCTTATACCGACCGAATTGAATACCTTGGTGGTTGTGTTAACGAAATGCCTTATGTACTGGCGGTGGAAAAGCTTGCCGGTATTGAAGTACCTGAGCGCGTTAAAGTCATTCGTGTCATGCTGTCTGAGCTATTTCGTATTAATAGCCATTTACTGTATATCAGTACCTTTATCCAAGATGTTGGTGCGATGACTCCGGTATTCTTTGCCTTTACTGATCGTCAAAAAGTTTACGATATTGTAGAAGCAATTACCGGTTTCCGTATGCATCCGGCATGGTTCCGTATCGGTGGTGTTGCCCACGATTTACCAAAAGGGTGGGAACGCTTACTACGTGAATTCTTAGATTGGATGCCAAAACGTCTTGATTCTTACGTTAAAGCCGCCTTGCAAAACAGTATTTTAAAAGGCCGTACCATTGGTGTTGCCTCTTATAACGCTAAAGAAGCGTTAGATTGGGGGGTAACGGGTGCCGGGCTTCGTGCTACAGGGGTTGAGTTTGACGTGCGTAAATGGCGTCCATACTCAGGGTATGAAAACTTTGAGTTTGAAATTCCAGTAGCAAGCAATGGTGACTGTTACGATCGTGTCATGCTGAAAGTCGAAGAATTACGTCAAAGCTTACGTATTCTCGAGCAGTGTTATAAAAATATGCCAGCAGGGCCATTTAAAGCCGACCATCCACTGACGACTCCGCCACCAAAAGAGCGCACATTACAGCATATTGAAACCATGATTAATCACTTCTTACAGGTTTCATGGGGTCCTGTTATGCCTGCGAATGAATCATTCCAGATGGTGGAAGCCACTAAAGGGATCAACAGCTATTATTTAACCAGTGATGGCAGCACGATGAGCTATCGTACGCGTATTCGTACGCCAAGTTTTGCTCACCTGCAACAAATCCCAGCGGTTATCCGCGGTAGTCTGGTTTCTGACTTGATTGTCTATCTGGGAAGTATCGATTTTGTAATGTCGGATGTGGATCGTTAATCATGCAAAATGAATTAAACCATAAAGAGGATGCCGCGAAGATTGAAATCGTTGATGTAACTCATTCAAAGAAAAACACGTTTGTTCTAACGCAAGAAGAGCGTGCTGAAATTGAACAAGAAAAACATCACTATGAAGATCCCCGTGCTGCATCGATTGAAGCGCTGAAAATAGTGCAAAAAAATCGAGGTTGGGTTGAAGACGGTGCTATCTATGCTATTGCCGATGTGCTTGGTATACCAGCTAGCGATGTAGAAGGGGTAGCAACCTTTTATAGTCAAATTTTCCGCCAACCCGTCGGCCGTCACATTATTCGTTTTTGTGACAGTGTGGTTTGCCATATTACAGGTTATCAAGGCATTCAGGCAGCTATTGAGAAGCACCTCAATATCCTTCCTGGCCAAACAACACCAGATGGTCGTTTTACCTTACTGCCAACCTGTTGTTTAGGTAACTGTGACAAAGGTCCTACTATGATGGTAGATGACGATACTCACAGTTTTGTTAAACCTGAAGAGATTGAAACGTTACTGGAGCAGTATCCATGACAGCAATTTCAGGAGCAAAACCGATTATTCGTAGCGCAGAAACGCATCCGCTAACGTGGCGCTTACGTGATGATCGTCAGCCAGTATGGCTGGATGAATACCGTGCAAAAAACGGTTATAAAGCGGCAGAAAAAGCATTAAAAAGCATGGCACCTGATGAGGTGACCTCTGAAGTTAAAGATGCAGGCTTAAAAGGACGTGGTGGTGCTGGATTCTCAACAGGCTTGAAATGGAGCCTGATGCCAAAAGATGAAAGTATGAATATCCGTTACATCCTTTGTAATGCAGATGAAATGGAGCCGGGAACCTATAAAGACCGCCTGTTAATGGAAGAACTGCCACATCTGTTAATCGAAGGGATGATTATCGGTGCGCATGCACTGAAAGCTTATCGTGGTTATATTTTCCTACGTGGTGAATATATTGAAGCGGCTAAGCACCTGCGTCATGCTATTGAAGAAGCCAAAGCAGCAGGTTTTTTAGGCAAAAATATCTTCGGCTCTGGTATCGATTTTGAGCTATTTGTTCACACAGGAGCAGGTCGTTATATCTGTGGTGAAGAAACAGCACTGATCAACTCACTGGAAGGTCGTCGTGCTAACCCTCGCTCGAAACCGCCATTCCCTGCAACCTCCGGTGCTTGGGGAAAACCTACCTGCGTGAATAACGTTGAAACGCTGTGTAACGTACCCGCGATTATTGAGCATGGCAAAGATTGGTATATCGGTTTAAGCGCCGGTAAAAGTCCAGATGCAGGTACTAAATTAATGGGATTCTCTGGTCGCGTGAAATATCCAGGCTTATGGGAATTACCTTTTGGTACTACAGCTCGTGAAATCTTAGAAGATTATGCGGGGGGGATGCGTGATGGACTGAAATTAAAAGCTTGGCAACCCGGTGGTGCAGGAACGGATTTCTTAACAGAAGATCATCTCGATCTCCCTATGGATTTTGGCACGATCGCCAAAGCTGGTAGCCGTTTAGGTACTGCGTTGGCGATGGCGGTAGATAATGAAATTAACATGGTTTCATTAACCCGTAACTTGGAAGAGTTCTTTGCGCGTGAATCTTGTGGCTGGTGTACACCTTGTCGTGATGGCTTGCCATGGAGTGTCGAAATCTTACGCGCGATAGAAAAAGGTCAAGGTCGTCCTGGTGATATTGAGACTCTTGAGCACCTCTGCCGCTCTTTAAGCCCAGGGCACACATTCTGTGCTCACGCACCAGGGGCAGTAGAGCCTTTACAAAGCGCAATCAAATATTTCCGTGAAGAATTTGAGGCTGGCATTATTCAAGAAGACTATACCAATGCCAATCTTATCCGTGGTATTCAGCCTAACTTGCTGAAAAGCCGCTGGTAGTTTTTCACGATACATTCTAGGTTTAACGCCTGCAATGCAGGCCTTTGGGAAGCATGCTGACTATGGCTACGATTCATGTAGACGGCAAAGAATATGAAGTTAACGGGGCTGATAACCTGTTAGAAGCCTGTCTTAATTTAGGCTTAGATATTCCTTATTTTTGCTGGCACCCAGCGCTGGGAAGCGTTGGCGCTTGCCGCCAGTGTGCGGTTAAGCAGTATCAAAATGCTGAGGATACCCGCGGTCGTTTGGTAATGTCTTGTATGACACCTGCGGCTGATGGCACGTTTATCTCCATTGATGACGAAGAAGCGAAAAAATTCCGCGAAAGCGTTGTTGAATGGTATATGACTAACCATCCTCACGATTGTCCTGTTTGTGAAGAAGGGGGGAACTGCCACCTTCAAGATATGACCGTTATGACAGGTCATACTATGCGTCGCTATCGCTTTACTAAGCGTACACATAGAAACCAAGAGTTAGGGCCGTTTATTTCTCATGAAATGAACCGCTGTATTGCTTGTTACCGCTGTGTTCGTTACTACAAAGATTATGCTGATGGCACTGATCTGGGTGTCTTTGGTGCACATAACAACGTGTTCTTTGGACGGGTTGAAGATGGCACATTAGAGAGCGAATTCTCAGGTAACTTAGTTGAGATTTGTCCAACGGGTGTCTTTACTGACAAAACTCACTCATCACGTTATAACCGTAAGTGGGATATGCAGTTTGCCCCAAGTATTTGCCAAGGTTGTAGCATGGGTTGCAATATCAGCCCAGGTGAGCGCTATGGTGAATTGCGTCGTATTGAAAACCGTTATAACGGTACAGTAAACCGTTACTTCCTTTGTGATCGTGGTCGTTTTGGCTACGGTTATGTCAATTTAGCGAGTAGACCTCGTCAACCTAAAAAACGTTTAGGCAGTAACTGGCTTGAAATCAGTGCAGCACAAGCAACGCAAGCCGCTGCAGAAATGCTGAAGAAAGGGCAACGTGTTGTCGGTATCGGCTCACCACGAGCCAGTATTGAAAGCAACTTTGCTTTACGTGAAGTGGTTGGTGCTGAAAATTTCTATAGTGGTATTTCGGCTGCCGAGCAGGCTCGCTTGACCTTAATGCTGGATATTTTACAAAAAGGTGGCGTTTATACTCCACCTCTCCGTGAGATTGAAGACTATGACGCAGTACTGGTGTTAGGTGAAGACTTAACACAGACAGGTGCTCGTATGGCACTGTCAGTACGTCAAGCCGTAAAAGGTAAAGCACGTGAGATGGCTGCTGCACAAAAAGTGGCTGATTGGCAAATTGCCGCCATCATGAATATCGGTCAACGGGCGAAATATCCACTGTTTGTCACCCATGTTGATGAAACTCGTCTGGATGATGTTGCCGCTTGGAGTTATCGTGCGCCGGTGGTTGAACAAGCGCGTTTAGGTTTTGCCATTGCCCATCATATTAATGGTGAAGCCCCTGCGGTTGATGGCTTAGATGAAGCGTTGAATAAACAGATTGACATGATTGTTCAAGCCTTATCGCAAGCAAAAAAACCGTTAATTATTAGTGGTAGTCATGCGGGTAGCGAAGAAGTTATCAAAGCGGCTGCTAATATCGCTTTTGCCTTAAAAGCCAAGGGGAGCGAAGTTGGTCTCTCTTATGTGGCAGATGATGCCAATAGCATGGGGCTGGCAATGATGAAAGCGAAACCACTGGATGACGCATTGAAAGTGATGCGTAGTGGTCAAGCAGATAGCGCTATTGTGATGGAAAACGACTTGTATCGCCATTTTGCCGCCGACGTCATTGATGACGCGATTGCTAAAGTGGATCACCTAATTGTGATTGACCATCAGCAAACTGAGATCATGGAAAAAGCACACCTTGTGTTACCTGCTTCCTCCTTTGCTGAAAGTGATGGCACTATGGTGAGTCAAGAGGGCAGAGCGCAACGTTACTTCCAAGTGTTTGAACCTTCTTTCTATAACAAAGAAGTGGTGATGCATGAAAGCTGGCGTTGGCTAAGTGCTGTTGATTCACAATGGCATGAAGGTAATCTTGACTGGACGCAATTAGATCATGTGATTGAGCTATGTGCAACGCGTCTACCGCAATTTGCCGGTATTGTGAATGCGGCACCTAATGCATCATTCCGTATTCGTGGTCAAAAATTAGCCCGTGAACCGCATCGTTATAGTGGTCGTACTTCCATGTTGGCAAATGTTTCAGTACATGAACAGCGTCAACCGAAAGATATCGATAGCCCATTTGCTTTCTCTATGGAAGGAAACAACAGCCCAACGGCTCCTCGCCAGCAAATTCCATTTGCATGGGCACCGGGTTGGAACTCACCACAAGCATGGAATAAGTTCCAGTCTGAAGTCGGGGGAAGCTTACGTTTTGGTGATCCGGGTGTACGCTTAATCGAATGTAGTGATAACACATTAGGTTATTTCACTGATATTCCACCAGCCTTTAACCTAGTTGAAAATCAATGGGTTGTAGCTCCTTACTATCGTCTGTTTGGTAGCGAAGAGTTATCGCAACGTTCACAAGTGATCCAACAACGTATGGACAACGCTTATTTAACCGTGAGTGAATCTGATGCCATCGCATTAGCATTATCTCAAGGTCAACAAGCGATGTTTACTTACGAAGGTCGTGAATTCACCTTACCTGTGAAAATCAGTGCTCACTTAACTCGAGGTCAAATTGGCCTTCCGTTAGGGATGGCTGGCATTTCGCCATCACTGGTGGGTGTATCGGTTCGTCAACTGCGGGGTATTGCATAATGAGCTGGTTATCTCCTGAAGTTACAGAGATTTTACTCACTGTTTTAAAAGCCGTGGTGATCTTGCTGGTGGTTGTCACTTGTGGTGCTTTTATGAGTATGGGGGAGCGTCGTCTACTGGGATTATTCCAAAACCGTTATGGGCCTAACCGTGTAGGTTATGCTGGTTCAGCACAGTTAATTGCGGATATGATCAAAATGTTCTTTAAAGAGGACTGGATCCCAAAATTTGCTGATCGCTTTATCTTTACCATAGCACCAGTGATTGCCTTTTCTTCCTTATTATTGTCATTTGCTATTGTGCCAGTTAGCTCAACCTGGGTTGTGGCTGATTTAAACATCGGTATTTTATTTTTCTTGATGGTAGCGGGTTTAGCGGTGTATGCCGTTTTATTTGCTGGCTGGTCAAGTAACAATAAATATTCGTTATTAGGTGCAATGCGTGCTTCAGCACAAACAGTTAGTTATGAGGTTTTCTTAGGACTTTCTATTTTAGGTGTTGTGGCACAAGCGGGTTCGTTTAACTTAACGGATATTGTCAATTCGCAAGCCCATATGTGGAACATTATCCCACAATTCTTTGGCTTTATTACCTTTGCGATTGCTGGCGTTGCCGTTTGTCACCGTCATCCTTTTGACCAACCCGAAGCAGAGCAAGAGTTGGCGGATGGTTATCACATTGAATATTCCGGTATGAAATTCGGTCTGTTCTTTGTCGGTGAATATATCGGTATCGTTGCCGTTTCTGGCTTAATAGTGACGTTATTCTTCGGTGGTTGGCAAGGTCCTTTCTTACCGTCATTCGTTTGGTTTGCACTGAAAACAGGATTCTTCATGATGATGTTTATTCTGATCCGTGCATCATTACCGCGTCCGCGTTATGACCAAGTGATGGCTTTTGGTTGGAAGATCTGCTTACCGTTAACTTTAATCAATCTGTTGGTCACTGCTGCAGTGATCCTCTACAACGCTCAATAAGGGGTGATTGAACCATGACTTTAAAAGAGTTAGTGACTGGTTTCGGCACCCAGGTACGCAGCATTTGGATGATTGGCTTACACGCCTTTGCCAAACGCGAAACGCAGATGTACCCGGAAGAACCTGTCAATGTTGCACCGCGTTATCGTGGACGTATTGTATTGACCCGTGATCCTGATGGTGAAGAGCGTTGTGTTGCTTGTAACTTGTGCGCAGCGGTGTGCCCTGTTGGTTGTATCTCATTACAAAAAGCAGAACATGAAGATGGTCGTTGGTATCCTGAGTTTTTCCGTATCAACTTTTCGCGTTGTATCTTTTGTGGCTTATGTGAAGAAGCATGTCCAACAACGGCTCTACAATTAACCCCTGATTTCGAAATGGGTGAATTTAAGCGTCAAGATCTGGTTTATGAAAAAGACGATTTATTAATTTCAGGGCCTGGTAAATATCCTGAATATAACTTTTACCGTAAAACAGGTATGGCGATTAATGGCAAAGATAAAGGTGAAGCAGATGATGAAGCGAAACCTATCGATGTCAAAAGCCTGTTACCGTAAGGAGCGATATTCATGGAATTTGCATTTTATATTGCAGGACTGATTTCAATCCTTGCCACTTTGAGAGTAATAACGCATACCAATCCGGTACACGCACTGCTGTATCTGATTGTTTCATTAATTGGCCTTTCAGTGGTGTTCTTCTCGTTAGGTGCCTATTTTGCAGGTGCTTTAGAGATCATCGTTTACGCCGGCGCGATTATGGTGCTATTCGTATTCGTTGTGATGATGCTTAACTTAGGAAAATCGGTCGTTGAGCAAGAGAGAAAATGGTTACAGCCTAGATTTTGGATAGGGCCGGCGATTTTGTCTCTGGTACTGTTAATTGTATTGGTTTATGCAATTAGTAGTGTCACTCATGGTGAGATTAGTGGCGAGATTATTGGGGCGAAAGAAGTCGGTATTAGCTTATTTGGGCCTTATATTCTGGCTGTTGAGTTAGCCTCCGTTCTCTTATTGTCAGGATTAATTGTTGCTTATCACATCGGTCGTGATCAGAGCCATGACGATCTCGTCGAAAACGAAAAAGTAGGGGAGCCAAAATGATACCTCTTCAACATGGTTTGATCTTGGCTGCGGTACTATTTGTGTTAGGTTTTACTTGCTTAGTACTTCGCCGCAACCTGTTATTTATGTTGATCGGACTCGAAATTATGATTAATTCAGCTGCGCTAGCCTTTGTGGTTGGTGGTAGCTATTGGGGTCAAACAGATGGTCAGATTATGTATATTCTGGCAATCAGTTTGGCAGCGGCAGAGGCAAGTATTGGCTTGGCATTGTTATTACAACTTCATCGTCATCGCCAAAACCTCAATATTGATACAGTCAGTGAGATGCGCGGATGAATATACTCTATTTAACCTTTGTGCTACCACTGCTGGGATTTTTACTGCTCGCATTCTCAGGTGGTCGTTGGTCTGAAAATGTATCAGCATGGATTGGCACGGGCGCTGTTGGTTTATCAGCTTTAGTGACACTTTGGGTGGGGATAGATTTCTTTGCTCACGGACAAGAAACAGAAGTCTTAACACTCTGGACTTGGATGTCAGCGGGGAACTTTACTATCCCATTTACGTTGGTGCTTGATGGCCTATCATTAACCATGCTAGGTGTTATCACTGGCGTTGGTTTTCTTATTCATATGTATGCATCTTGGTATATGCGTGGTGAAGAAGGATATTCTCGCTTCTTTGCTTATACCAACTTATTTATCGCGAGTATGGTTGTTTTAGTATTGGCTGATAATATGATGCTGATGTATATGGGTTGGGAAGGGGTTGGTTTATGTAGTTACTTATTAATTGGTTTCTACTATAACAACCCAGCTAATGGCGCGGCAGCAATGAAAGCATTTATTGTTACCCGTATTGGTGATGTCTTCTTAGCTATCGGTATGTTTATCCTGTTTGATCAATTAGGTACGCTAAGTTTCCGCGAAATGGCGGTATTGGCTCCTGAACAACTGACCGCAGGATCAAGCATCATTAACTGGGCAATGTTAATGGTCTTAGGGGGTGCGGTAGGTAAATCAGCACAACTACCATTACAAACTTGGTTAGCGGATGCGATGGCCGGTCCAACACCTGTTTCTGCGTTGATCCACGCCGCCACCATGGTTACCGCTGGTGTGTACTTAGTTGCTCGTAGTAATGCGCTATTCTTAATGGCACCTGATATCTTAGAATTAGTCGGTATCGTCGGTGCAGTGACATTAGTATTAGCGGGTTTTGCGGCTTTAGTACAAACCGATATCAAGCGTATTCTTGCTTACTCAACCATGAGCCAAATTGGTTATATGTTCTTGGCGTTGGGGGCTCAAGCATGGGATGGCGCAATTTTCCACTTAATGACTCACGCGTTCTTTAAAGCATTACTGTTCTTATCTGCAGGTTCAGTGATTATTGCCTGCCATCATGAACAGAATATCTTTAAGATGGGCGGGTTACGTAAGAAGATCCCATTTGTTTATGCATGCTTTTTAATTGGCGGAGGTGCCTTAGCGGCATTACCACTGTTAACAGCAGGGTTCTTCAGTAAAGATGAAATCTTATGGGGTGCGTACGCAAACGGACATTTCAATTTAATGTTAGCAGGTTTAATTGGCGCATTCTTTACGTCACTTTATACCTTCCGTTTAATTTTCATCGTATTCCATGGTGAAACCAAAACCGAAGCACACCAAGTTAAAGGCTTCACTCATACTTTCCCATTAGCGGTATTAGCGTTGTTATCAACCTTTATTGGGGCGTTAATTACCCAACCGTTAGGCGATGTTTTCCCAGAAAGCACCGTTACTCATGAAGGTAAGTATGTATTAGAAATCCTTTCTGGTGTGGTAGCGATTGTAGGCGTTGCCATTGCAGCATGGTTATACCTGAAACAGCGTCAACTTGTTTCTCAGGTGGCAAATACCAAAACAGGGCGTTTCTTCTCAACATGGTGGTTCCACGCATGGGGATTTGATGCACTGTATGAGGTGCTGTTTGTCAAACCTTATAAAGGTGCGGCATGGCTTATCCAAAATGATCCTGTTAACCAATTCTTTAATCTCTTTGGTTGTCTCTTTAAAGGCGCCAATAAAGGCTTGAGTTTCAGTGAAAACGGATTAGCGCGTTGGTATGCGGCTTCTCTCGGTTTAGGTGCAGTGCTGGTTATCGCTCTGCTGCTTCTGGTTTAATTAAGGGACACATTGCGCCATGTTATTACCCTGGCTAATACTTATTCCCTTCATCGGTGGCCTGCTAAGTTGGCAGGCTGAACGAATCGGCTCGCAAGTTCCTCGCTGGGTTGCGTTGCTGACGATGGGATTAACACTCGTTATTTCTGTGCAACTGTGGTTGCAAGGTGACTATCAACTGATTAGTGTTGATGGTGCACCTCGCTGGACAGAGTTTTACTTTGTACCGTGGATCCCTGCTTTGGGGATTAATATTCAGTTTGCACTTGATGGCATGTCATTATTGATGGTGGTATTAACTGCTATTTTAGGTATTTTAGCGGTGCTCTCTTCATGGAGCGAAAATCAACCATCTCAAGGGGCTTTCCATTTCAACCTGCTGTGGATCTTAGCAGGTGTTATGGGGGTATTCTTAGCGACTGACTTGTTCTTATTCTTCTTCTTTTGGGAAATGATGTTGATCCCAATGTATTTCCTTATCTCTCTTTGGGGACATAAAGGAAGTAGCGATGAAAAACATGTTAGTGCAGCAACTAAGTTCTTTATTTATACACAGGCGAGTGGCCTGTTAATGTTGCTGGCCATTATCGGTTTAGCTGTCGCTTTTTACAGCAAAACAGGTATTTGGACGTTTAATTATGACACCTTACTACAAGCGCACACCTTATTAGGTAGTGAACTGCAATTTATTCTGATGCTTGGCTTCTTTGCTGCATTCGCAGTAAAAATGCCAATTGTCCCCGTTCATGGCTGGCTAGCTGATGCACATGCAGAAGCACCAACGGCGGGCTCTGTTGACTTATCAGGTATTTTGCTAAAAACAGCCGCTTACGGTTTATTACGTTTTAACTTACCGTTATTCCCAGAAGCGTCTGCATTACTGGCACCTGTTGCGATGTGGCTAGGCTTAATCACCGTATTCTACGCTGCACTGTTAGCATTCCGTCAAACGGATATTAAACGTCTGGCCGCTTACAGTAGTATTTCTCACATGGGCTTTATCGTGATTGCGATTTATGCTGGCTCTGTTTTGGCTTACCAAGGTGCGATTATTCAAATGATCACCAATGGTTTGTCTGCTGCCGGTCTGTTTATCATGTGTGGCATGCTGTATGAGCGTTTAGGTACGCGTGATATGAATCAAATGGGTGGATTGTGGAAAAGCATCCGTTTCTTACCAGCATTTTCACTGTTTTTTGCGGTTGCCTCTTTAGGTATGCCAGGAACAGGTAACTTTGTTGGTGAGTTTATGATCCTATTTGGTACTTATGGCCACTTTAAGCTGATCACTATTATTTCGGTCTTTGGGTTAGTTTTTGCTTCTGTCTACGCTTTGTGGATGATGCAACAGGCTTACTATGGTTCACCGAAAACAGCAGAAAGAACCTATAAAGGGTTAAATCTGAGAGAATTTTTGATCCTGTTTATCTTGGTGGTTTTATTGGTTATTTTGGGCTTCTTCCCACAACCAGTATTAGATACCTCGATATCAGCAATGGAAAATCTCCAGACTTGGTATTCCGCTTCTCTTTCAACAGTAAGGCTGTAATTCGCCATGACAATAACTCCTGAACAATTGATCGCAATGCTACCGCTGTTAGTCGTCATCTTGACGGTGGTGGTTGTGATGCTGTCCATTGCGTGGCGACGCGATCACTTTACTATTGCCACCTTGACAGCAACTGGTTTTATCATCGCTCTCGGATCACTTTACTACGTTAATGCATTAGGCGTAGTTGATGTGACCACCCTCTACCATGTAGATGGTTATTCCAGCTTTTTCACGGCATTAACTATTATTGCTGGTTTAGGCACGGTTGCTTTTGCTTATCCTTGGTTGGAAGGTTATCAAGATAATAAAGAAGAGTTTTATATGCTGGTGGCGATTGCTGTCATTGGCGGTATTTTACTCTCTTCTGCGCACCACTTGGCGTCAATGTTTATTGGTATTGAGTTACTAACATTGCCGTTATTTGGTCTGATTGGTTATGCTTTCCAACAACGTCCTTCACTGGAAGCGAGCATTAAATATATGCTGCTTTCTGCGGCGGCCTCTTCTTTCTTGTTATTTGGTATGGCACTACTTTATGCTGAAGCAGGAAATCTCTCCTTTACGGCGATGGGGCAAAGTTTAAGTGATAGCAATATCCATAAACCATTAGTACTTGCTGGGTTAGGCATGATGTTAGTGGGAATTGGTTTTAAGCTCTCTTTATTCCCATTCCAATTATGGACACCGGATGTATACCAAGGTGCACCAGCACCAACAGGTGCATTTTTAGCGACAGCGAGCAAGATTGGTATATTTGCGGTAGTGATGCGCTTATTCCTTGAAGCACCGGCGGCGGATAGCGAAACATTACGCATGATCTTAGGCTTTATGGCTATTGCCTCTATCCTGTTTGGTAATATCATGGCGCTGACTCAGAAGAACGTAAAACGTTTACTCGGTTACTCTTCTGTCTCTCACCTTGGTTATTTACTGGTTGCATTAATTGTCTTGCAATATAGCCCTATACTGGCACAAGAAACCGCTGAGATTTATTTAGCAGGTTATCTCTTTGCAAGTTTAGGTGCATTTGGTGCGATTGCTGTGGCTTCTAGCCCGTACAATAAAGGTGAATTAGAGTCTCTTGAAGATTATCGTGGGCTTTTCTGGCGTCGTCCTGTTGCTGCCATCGTGATGTCATTAATGATGCTATCACTGGCAGGGGTACCAATAACATTAGGCTTTATTGGTAAACTGTATGTTATTCTTGCTGGTATTGATTCAAGTTTGTGGTGGTTAACAGGCATGGTAGTGTTAGGTAGTGCGATAGGTTTATTCTACTATCTACGTGCTGCAGCTATCGTTTTCTTACGTAAACCAGATAACGATAATGCACCAGCGGTTACGACCACATCACAAAATATGGCAACATTAATTACTTTAGTTTGCGCCATTATCGTGATTGTATTAGGTGTATGGCCACAACCATTGATTGAGCTGACACGTTTTGCAATCATTGCACCTGCGATAAATTAATTTTTATCTGCCCGTTGTTATGATAAAGAGCCTGATATTTTATCAGGCTCTTCAAACTACGGAAAAGTCCTCGTTTTTAGTTAGAAGTTTGATCTATCAGGTTAGTACAAATAGTGAGCTAACCGATATGTTAAAAGAATACCTTCCCCCAGCAATTTTTGTTCGCAACAATTCCCCTTGATAAACTTGTTCCTGAAGATGACCTTATTCATAAAGTCGATACCATTATGGACTTTGAATTTATTTATGATGTTGTTGCTTATACCGAGTGAATGCACCAGATTATATTGAACGGCTCTATATCTACTATACCAATCATACCCCCTGTTTTAAGGGGGTTATGAAGTCTGGCTAGTGAAAATATTATTGATAATGGTGTGAAAAGTGATTAAGGAATACAAGATGAGGTGAGAGCACGGTTTTGGCCTCGGAAAGATTGCGTTTTAATTGTATCAGTTGCTCTATTAATGTATGCCAATACTGCTCTAATAGCGATAATTGTTGATTTAACATATCAATATATTGATTAATTTCTGTGACTGCATAATAACGACTTAGGGTAAATAAGAGAGCTTGTTTTTTCTGTTCTAGTTTGGTTAGATTTTTTATCTGTATCAAATAGTTATCAATAAGAGTATGACGTGTCTCTACCAGTTTTTGGTAAGAAAACCCTTTCTCCAGATGGGTAAAAAATTGCTTTAGCAGATCGATAAAAACAGAGAGAATATCTTTTTCTGAAGAAGCCAACTGCAGTTTAGAAATTGTCTGTTTACTTGGCAGGTGAGAGGTAAAAAAATCGAGGATATTTTTATTATAAATAATATCTTCACTTTTAGTAATTATATCGAGTTGTTCTTTAATTTCATTAATCGATAACTTTTGTTTGGCAATTTTCTCATTGATTTCAATAGATATTTCTTCTTTATTTCTAATTAATTTATCTATTTCACTAATAATAGTGGTGGTTGTTAAGAGCTGTTTTTTATCATTAATAAAACTGATGTGCTTTTCTATAATTTCTATAGATTCAGTTAATTCATCTTTAAATAACTGCTCAATAAACATTTTCTCTTGGAGCAGTTTTTCTGATAATTGCTGTGTCAACTCTCTATCAGCCATTGCATGATTAATTTCATTAATATTTTTAAATATCCCTGTTAACAATTTCTGGTTTAGCCGGCTTTTTAGTAGAATAGAGAAAATAATTATTTCATCATAAATTTTATTATTGTTTATTGATATGGTAATAAGATTATGATTTAAGATATTATCATGTTCAAATAGTTCAGAAGTTATTTTTCTAATTGATTTAATAGTATGGAAAAATTGATTGCAATCAAATTCCTGTAATTGTGAAGTTACGCTATTCATAACATTTCCTTTTGTTATTTAGATGAATAAAAAGAGGATAAAGCTTCATCAAATACCGCCATCATTTCCTTTGAGTAACCGACCACCATATACCAAGGTGCAATGATTTTTTCTAAATAAATACTAAATCTAATTAACTCCATTGCATTATCAATTTTTTTAAAATTAATTAATGAAGCATTAATTTCAGTTAAAATTGTTTGCCACATATAAAGAAGATGCTCCACAGACATATCAGCATCTTCAATATATTGTTCTATTTCGTCTAAATCGACTTGAAAACGTTGTAAACACTCAGAAATAGTTGATTGTTGTTTTATTCCTTTATTGATATTATGTAGTTTCTCTATTGTTTCATTTCTTTTTTTACGGATTTTTTCAGCTTTTGAACCAAAGATCCCTCCAGTAATGATCACACCAATAATACCGAATGCTAACCCCGTAAAGGCGAGTTTCACGAAGTGTTGATACTCTTTTTTTAATATTTCAATTTCATTTTCTAATAAAATCCGCTGTTCATTTAGTGAATCATCACTATTATCAAAAAAATCATTAATATATTTCTTTTTATTAATGATATCATAATAAATTGAATGACATATATTACCTTTACTATTTTCACCTCCCACAATTTCTATTCTAAAATCATAAATCATGTTTTTTATTTTTAAGGTATTATTATATTGCTCATTAATATCATTTTTCATGCTTTCTAAAATGGCAACAAGTTGCTTAGACACTTTTTTATCTTGTGTTGAATATTTTATTGAACTGAGTTCTTCTGGTGTGATATCTTCAATTTTCCTATTTATTTTTTTTATAATTGGCATTTTATTAATAAATGCCAATAGTTGCTCACCTGTACTCGTGATTTCTCTACCGGTGATCTCTAAATCAATAGCTTGCTGTTTTACTGAGTATTCAATTTTTTGCCATTCAAAGGCATGTGTTCTCATATTTAAGAAGAGGGTTTGAATAGTTTCAGCTGATATTTGGGAAATGTTAATATCTTCGTAGCCTAATAATTCAATAATAGTGTCTTTTTGATAAGGTAATTTTAATACTTTATCAATATAAGATTTGATTTTATTAAGATCATAAGGTGTAAAAATACCCGCACTACGTCCATGATCGATATTTTTACCTAGAATTAAGCTAAGAGTGACTTCGGGAAGTTGGTATTGTTCAATCACTTTATCTATATGATCAAGGGTGGTTGTATCCATATAACCTCTCTTATGTATAATTATTTGTTATGATTAAGGCATAATTTAGAAGTGATCTGTTTTCCATTTGCGATTATCTGGTCAATGCTTCTCCTTTGTAACATGAAAACAACAAAAGTTTGATAAATGACAAAGGTTATAATTAATCAGCACTTTGATAATTCTTATAGAGACGTATAATCTTTCTTTTCATTAGTAGTAGGTATTTAGAGTGGAAAAGGTTAATCCTGTGTTTTCGACACTGTACGAAAAAGTTAAAAATATAAATCTGACAGCACAAGATGATCTTTTACATTTGAAAGTTATCTTGCCATCAGAGGTGTCATTTTCCTTACTTTCATGGCTAGCAGCACAAACGTATTACCCGCAATTTTATTGGCAACATCGTGATGAAAGCGAAGAAGTAGCCGCTTGTGGACAAGTTAAGTGCTTTAATCATATCCGTGATGCTCATCGATTTTTAGCAACACATCGGCATTCATTGCATGCTGATGATGTGCGTATTTGGGGATTAAACGCGTGGGATACCATTATTCCAGGGCGTATTGATAAAGAAAAAGGTGATGATGCTTACCTTTTTTTACCTCGCATCGAAATAAGACGTCAGCAACAACTGTCGATCCATATTAATTTATTGGCAGAAGAAGATAAGCAAAGTGCGCTTGCTTTTATTCGCTCACTTAAAAATGCACTGAATATTGCACCTTTATCTGTCAAAGTAACATCTGTAGAGCACTCGTTAACGCAACAGCAATGGACTGACTATCTTAATATTGCTTTAGAGGAAATCAATCAAGGTGTATTTGAAAAAGTAGTACCTGCACGGGCAACCTGCTTAAGCTTAGATAATCCGTTAAAAGCTATTCAATTTATGAAAGCAAGTCGAGATGTTAATCATCACTGTTATCATTATATGCTGGCTTTTTCACCTACTGATGCTTTTATGGGCTCATCACCAGAAAGATTGTATAAACGCGATGAATTTGTGCTTTATACCGAAGCGTTAGCGGGCACTGTGGCAAGTTCTGATAATGAACAACAGGCCAGAGCATTTGCTGATTGGCTAATGAACGATAAAAAAAATCAACATGAAAATCTGGTGGTAGTTGATGATATTTGTCAGCGATTACAAGGTGGGATAGAAGGGATTGATGTGTCGTCAGCAGATGTGATCCGCTTACGTAAAGTGCAACATCTGCGTCGCTATATCCACGGTAAACTTATCCATGCTGATGATGTGGATTGTTTACAGCGTTTACAACCTACCGCGGCTGTTTGTGGCTTACCGCGCTCTATTGCGCGCACTTTTATTCGTCAACATGAACCTTTTGAACGCCGTTGGTATGCTGGCTCTGCGGGCTATTTGTCTTTGCCCCATGCCGAATTTGCGGTTAGCCTGCGTTGCGGTGAATTGCATGATGATGCATTAACGCTTTATGCGGGCGCAGGGGTGGTTGCGGGATCTGATCCTTTGCAAGAGTGGGCTGAAATTGAAAATAAAGCAGCAGGTTTACGCACTTTATTAGAAAAAGAGTGTTGAATTCTTTGCAGTTTATCCAGTGGCTCTCATAATATATAAGCTGGGTGTTGATAAGTAGTACTGATTAGGATGCCATTTAGTGCTACTTTCAACTCGTCACTGCATCTTGTTAATAAATTAATGTTATTCTTGTGCTAGCTAGTGTTATTGCTATCTTTTTGTTAACGATAAAAATTAAGCCTAAAAAGATAAGTACTTTAGCTTAAATAATACACTCTTATCAGAGTTCTTTTTCACGATTTATTTAACGAAAACTTCTGTTCATTGAACTAGGCTAAGGAAAAGTATTTAGGAACAGATATTATAATAGTCATTGCAGGTTTTCGTTATTGGGATGATCAATGTCTAATAGTTCGTTTAATCGCCAATGGGCTAAAGTTATACTGGAAACTTTGACTCGTCATGGTTTACGTCATATCTGTATCGCACCCGGATCACGTTCAACGCCTTTAACGCTTGCGGCAGCCGCCAATCATAAACTTATTTGTCATACGCATTTCGATGAGCGTGGTTTAGGTCACTTAGCATTAGGTTTGGCGAAAGCCACCCAACAGCCTGTTGCTGTGATTGTCACCTCAGGTACCGCAGTGGCAAACTTATACCCCGCTTTAATTGAAGCGGGACTTACTGGTGAACGGGTGATCTTTCTCACGGCAGATAGACCGCCTGAACTAATTAATTGTGGCGCCAATCAGGCTATACGCCAACAAGGTATTTTTGCCAGCCATCCCTCAGAAACACTCTCTTTACCACGCCCTACAGCAGATATTCCTGCTCGTTGGCTGGTTTCTACATTAGATAATGCCATGAATAATCTTGTGCATGGTGATTTGCATGTAAACTGCCCTTTTGCAGAGCCATTATATGGTGATGATATAGAGCATGACACACCATGGACACAAGCATTAGGAAAGTGGTGGCAAAGTGATAAACCTTGGTTACAAGAAACGCTTTCTCCCTCTGTGACTACACACCCTCAATGGGATCGACTACGTCAGAAAAAAGGGGTAGTTATTGCTGGACGTATCAGTGCGAAAGAGGGGATTGCCGTTGCCAAATGGGCCTCACAATTGGGATGGCCTCTGTTAGGTGATGTGTTATCACAAACAGGACAACCACTACCTTGTGCTGACTTATGGCTAAATAATCCACAAGTGAAGGCTGAATTAAACCAAGCAGAAATAGTGATCCAATTTGGCTCCAGTTTAACAGGCAAACGCTTATTACAATGGCAAGCGAATTGCTCACCGCAAATGTATTGGGTGATTGATGCTATTCCGGGACGTTTAGATCCGGGGCATCATCAAGGGGAGAAGTTTACCTTATCCCCGAGTCAATGGTTAACGGCACATCCTGCTATTGATAATTTACCTTGGGCGTTGTCATTAAGTCATATTGCTACACAAACTTATCAACATGTTACTGAAGTAACAGACTATTTTGGTGAAGCACAAGTTGCTCATCAGTTAGATCATCTACTTCCTCACAATGGGCAGCTTTTTGTTGGCAATAGTTTAATTGTGCGCTTAATTGATGCTTTTGCACAATTGCCACAGGGCTATCCTGTTATGAGTAATCGTGGTGCTAGTGGCATTGATGGATTGCTTTCAACCTCAGCAGGTGTTCATCGAGCCACTCAAAAACCGACGTTAACTATCTTGGGTGATTTATCGGCATTATATGATTTAAATAGTTTGGCACTACATCAACAAGTCTATGCCCCAAATGTGGTGATTATCGTCAATAACAATGGTGGGCAGATATTCTCTATGTTACCGACGCCTATGGCAGAGCGGGAGCGTTTTTACTGCATGCCCCATGCTTTAAATTTTAAACATGCTGCTGCCATGTTTGGTTTAGATTATGTTGCACCAAACTGTTGGGATGATCTGTTTACTACAGTGACTGCATGTTGGCAGGGGGAAGCCAAAACAACATTAATTGAATTGATTGTCAATGAAACTGAGGGTGCTGAAACCTTAAATCAGTTGGTAAAACAGGTAACCGCTTATGACTTTAGCTTGTAGGCAATATAACACGCATAACGAAGGGCCATGGTTAGTTTGGTTGCATGGACTATTAGGAGACAGTCATGAGTGGGAGACCGTCATTAAGGCTTGCCATGAATATCCCTCACTCGTGATTGATTTGCCCCGTCATGGTAACTCTGCCTCTATTGGGGTAAATAATTTTGTCGAGATGAGTGCATTACTCCATGACACTTTAAAAGAATACGATATTAATCATTACTGGCTGATTGGTTACTCTTTAGGTGGCAGAATTGCGATGTATCACGCATGTTTTGGTGAAACATCGGGATTAATGGGATTGATTGTTGAAGGGGGAAACCCAGGTTTATATGATGCAATAGAAAGACAAAACCGTATTGCACATGATAAACGTTGGGCCGCGCGTTTTCGCAATGAACCTATTAATGATGTATTAACGCAATGGTATCAACAGCCTGTCTTTGCTGATTTAAGCGATGAAACGCGTCAGTTATTAGTTGAAAAACGCAGTAGTAATGCAGGTTTTTGTATTGCGGAAAGTTTAGAAACACTCTCTTTAGGCCATCAGCCTTGGTTAGTTGCAGAATTACAACAACTCACCTTACCCTTTATTTGGTTGTGTGGTGAGCAAGATAAAAAATTTCAATCAATAGCGCAGCAATATTCGCTGCCATTAACGACTATCCCGCAAGCTGGTCATAATGCCCATCAGGCACAGCCTGATGCTTATGCTGCGGTGATAAACCATGTATTATCCCTCTTTGGTTAAAGGAACCTAATTATGCTTTACCCGAGCGAAGAAAAGCTATATGCACCGATTGAATGGCAGGATTGTTCTGAAGGTTTTGAAGATATCCTCTACCACAAATCTGTCGATGGCATTGCCAAAATTACGATTAACCGCCCGCAAGTGCGTAATGCTTTCCGTCCTTTGACTGTGAAAGAGATGATCCAAGCATTAGCCGATGCACGTTACGATGACTCAATTGGTACTATTATTCTTACTGGTGCTGGCGAAAAAGCGTTTTGTGCCGGTGGTGACCAAAAGATCCGTGGTGACTACGGTGGATACCGTGATGAAAGTGGCACTCACCACTTAAACGTATTAGATTTCCAACGCCAAATTCGTACTTGTCCTAAACCTGTTGTTGCTATGGTGGCTGGCTACTCCATTGGTGGTGGTCATGTCTTACATATGATGTGTGATTTAACCATTGCTGCAGACAATGCCATTTTTGGTCAAACTGGTCCTAAAGTAGGCTCATTTGATGGTGGATGGGGTGCTTCTTATATGGCACGTATTGTCGGGCAGAAGAAAGCTCGCGAAATCTGGTTCTTATGCCGCCAATATAATGCGCAAGAAGCATTAGATATGGGATTGGTAAATACCGTTGTTCCTTATGCTTCTCTTGAAAAAGAAACGGTACGTTGGTGTCGTGAAATGCTAGAAAATAGCCCAATGGCACTACGTTGCTTGAAAGCAGCATTAAATGCTGACTGTGATGGTCAAGCGGGTCTGCAAGAATTGGCTGGTAATGCAACCATGCTGTTTTATATGACAGATGAAGGTCAAGAAGGACGTAATGCTTTTAATGAAAAACGTCATCCTGATTTCACTAAATTTAAACGTAACCCATAATGCGAAACGCCAAACTCTATTCATTCAGCCTGCCAATGGAGGCAGGTGTTGTTCTGCGCTACCAAAGATTAAAAACGCGTGATGGTTTTCTTGTCTGTTTAGAGCAAAATGGCAAACAAGGTTGGGGTGAAATTTCACCTCTTCCTGAGTTTAGCCATGAAACGTTAGAACAAGCACAAGATGCCGCACAATCTTGGCTAGCAGCTTGGTGTCTAGGTGAAAATCCTACTGACAGTGAATTGCCAAGTGTCGCTTTTGGTATTAGTTGCGCATTAGCAGAGCTTGAAGGCACTTTACCAGAAGAAGCCAATTATCGTGCCGCACCTTTATGCAACGGTGATCCTGATGACTTAATTTTAAGTCTTAATGAAATGAGCGGGGAGAAAGTTGCTAAAGTTAAGGTCGGTCTGTATGAAGCTGTACGAGATGGTATTGTCGTCAACTTATTACTAGAGGCGATCCCCGACTTAAAACTAAGGCTTGATGCCAATCGCAGTTGGACGCCAGCTAAAGCAGAAGGTTTTGCCAAGTACGTGAACCCACAATGGCGCGACCGTATTGCATTTTTAGAAGAGCCATGCAAAACCCCAGAAGAGTCACTCGCCTTTTCACAAGCAACAGGTATCAATATTGCTTGGGATGAGACTGTGCGTGATGAAGGTTTTGAAGTGAAAGCTCAAGAGGGTGTTACAGCGATTGTTATCAAGCCTACGCTAGTAGGAAGTCTTGCTCGTTGCCAATCTATCGTTGAACAAGCACATGCTTTAGGTCTAGAGGCGATTATTAGCTCGAGTATTGAAAGTAGCTTTGGATTGACACAACTGGCAAGAGTGGCTCAGTGGTTAACGCCAGATTCTATTCCCGGTTTAGATACCGTTGATCTTATCAAACAACAACTTATTCGTTGTTGGCCAGATGTAGATATTCCGCTTATCACGCTTGAACAGCTTAAGACAGTATGGCAACAGTAGTTAATTTTACACAATGGCCGTGGCATCACTGGGCGCAGCTTAACCCAAATGAAACGGCCATCATATTCGGTGATTCACCTATAACATGGCAACAATTAAGTTGTCATATTAATCAATTGGCGAACCATTTAGCGAAACAGGGTGTTAATACTAAAAGTACCGTGTTGCTACGTGGTAAAAATCATATCCATGTTGTTTTTACGCTACTTGCTGTTTTTCAATGCGGTGCAAAAGTATTACCGTTAGATCCTCAGCTCCCTAAGTCTCTACTTGATGATTTATTACCCCATTTAAACATCGATTTTTATGCTGATTTAAGTGGATCAACACTTGAGTTAGATGCGAGGTTACTCGATCTTTCAGGTGTCGAATTCAATAATAAATCACATCAAGATAAAAATAACATGGCAGGTGTTGCATGGGCATCTTCTCGTATGGCAACACTGATCTTAACCTCTGGATCATCAGGTTTACCTAAAGCCGCAGTACATACTTTTCAAGCTCATCTTTGTAGTGCAGAAGGTGTTCTTGAATTGATACCCTTTGAAAAAAGCGACAGTTGGTTATTGTCTTTACCTCTCTTTCATGTATCTGGGCAAGGAATTCTTTGGCGTTGGTTATTACGAGGCGCTACCTTGGTAGTGCGTAATATGCACCCCTTTATTGCTGCTTTGCAAGGCTGTACTCATGCTTCTTTAGTGCCAACGCAACTTTGGCGTTTATTACAAAATACACAACAGGATAGTTCGCAGCCCATCACATTAAAAGCGGTTTTATTAGGGGGAGCGATGATCCCAACTGAATTAACCCAATGTGCGGAAAGTAAAGGTATTCAGTGTTGGTGTGGTTATGGCATGACTGAAATGGCCTCTACTGTTTGTGCAAAACGCGCAGATGGTAAAGCGGGAGTTGGTACGCCATTAAAGGGTAAAGCGGTCAGATTAGTGGATAATGAAATCCAGATCAAATCTGATAGTGTTGCATTAGGATATTGGTTTGATGGTCAATTAAAGCCGTTATCACAGACTCAGGATGCTTGGTATGCAACACGGGATAGAGGTTGTTTTAAAGAAGAGGAATGGTGCATTTTAGGGCGATTAGATAATCTGTTTTTTAGTGCGGGTGAAGGTATACAGCCAGAAGATATTGAAAAGGTGCTAAATAGTCACCCTAATGTTCGCCAAACATTTATTGTCCCGATTGACGATATTGAATTTGGTCAACGTCCCGTTGCTGTTGTTGATACTGATATTGAGACAATTAATCAATTACCACAATGGTATCATACGCGTTTAGCAGGCTTTCAACGTCCCATCGCTTGTTTACTATTACCAGAACAGCTAAAGAATGGAGGGATCAAAATCTCTCGTAAACAAGTGCAACAGTGGGTGAAAGGGCAACAAGTAAATTGATATTGCGATTTTATCGAACGACTTTAAGAAAGGCGCCCAAACTACAGGCGCCTTATTATTTTGCCGAGTTGCTCACAGGGCTTCTTGTTATCAGGTTATTTAGCGTCTTTCCCTTCTAACACTTTAATCGCTTTTTCAACACCAGCGCCATATTCAGGATGAACTTTGGTAAATAAGTCGATTTGGCGTTGTTGTGTTTCTTTACTTGCTTGTGATAATTCGCCCGCAATACGCGCAAACATACGTTGATGCTCGTCATCGCTTAATAGCTCATACAGTGCACGAGGTTGGCTGAAATAATCTTCATCTTCACGATGGTTCCAGTGATCGGCTGCACCTTCAATAGAAAGTGGTGGCTCTTTAAAGTCAGGTTGCTCTTGGAACACACCACCACTATTTGGCTCATAAGTAATACCATTACCACTATTACCATCAACACGCATAGCACCATCACGATGATAATTATGGAATGGGCATTTTGGGGCATTAACAGGGATTTGATGATGGTTAACGCCTAAACGGTAACGATGCGCATCACCATAAGAGAATAGACGACCTTGTAACATCTTATCTGGTGAGAAGCTAATACCTGGAACAATATTCGCAGGGCTAAATGCAGCTTGTTCAACATCAGAGAAGTAGTTATCTGGATTACGGTTTAACTCAAAGTAACCGACATCCATGAGTGGATAATCAGCATGTGGCCAAACTTTGGTTAAATCAAATGGGTTATAAGGCACAGTTGATGCCTCTTTTTCTGGCATGATCTGAATTTGTAACTTCCAACGCGGATAATCACCACGTTCAATGGCTTCAAAAAGATCACGCTGAGAGCTTTCTCTATCTTTACCTACTAGAGCTTCCGCTTCATCATCCATTAAGTTTTTGATGCCTTGTTGGCAACGGAAATGGAATTTAACCCAGAAACGTTCATTATCTTTATTGATAAAGCTATAAGTGTGGCTACCAAAACCATGCACAAAGCGATAGCTTAAAGGTAAACCACGATCGCTCATATCGATAGTTAATTGGTGTAGAGATTCTGGTAAATGAGAAAAGAAATCCCATTTATAAGCCATATTACGCATATTAGTGCGAGGGTCACGTTTTACGATATGGTTAAGATCAGGGAATTTAAGGGGATCACGTAGATAGAATACAGGAGTATTATTACCCACCATATCCCAGTTACCTTCTTCTGTATAAAATTTTAAGGCAAATCCACGAATATCGCGCTCAGCATCAGCTGCACCACGTTCACCCGCTACTGTTGAAAAACGAGCAAACATTTCTGTTTTTTTACCCACTTCAGAGAAAATTTTAGCTCGAGTATATTTCGTAATATCGTGAGTGACCGTAAATGTACCAAAGGCACCAGAGCCTTTTGCGTGCATACGTCTTTCAGGAATAACTTCACGATCAAAATGGGCGAGTTTTTCTAAAAACCAGACATCTTGTAGTAACATTGGACCACGAGGTCCTGCTGTTATTACATTATTATTATCTACAACTGGTGCACCAGCCGCCGTTGTGAGCTTTTTCTTTTCCATCACATCTTCTCCAATTTGTGGAATAGTGAACATTAAAAAATAGCATGGGTGAATAAAACGAAGCGAACAGCCTTATATTTATTATGGTTAATTTTTACTGTAATTCCACTTTAGCAAGATTAAAATTATTAATAAAACCCATTGGACCGATAGTATTGATAGATGTAACTTATTTACATAGATTGAAAAATCTAAACATTGACTTTCAATTCTCAGTAAAATTGTTTAATAAATTTGCTGTATAATTATAAGTTGGGAAAATTATTTGCTGGGGTAATCATAATGAAAAAGTTTTTATTATTAGGAGCAATGAGCGCATTACTTATTTCTGCTAATGCCAATGCCATATCGATGAATGTGCAAGCGGGTAAACATTATACTGATGTACAAGCAGGTTTAGGAGATGCCGATTCTGGACTTTCTTTTAACGGTAACTGGGCACGTAGTGATCACGATGGTCAATTAGGTAGTTTAGGTGCAAAATTTGCGTTACCTCTTGGCCCATTCTCAGCAAGCGTTGGTGGTAAAGCACTTTACCTCTCTCCCAAAAATGGTGATGACGGCGCGGCATTAGCTGGTGGTGTTGGACTTAATTGGCGTGTTTTACCTTCACTGAGTGTTTATGGTGAAGCTTACGCTTCGCCGGAAGGATTAACATCAGGAAGTAAATCCTATTATGAAGCTGATGTTGGTGCTAAATACACGGTATTTAAACCACTTCATGTTAATGCGGGTTATCGGGTGATTGAAATTGAAAACGCGCATAATCACAGTAACAATAAACTTGCTGATGGTTTCTATGTAGGAGCTGGTTTAAGTTTCTAATATCAATAACGGAAACATTAGGTTTTTCCCGTTTAGTTATTTATTTTTAGCAGGTGTTACAATTAACACCTGCTTTTTATTTGATTTTTATCAGCTAATGGTGATTAACCCACTTGTGGCAATATATTAAAGGTAATCGCAATTTGAATACCAATCACTACTAACCCGCAGATAAATACGATGGCTAAGGCTGGCTTACCGCCTTTAACTTTATAATGCTCTGTAGTCTGCTTTTGCTGTCTTACTTTCCATACCAGAAGTGCTGGTAATAATAGTGCGAGAATAGATAAAGCAATTGCGGCATAGGCTAAGGCTTGCACAAAGTTAGGGAAAAATAACGCACAGAATAGCGGGGGAACAAAGGTTAATAAACCAGACTGAAAACGACCAGATGCGCGATTACTGCGTTTAAATAAATCAGCTAGATAATCAAATAACCCTAATGCTACGCCTAAAAAAGAGGTGGCGAGTGCAAGGGCTGCGAAAAGGTTGACAGCAATATTGACTCGCGGTGTAGCAACCACATCACGGATGGCGGTGAGTAGGCCATTTAAGCCAGATTCTTGGGCTAAAATCCCCATAAAGGTGGTGGTGGGAATAGCTCCTAATGTTGCTAATTGCCATAAAATATAAGCAATAAGAGGGATTGCGCTACCTACGATAAATATGAGGCGTAGTTTTTTGATATTGCCATCCATGTAACTGACAATACTGGGTACACTACCGTGGAAACCAAAAGAGGTAAAAATAACCGGGATCGCAGAAAAAACGAGTCCCTGAGCGATAGGCATAGAGGTTAAGTTGACTTTTTCCACATGGGGTAACATGACTACCAGCATAAAAATTAAGAAAATAACTTTTGCTGTAAAGAGTAAGCGGTTAATCATATCCACAGAAGTGGTACCAATACCGACTACCGCACCACCAATAACTGTAAAGATAATGATACCTTGTGTGATGGTTATCTTATGACCAATCCAAGAAGATAAAGTCGAAGCTAATAGTTCACCCGCACCACTGATATAAGCCGTTGTTAAAGCATACATAAGAAGTAGCAAAGCTAAACCTGTAACGACTTGTCCTCCAATACCCAGATAACGTTTCGCAATAGAGCCAAGGCCTGTATGGGGATCGTTGTATTGATAGACTTCTACTAATAAAAGCGCGGTGTAACTCATTAATAGCCATAAGCCCACCAGCAATAATACCATGGTACTAAAGCCAATACCCACAGCAGCAAGTGGCATTGCCAACATTCCTGCACCAATTGTTGTTCCTGCAACAATAAATACACTGCCTATAGTGCGATTTTTCACAAAGTCCTCGTTTTTCCAAACTATTTTACCTAGTTAAAAGTAGGGTATAAGAATGGTAAATTTCTGTCAAATTTTAATTACGATAGGTGTAATGTTTTGTTTACAAAATAGAGGGGATATAAAAAAACGCCAACAAAATGTTGGCGCTATTTAACATGTCTTTGATTGTTGAATGACAAAAAAAGATTAATTAATCATCAAGCTCAACCATTCTTCTTATTTGATCACGATTAATTTGTTTGATTGCACCGGTTTCAGCATCTTTATAAATAATTAATCCGGTAGACTCATCTTCTTGAGGTTTATCTGTGGTCAAAATGGTTTGCCCATCGACGGTTTCAATTTTTTGTGGAGATGAACAACCTGCTAATAGCAGTAAAGAGAAAGAGGCGGCACAAATCGGTAAAATAGTTTTTAGTTTCATAGTAACGATCCTTTTTATAACTCTGTTATTTAACTTTAGTTAAAAATACACATTTGTGTTAGAAAAAGAACAATATAAGAAAACAGTGATCATTATAGTCAATGGTTTTACTTTGTGCAGATCTCGATTTCGATATCACTCACAGGGTGACAGCTACAAGGTAAAATTTCATCAGCTTGAATAAATGCCAATGGTTCATTGCGATAACATACTTTGCCTTTTACTAAGCGTAATCGGCAAGAGCCACAATAACCTTCTCGGCATTGATATTCGATTTGAATTTTGCTGCGCTCTAACGTATCCAACAAGGAAGGATGCGTTTCAGAGCTAAATTCTAATGCGGTTGATAGACCCTGCTGGTGCAGGGTCACTTTATGAGATGCCATAATGTATAGCGCTAGTTCTCTGTTTTACAGTTCGAAGTTACTTAAATCATCAGTATCTACTTGTGAGTCGATTTGACCTACTAGATATGAGCTTACTTCAACTTCTTGTGGTGCAACTTGCACATTATCAGATACTAACCAAGCATTAATCCATGGAATAGGGTTTGAACGTGCTTTAAACGGCAATTTAAGTCCTACTGCCTGCATACGAATATTAGTAATATATTCAACATATTGGCAAAGGATCTCTTTATTTAAACCGATCATAGAGCCTTCTGAGAATAGGTATTCTGCCCACTCTTTTTCTTGCTCTGCTGCTTCAACAAATAGGTCATAACATTCTTGTTCGCATTCTGCGGCAATTTCGGCCATTTCAGGATCATCTTGACCTGAACGCAGTAAATTGAGCATATGCTGTGTGCCAGTTAAGTGTAATGCTTCATCACGGGCAATCAATTTAATGATTTTAGCGTTACCTTCCATCAGTTCGCGCTCTGCAAAGGCAAATGAACAGGCAAAGCTGACATAGAAACGAATCGCTTCTAAAGCATTAACACTCATTAAGCATAGGTAAAGCTGTTTTTTAAGCTTACGTAAAGTAACTTCAACAGTTTTACCTTTTATTTGGTGCGTACCTTCACCAAACATATGGTAAAGGTTAGTTAAATTGATTAACTCATCATAATAAGATGAGATATCACGAGCACGTTTTAAAATCTCTTCATTTTCAACAATATCATCAAAAACGACCGACGGATCGTTGACGATATTACGAATAATATGGGTATAAGAGCGTGAATGGATGGTTTCAGAGAACGACCATGTTTCTACCCAAGTTTCTAATTCTGGAATCGAAATTAAAGGTAAAAATGCCACGTTAGGGCTTCTACCTTGGATCGAATCAAGCAGAGTTTGATATTTTAAATTACTAATAAAAATGTGTTTTTCGTGATCGGGAAGCGCATTGTAGTCAATACGATCACGAGAAACATCAACTTCTTCTGGACGCCAGAAGAAAGAGAGTTGCTTTTCAATTAGTTTTTCAAAAATAGGGTACTTTTGCTGATCATAACGCGCTACGTTAACAGGTTGCCCAAAAAACATGGGCTCCTGAAGCTGATCATTTCTAACTTGTGAAAAAGTGGTATAAGACATAGCTTCCTCAATTAAATTTTACACGCGCCGCCTTCACAATCTGAATCTGCCGTTTCAACGACTTCTTCCAGATCACCTTGTACATCTTCTGCACCATCACGGGTATTGTGATAATAGAGTGTTTTCACACCATATTTATAGGCGAGCAGCAAATCTTTTAGCAGCTGGTTCATAGGAACCTTACCACTAGGGAAACGAGTAGGATCGTAGTTAGTGTTGGCAGAAATCGCTTGGTCGACAAACTTTTGCATAATACCGACTAACTGCAAATAACCTTCGATACTTGGCATTTGCCACAGTAATTCATAAGCCCCTTTTAGGCGCTCATATTCTGGAACCACTTGACGTAAGATGCCATCTTTAGAAGCTTTAATACTGATATAACCACGAGGTGGTTCGATACCATTGGTTGCATTTGATATTTGTGATGATGTTTCTGATGGCATCAATGCAGAGAGCGTTGAGTTACGTAAACCGTATTGTTTGATCTCTTTGCGTAAGCTTTCCCAGTCATAATGCAGAGGTTCATTAGTCAGTACATCTAATGATTTTTTATAAGTATCAATAGGTAAGATACCTTCTGCATAGGTGGTTTCATTAAACCATGGGCATGCCCCTTGCTCTTTTGCTAATTCATTTGATGCTTTTAATAAATAGTATTGAATAGCTTCAAAGGCACGGTGTGTTAAGTTGTTTGCACTACCATCTGAGTAGCGAACACCGTGTTTAGCCAGATAATAAGCAAAGTTGATCACACCAATACCCAGTGTACGACGACCCATAGCACCTTGTTTAGCTGCTAAAATTGGATAATCTTGGTAATCTAACAAAGCATCTAACGCGCGAACGGCTAAACGTGCTAGCTCTTCTAAATCGTCTAGATTTTCAATCGCCCCAAGATTAAAGGCCGAAAGTGTACACAGGGCAATTTCACCATTTGGATCTTTAATATCATTTAATGGTTTGGTTGGTAGTGCTATTTCTAAACATAAGTTTGATTGACGGATAGGTGCAATCGCCGGATCAAACGGACTGTGTGTATTACAGTGGTCAACGTTTTGAATATAGATACGACCTGTAGAGGCACGCTCTTGCATCATGAGTGAGAATAATTCAACCGCTTTAACTTGTTTTTGGCGGATACTCTTATCTTTCTCATATTGTACATATAAACGTTCAAATTCGTCTTGATCAGCAAAGAATGCATCATAGAGACCCGGCACATCAGACGGGCTAAATAATGTAATATCCTGACCTTTGATTAAACGTTCATACATTAATTTGTTTAACTGCACACCATAATCGAGATGGCGTACACGGTTATCTTCAACACCACGGTTATTTTTTAATACCAGTAGGCTTTCAACTTCTAAATGCCATAAAGGATAAAATAGCGTTGCTGCACCACCACGTACCCCACCTTGTGAACAAGATTTTACCGCCGTTTGGAAGTGCTTATAGAATGGGATACAACCGGTGTGGAATGCTTCACCATTACGAATAGCACTACCTAATGCACGAATACGACCGGCATTAATTCCAATACCTGCACGTTGAGATACATATTTAACAATAGCACTTGAGGTCGCATTGATAGAATCAAGGCTATCATCACACTCAATTAGAACACAGGAGCTAAATTGACGTGTCGGAGTTCTTACACCCGCCATAATAGGTGTTGGGAGTGAAATTTTAAATGTGGATACCGCGTTATAAAAGCGCTCAATATAATCCATACGCGTCTCTTTTGGATAACGCGAAAATAGGCAAGCGGCAACTAACACATAGAGAAATTGTGCACTTTCGTAAATATCACCAGTAATACGGTTTTGAACAAAATATTTACCTTCTAGCTGTTTCACTGCTGCATAAGAGAAATTCATATCACGTTGATGAACAATAAACTTATCCATCTGTTCGAACTCTTCTTTGGTGTAATCTTCGAGAAGATGACGGTCATATTTACCGAGTTCAACTAAATGTTTAACGTGATCATACAATGCCGGTGGCTCAAATTGACCATAGGCTTTTTTACGTAAATTAAAGACAGCAAGACGAGCAGCAAGATACTGATAATCAGGTGTTTCACCAGATATTAAGTCTGCAGCAGCTTTAACCAGTGTTTCATGGATATCGGCAGTTTTGATACCATCATAAAACTGAATCTGAGAACGTAACTCAACTTGAGAAACAGAGACATTTTCTAGACCTTCAGCGGCCCAAGTAATAACACGGTGAATTTTGTCTAAGTCAATGCGTTCTTTATGACCATCACGTTTTGTGACGAGCAGGCTGTGATTCATGAGCGATGCACCTTTCTGGCTTTAATGACCTATAAATGGGCAACCTGAAATTTTATACCGCAAAAAAGCGCTCCCGATGACAAACATTGCCAAGGAGTCTTGTGGTGTGAAATTTAAGGAAACACAATATATAGGGGTTTGTTCAAATGGTGATAACAAGATAATGGTAATTGAGGGATTGATCAAGTGTACAAATCTGAATGTTTCTGTGGATAAATAGGGGATAATTTTTTTAACAACTGCCTGTACCCTGCATAAATACAGGCAGTCAGAAACTTAAAACGACGCTAAAAAGAGGCAAAGTCAATTTTTAAAAATGTGATCGTTTGATGTTTTATTAAACCAAATCAATCTCTCTATTTCACAAATCCGAATTATCGGTCGCTTGAGTGTGCACCATGTAATTAACATCAACATTTGGCGCTAATCGGAATTTGTCTGTAATAGGATTGTAATGTAACCCAATCATATTTTTGCTACGTAAATTGGTTTCATCGACCCAGCTTAATAATTCTGAGGGACGAATAAATTTATTCGCATCATGGGTGCCTTTAGGAACCATATTCAGAATATACTCCGCGCCTACCACCAGCATAAACCACGCTTTTTTATTACGGTTGATGGTAGAAAAGAATACATGTCCACCTGGTTTCACCAGTTTGGCACATGATCTTACAATGGAGGAGGGGTCTGGAACGTGTTCTAACATCTCCATACAAGTGACCACATCATAGCGTTGTGGATATTCTGCGGCATGGTTTTCAACCGTATCTTGTATATAGGTGACAGGGATACCGGTTTCCAGTGAGTGTAGACGTGCGACCTCTAATGGCTCTTTACCCATATCGAGTCCGGTGACTTCTGCACCAACACGGGCCATACTTTCAGATAAAATACCGCCACCACACCCAACATCAAGTACTTTTTTACCAAATAAGCCATCAGCACGTTCTTGGATATAATTAAGTCTTAGTGGATTGATGCGATGTAGGGGTTTAAATTCACCTTCAAGATCCCACCATCTTGATGCGACACTCTCAAATTTGTCGATTTCATGCTGATCTACGTTAGCATGCAAAGAGGTTGTTTTATCATTCATCAGAAAGTATTACTCCTATTTTCATATTACCGATGATTCTACCAATGTTAGAGAGCGAAATCGAAGCTAAATCGAAGAGAATCGCGAAAGAGTGATTAATTTCATTGTTTCAGTTTTCCTAAAATTGGCGATTTGTGGTATAGTTCTACACCTTTGAATCCGTAGTATGAGGGACAGTGGCTCCATGAGCGACATTGCCAGAGAAATCACACCAGTTAATATCGAAGAAGAGCTGAAAAGCTCATATTTGGATTATGCGATGTCCGTTATTGTAGGACGCGCATTACCCGATGTTCGAGACGGACTGAAGCCAGTACACCGCCGAGTGCTATTTGCGATGAATGTACTGGGAAACGATTGGAATAAACCTTATAAAAAATCAGCCCGTGTTGTTGGGGATGTAATCGGTAAATATCACCCGCACGGTGACAGTGCTGTCTATGAAACGATTGTTCGTTTAGCACAGCCTTTTTCTATGCGCTACATGTTGGTTGACGGTCAGGGTAACTTCGGGTCAGTTGATGGTGACTCCGCGGCGGCTATGCGTTATACCGAAGTTCGTATGGCGAAGATCGCCCATGAACTGCTGGCGGATTTGGAAAAAGAGACGGTCGACTTTGTTCCTAACTATGATGGAACAGAAAATATACCGGCTGTTATGCCAACCCGTATTCCAAACTTGTTAGTTAATGGCTCTTCAGGTATTGCCGTTGGGATGGCAACGAATATCCCTCCGCATAACCTCGGTGAAGTTATCGACGGTTGTCTTGCCTATGTTGATAATGAAGACATCACCATAGAAGAATTAATGGAATATATTACTGGGCCTGATTTTCCGACTGCTGCGATTATTAATGGTCGCAGAGGAATATTAGATGCTTATCGTACAGGGCGTGGAAAGATTTATATCCGTGCTCAGGCTGATATTGAAACTGATGAGAAAACAGGTCGCGAAACCATTATCGTGACAGAAATTCCTTATCAGGTGAATAAAGCCCGTTTAATTGAAAAAATTGCGGAGCTTGTAAAAGATAAACGTATTGAAGGTATCAGCGGATTACGTGACGAGTCTGATAAAGACGGTATGCGTATTGTTGTTGAGATCAAACGTGATGCAGTCGGTGAAGTAGTATTAAATCACCTCTTTTCACAAACTCAAATGCAAGTCTCTTTTGGTATTAATATGGTTGCGCTTCATCAAGGCCAACCAAAATTATTGAACCTAAAAGAAATTATCGCAGCCTTTATTCGCCATCGTCGTGAAGTGGTGACTCGTCGTACCATTTTTGAATTACGTAAAGCGCGTGATCGTGCTCATATCTTAGAAGCACTTGCGGTCGCTTTGGCCAATATCGATCCTGTGATTGAATTAATTCGTCAAGCACCAACCCCAGCAGAAGCGAAAGCAGCATTAATTGCCCAACCTTGGGATCTCGGTAGCGTGTCTGCGATGTTAGAGCGTGCTGGTGATAGCAATGTTGCTCGCCCTGAGTGGTTAGAGCCACAATTTGGTGTGCATGACGGTAAATACTATCTAACAGAACAACAAGCACAAGCCATTTTAGATCTGCGTTTGCAGAAACTAACTGGACTTGAGCATGAAAAACTGCTAGATGAATATCGTGAATTACTGCTACAAATTGCTGAGTTATTGCATATTTTGAGAAGCCCTGAGCGTTTAATGGACGTTATTCGTGAAGAGCTAACAGCAATCAAAACACAATATAACGATCCTCGTCGTACTGAAATCACTGAAAATACCGCTGATATTAATATCGAAGATCTGATTAATGAAGAAAATGTGGTTGTGACACTATCTCACCAAGGTTACGTTAAATATCAGCCATTGACTGATTATGAAGCGCAACGTCGTGGAGGAAAAGGTAAGTCAGCCGCAAGGATCAAAGAAGAAGACTTTATCGATCGCCTACTGGTGGCTAATACACACGATACTATTTTGTGTTTCTCAAGTCGTGGTCGCCTGTACTGGATGAAAGTTTATCAGTTACCAGAAGCGAGCCGCGGTGCTCGTGGTCGCCCAATTATCAATTTATTACCTCTAGAGCAAGATGAGCGGATCACCGCTATTCTTCCAGTAAGAGAGTATGAAGAAGGTAAATTTGTCTTTATGGCAACGGCGAGCGGTACGGTTAAAAAGACACCATTACAAGACTTCAGTCGTCCTCGTAGTGCCGGTATTATCGCGGTTAATTTAAATGATGGCGATGAGCTTATCGGTGTTGATTTAACCGACGGTAGTAATGAAGCTATGCTGTTCTCAGCAGATGGTAAAGTGGTTCGTTTCGCAGAAGAGTGTGTTCGCCCAATGGGTCGTACTGCGACAGGTGTTCGTGGTATGAAACTGGTTGATGATGATAAAGTGGTTTCACTGATCATTCCTCGTGGCGAAGGTGATATCTTAACAGTGACTGAAAATGGTTATGGTAAACGTACCGTTCAAAGTGAATACCCAACCAAAAACCGTGCAACACAAGGCGTTATCTCGATTAAAGTGAGTGAGCGTAATGGTAAAGTGGTAGGCGCTATTCAAGTTGAAGAAACTGACCAGATTATGATGATCACCAATGCCGGAACGTTAGTGCGTACCCGAGTATCAGAAGTCAGCATTGTGGGACGTAATACACAAGGTGTTACCTTGATCCGTACTACAGAAGACGAGCTAGTCGTTGGCTTACAACGTGTTGAAGATGAAGATGATGCATTAGATGATGATGAAGTTGATGAAATGATCAGCGACAATATCTCTGATGTTCCAGAGTCTGAACCAACAGATGATGCGGATAGTGAAGAATAATAGCTATTTTTCAGTAACTTAAAGCAAAAAAAGCAGGCGGAATGCCTGCTTTTTTATATTATAAGCATTTATTAGCCAATAAATTTTATCAGTCATCAGAAAAAATTATCCTGATGATAAAGATCATCTCATTCAGACCTAGAGTAACTTCTGTTAGAATGAGAAAGTTGATTATCTGTATTACCGATTAGGGTGGTTATTTGCGATATCTTTCGTCATTTAAAACGTCATTAAAAATTTCCCGCTACCTTTTTCGTGCACTGGGTATCATGTTGTGGGCAATGGGCGCATTATTAACCATGTTTTATCTCATCAACATCTTTAATGATACTAAATCAGATATCCGACAAGAATATAGTAATAACTATACCGATTTATTGGGCTTCTTTCGCCAAACCTCGAGTACTATCCGCGATTTGCAATATTTAGCAGAGCGGCATCAAGAGCAACTCAATTTAAACCCTAAGATGAATAATTCTTTTTTTTATGAAGGGCCTTTTTCACTTCATAAATTAAGTGAAAGTGCCGATTGTGAATTATTCAAAGGGCAAACAAACAATTATTTTCGATCATTTAATAGTATTCTGTATTACTGGAAAGATAATACCCCTGCTTTACAAGGTATCAACCAAGTATTTATGGTTGGCTCTCATAGTATGTGTATGATTAATTTCCCATTGCGTGCATCACCTATTGATACTGAACTGTTGAAAAAAATGGTTTATGAAAATACACGTAATTACATTAATCAACGAGCTCAAGGGAAAGAGAGTAATCAATACTGGATAGTACCTGATGCCAAGGGGGATAGCGGTATCCTCTATGTCATGTCGCCAGTTTATGCGTCAGGGAAATTTATTGCACTCATTGGTATCGAAAGGGCGATCCGATTGGAGTATTTTTCACCTACGAAAGATCGCGTTATCTCTATTCATCTTTTAAACAATAAAAATAATCCAGTCTTAAGTTATCCTGAAGAGAATAATTATCGCAGTGTAAGGGATGTACCGGATGTTAGTGCTCCTTACTTTGGCTTTGATGATGATTTTAGTGATTTAGTTGCAAAACGTAAGCTACTTCCTTCTTCTTTTAGTGTGGTTTATTCACTACCATTAAAACAAATTTTAAATGAATTTAAGTTTACTATTTTTAATGCCATTATTTTAAATATCATTTCGGCGATTGTTATCTTTATTTTCGTTTGGATTTTTGAGCGAAAAATATTTTCACCTGCAGAAAATAATGCTTCACGCTTAGAGGAGCATGAGCAGTTTAATCATAAAATTGTCGCGTCAGCCCCAGTAGGAATAAGTATCTTAAGAATACGTGATGGCATGATTATTTTAAGTAATGAGCTCGCCCATAATTATTTTCGCTTATTAAGTCATAGTGATAAACAAAATATTCTCTCTATTATTGCTGAAAAAAGTAGCAATATAGTGGATGTGGTCACTAATAATCATAATCATTTGCAAATTAGTTTTGTGAATTCACGTTATCAGAATGAAGATGTGGCGATTTGCGTATTAGTGGATATCAGCGCTCGTGTTAAAATGGAACGCTCTCTACAAAATATGGCAACGGCCGCAGAACAAGCAAACCAAGCTAAATCAATGTTCTTAGCGACAGTCAGCCATGAGCTGCGTACACCACTGTATGGCATTATTGGTAACTTAGAATTATTACAATCATTGACGCAAAATGAAGAGACTGCCAGATTATTAAAAACAATGGATAACTCTTCATCGCTGCTACTCAAAATTATCAGCGATATCCTTGATTTCTCGAAGATAGAATCGAAACAATTAAAAATTGACGTTAAGCCATTCAATTGTCGCCAAGTTGTCTCTTTTGTTATCTCTAACTATTTGCCGTTAATTGCTAAAAAAGATTTAGCTATTTACTGCTTTATTGAGCCGGATGTACCTAAAATCGTTAATAACGATCCGGTTCGTGTCCAGCAAGTTATCTCTAATCTACTAAATAATAGTATTAAATTTACTACGACAGGATGTATTACTTTGCACCTGTATCGAGATGAATATTATCTCTATTTCGATATTCATGATACCGGCAGAGGGATAAATGAAAAAATGCTTCATCAGCTTTTTGAACCCTTCTTTCAGGTCTCGCAAAATACAGAAAGTGCTTCAGAAGGTACAGGATTAGGATTAGCGATTTGTGAAAAACTGATTAACTTGATGGATGGTGATATCAGTGTTGTTTCTCAAGAAAATGTAGGTAGTCGTTTTACTGTGCGGATCCCTTTATATGGCGCACTAAATTCGAGTGATGGACAAACCAAATATAATCTCTATAAAGAGAGTACTATTCGCTGCTTTATCAGTATTAAAAATCTGTATCTAGAAAGCTTTGTTGAACGATATTTAAGTTATGTGGGCTTACATTGTCAATTATTCACGGAAGTGACTCAGGTCTCTGAGAATGATTTTATTATCACCGATCATGATGAATGTTTAGATAAGTCTTGCCAATTTATCCGTATTTATGAACACTATTTTGAGCCTGCAAAGAAAATCTCTGAGAATAATTGGTTATGCAGTACATATAAATTAAATGAATTAATTAAGATTATCCTACAATTACCACAAACAAAATTAGAGTCTGATGACTCAGAGAATAATGCGTTAATGACGGATCACGATCTACAATTATTGACAGTGCTCATTGTTGATGATCACCCTATCAATCGTTTATTGTTGACCGATCAACTGAAAAAAATTGGTTTTAATACCGCAACGGCAGAAGATGGCTGTGATGCTTTAGCCTTTATGCAAGAAAATCATGTCGATATTATTTTAACCGATGTCAATATGCCAAATATGAATGGTTATCAATTAGCGACAACAGTGCGTGAATTGAGTCGCACTATTCCTATTATTGGTGTTACAGCAAATGCGATTGCCGAAGAAAAACAACGTTGTATTGATGCGGGAATGAATGATTGTGTTTCCAAGCCAGTCTCTCTTACTGTATTAAAAGACGTATTACTCACCTATGTGGCATAATCCAACGGTTAATCTCGGAAAAGCGATATTTTTTCATGGTAGATCTGATTGAAAAATTTCGATATTACAGTGATAAATATTGTTGATAGGTTGCCGGCTCAGGATGATAGGGGAAGAGGGGAAAACATTTTTTTGTTGCCAACGATGTGATGGCGGATAAAAAGTAATAAAAAAGCAGAGAAGCTCCCACAATGGGTATGAGCTTCCTGATTTTATCTATACAGCATAGAGAAGAAAAGTTAACGGGTTAGCTTTCTCCGTTAATTTCCTTATCAATAGTGACTGATGATAGGTAGTTAAGCAGAGCGATATCATTGTCGACACCGAGCTTCATCATGGCTGATTTTTTCTGACTACTGATAGTCTTGATACTACGATTAAGTTTTTTAGCAATCTCAGTGACAAGGAAACCTTCGGCAAATAAGCGCAACACTTCACTTTCTTTGGGAGATAAGCGTTTATCACCATAACCATTGGCATTCACTTTTTCTAACAGTTTAGCCACGCTTTCAGGCATAAATTTCTTGCCTTTTTGCAATGCTGCAAGTGCTTTAGGTAGATCAGCAGGCGCACCTTGTTTTAATACAATACCTTCGATTTCAAGGTCAAGAACAGCACTTAAGATAGCTGGGTTATTGTTCATAGTGAGTACAATAATAGACAAATTAGGATAATGTCTTTTGATGTACTTTATCAACGTAATACCATCACCATATTTATCACCAGGCATAGATAGGTCGGTGATAAGAGCATCTGCATTTAATTTAGATAAGTTATTGATAAGTGAAGTGGAATCTTCAAATTCACCAACAACATTAACCCATTCAATTTGTTCTAAAGATTTACGAATGCCGAATAAAACAATTGGATGATCATCGGCAATAATAATATTAAGGTTATTCATGTTTAATTGTTACCTTGCTACAGCAACTGTCGGATCCATTTATCCAGTTGATTGATACGTTCTTTTATCTCTAATTCATTATGATTTTTTATGTCATCTTCTAAATATTCGCAGTTCTCTCTGAGATATTCTAAATCTAACATAGCAAAAACCCCTTTCAGACGATGAGCTGTCTGAGCTAGAGAATGAAAGTCTTTATTAGTTGCTTCTAAGTGTAGTTTTTCAACATCAATGGGAACAGTATTGATAAATAGTTCCTTATAATCACTATCATTCAACTTCTTCCTATAATTATTAAGAATTACTTCGTGATGATCAAGGTTATTATTCTCATTACGAATACTCGTTTGAGTTGTTTCGAGAGAAAGTTGTTCATTTTCTTCAATCAAATAAGTAATAGCCTCAATTAATGGATCACCGAAGTTATAGTTACACTTTATTAAATTTCTTGCTATTTTTTCAAATCCGGTAATAGAGCTAACTAATAATACTGTTGCTGATTCAGGATTATTATCCGGAGTGTCTCTAAGTATGATATCGTATTCTGAGTAAAGATTCTCTTTATTTTTATCAAAGTATGTAGCGCCATATTTATCAAGCTGTTGGCAGATTATTTTTTCTATTTCAGGGTTTTTTATGGCGAGTTTTGCAGTTATACCCTCTAATAATATGTCAAAAGAGCGCTCTTCTGTATCTATATGCTGGTATGGAAGTACGATACGGAAATGAGAGCCAATACTTTCTTGGCTTGTAATGGTCAAAGTGCCTTGTATTTTGTTACACAACAAATGACATAAATAAAAAATAATACCCGAGTTGGAATAATATTTATCACCCATAGCTTGACCTAAAAATGGATATTTAATATTAGCCAGATCTTGAGCTGTTAACCCACTGCCACTATCAATAATATCAATTACTATTTCTTCTTTATCATTATTTTTTTCTAAATTTAGATTGACGGTTATTTTTCCATAATTAGTCGTACTAATGGCATAATTAATCAATGATAAAATAATCTTACTTAATGCTGGGCCATCATTAAATAAAAGTAAACTAGGTTTAATATTATTATGGAAATAAAGTGTTAATCCCTTTCTTATCATAAATGGTGATGCGGTTATTAGAATAGATTCAACTAGCGTTGAAAGTTCAAATTCATCTTGATGTATTTTCCATTCTTGATTTTCTAACTTATTAATTAGCGTAATGTTTTCTATCCACTCAGAAATATAATTCGTTTTTTCTAATAGCAGACTCAGTAATTGTTGGTGAGTATCGTTAGGAAGTAGATCTTTAAATTGATATACCATCTCATTAATATCTTTAATTGGTCGTATGAGTTCCAATGACATATTGGATAAGATCTTGCGGCGTGCAATCGTGTTTTTTTCATATTCTTGTTGTGCTAGCTGCAATTTCTTATTGATTAATGCTTCGTTGTCTTTATTCAGAAAAATGAATAGAGCAGTATTATCGATATTGCTGTTGCTACTGGTGCGGATCTCATAAATTTCGTTATCAATGGCCGTTTGGATTAAACCATTATGTTCAATCGCCATCTGGCGGATCTTAGATAAATCGATATGAGGTAATAGTTTCTCTGCGTGGCTATTACTAATAATCTTATGGTTAGATGAAAAATTATACACCAATAGACCAATAGGAAGATTAGAAATGATATCGTTAGTCATCTCTTCTTTGATGCGAAGATTACGCGTCATCGAAATATAAGGGAATACATATTTATTACGAATATAGATATGGCCAAACACTGAAATCGAGATAAAAATGAGTAGGCTGATAAGTAACCAGATATTTTTATACACAATCTCATTGAAAATCGATTTTAGTGGATACTCATAAGATAAAGAGTAGGGTATTCCTGCGATGGGCTGTGAGAAGATGAGTGAAGTCCCATCCGTTGATACCTCAATATTGTTTTTATCATAAACACTCTGCTGTCCTGTGGGTAATAATCTTAAATATTGAGGTGATAGCTCAGCAGGTAGAAAATTATTTATGGGTAAATCAAAGGCAATAACACTGGTCAGTTGCCCTGGCACATTAAACATGGTGCGATAGGTATAGTAATAAATGTTTTCTGTCGGCATTTTCCTAATGGGAGAAAGGCTCTCTTTTTCATCTAATGCCGTTGATTGCATTAATAGCTCAGAACGTTTGTTTTCAGCCGTTAGTGTTAAATAGCTTTCTTTATAGCGCAATTCTGGTTTTAGTATTGAGTGGGTAGTAATAAGGATAAGATCATTGCCTTTACCATTAAGATAATAGAGAGAGCTATAGTTATTACGTACCCCCCAAATAATTTCTAACGCGTTTGCAAAATAACCGGCTAACTGAAAGGTTTGTTCATTCGATTTACCAAAAACAATAGCGTCAACGGTCTGATCGCGTCCTTCAAGCCAATAAACATCAGAGCGTAGTTTGACCGGATTGATTTTTAAAGGCAGAAAGAGGGTTGGATCATTAATTTTGTTTGATAACTGGAATAGTTGGTTAGCGTGATAGCGGTAATCTTCAACTTGAGAAGCAAACTTATTAGTCGTGTTATTAATGGCATTTTTTTTACTTTCTAGCCAAGTATCAAAATAGCTATAAGCATATAGAAAAAGGGATATGGCCATAAACAGAAGAAACAGAGCATATAAGCGAGTTAATGTATTTGGCTTTAATTGGGTCAGTGTACGCATTCAGTTTGCGAGCCTTTAAGAAATGAAGTCAATAAAAAAAGAAAAAATTGGCTAAACAACCATCAGTATTAAGTCATTATATTAACAGGTTATTACTTTAAAAGGGATATTCGGGTGAAGTTTGAGCAAATAAACAAAAAAAGTCATTTTTTTTACGCTGAATGCTAGACAGCAAGCTCAGAGATAGGCATAATTTCGCGCTATGGAAGGATGGCCGAGTGGCTGAAGGCAGCGGTCTTGAAAACCGCCGATGGGAAACCATCCTAGAGTTCGAATCTCTATCCTTCCGCCAGAATTCGCCGGCTTAGCTCAGTTGGTAGAGCAACTGACTTGTAATCAGTAGGTCACCAGTTCGACTCCGGTAGCCGGCACCATATAAGAGCCCGTTATCTCGTAAGAGATAGCGGGTTTTTTCTTATCTTTTTCTCGCCTTTATTCATCGCTTTTATCTGTAAAGCACCATCATCACAAAGCAAAAACTCACAAAATTTAACCACTAAATTAATAAGTTATCGTTTTTTAGGCAAAATTCGACTGAAGTTTAAGCAAACAAATAAAAAAAACATTTTTTTTATCATCAGGACTGGACAGCAAGCTCAGAGATAGGCATAATTGCGCGCCATGGAAGGATGGCCGAGTGGCTGAAGGCAGCGGTCTTGAAAACCGCCGATGGGAAACCATCCTAGAGTTCGAATCTCTATCCTTCCGCCAGAATTCGCCGGCTTAGCTCAGTTGGTAGAGCAACTGACTTGTAATCAGTAGGTCACCAGTTCGACTCCGGTAGCCGGCACCATATAAGAACCCGTTATCTCGTAAGAGGTAACGGGTTTTTTCTTATCTCCACTTGTTGGGATAATGATGATCTTAGGATAATTTTCCTTGATTGACTTATAGATAAAATTGCTATACAACTAAATAAGTTAATAAGGAAAGATTGTGAATACAAGACCTCGCTCATTAAGATCAATTCAAAATTGGTGGCGCTTTATTTAAGCGGCACCTAGTCCTATTTATCTTTTATTTATATAAATAACACTATTGCCGCCAGAGCGCGGTGATGTTGTTTATGGCATTTCTCTGGCGGTATTTATCCCAACTAAGGAAATGCAATGAACAAATATCTCACTGAAAATAAATCGATAGTTTTAACAGGGGATCGGATCACTGGACCTTTACATCTTGGTCATTATATTGGCTCTCTTCAGCAACGTGTCGAATTTCAGAAGAAAGCGACACAATATATCTTAATGGCTGATATGCAAGGGTTAACCGATAATGGCTCAACACCTGAAAAGGTCAGTAAATTTCTTTTTGATGTGGTGGCTGATTATTTAGCTGTTGGTATTGATCCGAAACTTTCCACATTATGCTTACAATCCGCACTACCGGCTTTATCAGAACTGACTATGCTGTATTTAAATATTGTCACAGTATCTCGCTTAGAGCGTAATCCAACAGTAAAACATGAGATTTTGCAAAAAAATCTTTCTCGTTCATTGCCGGCGGGATTTTTAACCTATCCTGTCAGTCAAGCGGCGGATATTACTGCATTTAGTGCAGATATTGTGCCCGCAGGCGAAGATCAATTACCTATGATTGAGCAAACCAATGAAATCGTCACCAAAATAAATAGCTTAATAGGACAACCCGTATTGACAAGTTGTAAGGTCGTAGTAGGGCAAGTCGGTCGTTTACCCGGTACAGATGGTAGTGGGAAAATGTCTAAATCCTTAGGTAATACGATTAATTTATCATCCACAGCAGATGAAATTAAAAAAGCGGTTTATTCGATGTATACCGATCCGCAACATATTGATGTTGCATCACCAGGTCATATTGAAGGTAATGTGGTGTTCACCTATTTAGATGCTTTTTGCCAAGATAAAGCCATGGTGACAGCAATGAAGGCTCATTACCAAAGAGGAGGACTTGGTGATATGAAATGCAAAGCTATGCTTAATGATATCTTACAAGAGCTTCTGCAACCAATACGTGAAAAAAGAGCGCAACTTATTAATGATAAAGCTTATTTATTACAAGTGATCAAAGAAGGGAGCGATAAAGCGAAAGAAGTGACTCAACAAAAGCTTGATGAAGTAAAACGCGGTCTAGGATTATTGATCTTGTGAGCTATTGTATTTAAAAAAGCTAACATTAGGCTTAACGGTGAATATCAGTAAGCCTAGTGTTAGCACTATTCACTTTTTCATTCACTTTTCCTAAAGCGATCACCAGCCCATCACCGACCAATTAAAAACACGCCCTAAGATTTTTACTTCTTCTAAGGTTGATTCTTCATCAGGATAATCAATCGTATTATAGCTACGAATAATGATTTTATTATTGGGTAAGCGGTGCAAGATTTTAACTCTTAACAAGTCACCTTGCTGAATAGCGTAAATACCACCATCAATAATCTTAGTATGTCCTGTACTGATGGTTACAATAGAGCTGTCAGGAATAACCGGTGACATACTGTCGCCATGCACTTTAAAAGCAACAGCATCACTTGGCTGTACACCATATTGATTAAATGTAGAACGAGAGAATCTCAATAATTCCACCTTTTGATTATCAGTGGTACAACTGCCAAAACCTGCGGCCAATTCAATTGTTGAATAAAATGGGATCTCCACTTCATCTCGCTCTATAGGAGTACTATTATCCCAATCATTAACAGGTATTATTTCATTAACTGAAATGCCATCATTTTTCTTGGCGCCTCTGCCATATTCTAACCATTCAGCTCGAACATCTAGCCACTGACTTAAGGCTAAAATATTCGTTGAGTCAGGAACGGATTCACCATTTAACCATTTCCAGACAGCGGGCGCACTGACTTTTATTCCTTGTTTAGCCAATGCCTCTGTAATTCTTTTACCTAACCCTCTACCCGCAATCCCGGAGTCTAAGCAGGCTTCTTGTAGTCTTTTTGTGAATGCTAACTTATAGTCATTTTTAACCACTAGTTAATTTCCTTTTCTATCTTGCTTGACGTGACTTTAGTTACATACTAGCATTAACTAACAGTTAATAAAAGTATGTTAAACATGATTTGTTAACTAAATTAACCATAACGGATAGGTTGAGTATAAAATAGCATTGAGTGCATCAATACGCTAATGGTGATTTAAGCAGGCATGTAAGTGCCCCTAACTTGTTGTGGGATATGGATAAGCAAATAAGTCGTGACAGTAAATCAAAGGGAATATTGTATGAGATTAGCTGACTTACCTAAGTATTTTTCTCCAAAAAGTGTTGTATTAAGTGATGTTAGGACGCCTAAAGCTGTTGATTCATTATCCATTACGGATGTAATGGCTTCAATAAGCTTAGCGACCCGTAAAGGGCGAATGGGAATAGAGCTATTTTTAGCTAAGCACCACATTAACCGTCCCGAAGAAGCGATAGAAAGCCTGTATCAATGTGCATTAACTCAAGTTAACCAATATAAGATGATTGATAAGTTAGCTGAACATGATAAAGCTAAAGTTTTACATATTATCGCTGAATATGCTTTTCAGGATTATGCCAGAAGTGCAGCCAGCAAGAGAGCATGTCCTGATTGTGATGATGGCTTTATCGAAGTTGAAGTTTTTACCACCAAATGCCATGGTCGAAAAACAACCCTGCAGGTTACTCAAAATGCCAAACCTCATCTAAAAACAACCTCATCAAATAAACCTTCTTTTCGAGAGGTAAGGGAAGTAACACGCGTTATTTGCCCTACATGCAAAGGTAAAGCGGAAATTCGTTTAGCATGCCGTTGCCATGGACGTGGAAAAATTGTTGATAAAAAACAGACTGAATTACAAGGAGTTGCCGTATTTAAACCTTGTCGCCAATGTGCTGGACGCGGTTATCCTCGCCTTAAATTCAGCGAAGTCTTACAACAATTGCAACATGTGGTGAGTATTTCAAAAACGGCTGCTTATAGTCATTATAAACCGCTATTTGATTTTTTAGTGGCGGAATGCTTTAAAGAAGAGTCTTTATCAGATAAATTTCTACAAGAAGTTACTGTAAAATAATAATTTTCTATTTTTATTTATTTTTATGAAAAAATATTGTTGACTTAAAGGAAAAATAAGCATACTATAACTCCACAGTGAGAGATTTGTATCTAACAAGCTCTCAGCAAAATCTAAGAAGCCTCACTTTTGAAGTGGGGCTTTTTTGTTTTCAATATTTATCACTATCACACTGACCATTATATAAGCTTGGCGAGTTAATCGATCTCACTGCCAATAGGTTTATGTTATGGCATTTTTTATACTACGCTTTTATCTAATTTATTAGATAAATAAAACCGTCAATATATTCATATTAGCCTTGTGATTAAAATTAGATATGAAGAATGAATATATTATTAATGACATTTCCTCTGATTGGAGGTAAGCCATAAGAAATAATGAAAGAAAATCCAGATCTATGGGAACAAATATGCATTGTTCTTTATTCAATGAAAGAGCAAGGTATATCAGCCTTACTCGCTGGGGGAATGGCTATTCTTCGAAGTTTATATAACGCAGGAGGATGGAAAAAAACTTTTTTAGATGGACTGATGTGTGCAATGTTTGCTTGGTTTATCAAAGATATTCTCCTTTTATTTAGTATTAATCATCAATTTGCTTACTTAGCCAGTGTCTTTATTGGTTATGTAGGCATTGAACCTGTAAGCAAACTTCTTATCAGGAAAAATAGGAGTTAAAAATGGCTAAAATAGCGCGGGGTGAACGTAATAATAACCCAGGTAATATACGCCATGGTGCAAAATGGCAAGGATTAGCAAGCACGCAAACAGATAAAGATTTTTGTCAATTTATTTCACCAGAATATGGCATCAGAGCAATTTATAAATTAATTCAAACCTATCAAAATAAATATGGTTTAAATACAATTAAATCTATTATTTATCGCTATGCACCACCTAATGAGAATAATACATTGGGTTATATTGAGCGCGTATCAAAAGAAATAGGGATTGAAAGTAATAAACCTATTGATACCCAAATAAAAAAAGTTTGTATATCTTTATCTATAGCCATTATTAATATTGAACTGGGTTATCAACCCTATGCCAAAAAAGTATTTGAAGATGCTTGGTTGTTATTATGAACTATCTTACAAAAATCATAATAATCATTATGTTATGTTTAATTGCTGGACTTTTTTGGGTTATTGATAGAAATAAAATATTAAAACAAAAATATGTGAAAATTAATGAAACACTGACGCAACAGATTGTAGAAAACAAAAACTATCAATTAAGAATAAAGCAATTATATCAAATGGATACTCAACGTTTACAGGAGTTAGCCAGTGCCAAGAGCGAAATTAACCGGTTGCGTAGTTATGCTGAGCGTGATCCTGAGCGGGTGTACATCAGAGCCAGTTGTGCAACAAACGACGCCAATTCCACCCCCCGCGTGGATGATGCAACCCGCGCCAGACCTACTGACGCCGCTATCCGAAATTATTGGATACTCAGAGAAAGAATTGCTCAGTCAGAGTCCATCATCTTAGGTCTACAAGGTTATATTCGCCAAGAGTGTATTAATTAAAGTGATTAAAAAGGAGTGTAAAATAAAGGAGATGAAATGAATGATAATGATATTAATAAAGCTATTCGAGAGCAATTAATAAAACAATTAATAAAAACAGATATCAATGCTGAAGTTATTACAGGATATCAACCGGAAGAAATCACTGATAATAATATTATTATGTTTTTTCCTATTAAGGAGGTGAGCCAAGGTTGGCAGAAAAGAAGTTATGATGTTCAAGGTAATAATGCCAATCACACTGAACAACAACTTGTTGAGTTAACTTATCAAGTTCAGAGCTTTACTAAAAAACAATCTGATTTTACTGCAGGTGATTTAATTAGAACAACGCGAATGATCATTCATTCGCTGCCTTTTATTGAATCAATGAGAAAAAAAGGAATAGGAATACAACGTGCGACAGAAATTAGGCGTGCGCCAATAATTAATGAAGGAAATAGCTATGAACATAATCCTTCATTTGATTTTAATGTCACTTTTCCCAGCTCATTATCTCTAAACACTGCAGCTACACATTTACTTATATCTAATCTATCTCGTATTTAAGGATAAATATGTCTATTAAACAAACACGCTATGTTGATATTGCGAGTGCGGTGATTGGTGCCTCTACTGCACCAATGCGTAAACTGACCGCACGTATTTTTTCAACAAACCCTAAAATTCCAGCAGGGAAAGTACTCGAATTTACTTCTGGTCAAGTTGATGCGTTTCTGGGAGCTGATTCTCCAGAAGCGCAATTTGCCCGCCAATATTTTAGTTATGTGAGTCCGGCTCCCGTCAGCAAGCCTAAAGAGCTACAAATTGCCTCTTATGAGCCAATGGGACGAGCGCCAACACTCTTTGGTGGACCGGTTGCCACACTGGATAAATTAAAGCTGATTGAAGAGGGTGAGTTAACGCTGGTGATTGGCGATGTGACTAAAAAAATCAGCAAGCTCTCTCTTCAAGACGTGACGTCCTATAGTGATATTGCCTCTTTAATTCAAGCAAAACTCAATGCTGAAAGTGAGCCACAATTTGCCAGTTGTTATGTGACTTTTAATGCTATGGATAGTGCTTTCTTAATCAGCGGCGGTGTGCAAGAAAAAGCGCAGATTAGCGTCAACAACTCACCTCTTGCTGATGCCTTAGGGTTAAGTCAGGGACAAACTTCTGAGGGTAATGCATCACAGACTGCCCTTGAAGCATTTATGGCTGCAGAAGCTATTTCTGACTCATTTGGTAGTGCAACATTTTTAACCGAACTATCTATTGAGCAAAGTGTGGAACTGGCTGAATACGTAGCAGGTGAAAATGTCAAATACCAACTTTATTTATCGGTGCCAGATCAACAAGCTGAAATGTACAGCAAGGCATTAATGAATACCGCATCGACAGGGTTGAATTTAAAAACCGAGGAAAACTTTTTTGTGCAAGCGTTGCCTATGGCGATTATGGCAGCAACAGATTTTGAGCGTACTAATGCCACCACAAATTACATGTATCGACAATTTGGTATTACATTCCCATCGCAAGTTACCACAGATATGGTGGCCGATCTCTTAGATAAATTGCGCGTGAACTATTATGGTGAAACGGCGGTATCTGGCTCTGAGATCAGTTTCTATCAACGTGGTTTTTTATGTGGTAATGGTGCTAATCCAGTAGATATGAGCGTACATGCCAATGAGCAATGGCTAAAAGCGTATATTGCACAGCAGTGGCTTAGTTTACTACTGTCAACGCGCGGTATTCCTGCGAATAAAGATGGTGAAGCAAGAGCGATGATGATCATTGCTGGGGCAGTAACAAAGGCATTAAATAACGGCACTATTCAAACGGGTAAAGCATTAACAGAAGTACAAAAAATCGCAATTACAGATGCGGCAGGTGATGATTTAGCGTGGCACGATGTACAAAACAAAGGTTATTGGTACAACGCTGAAATCGTTGAACAAACAGGGCCAGGCAATTTACCGGAATACACCATGAAATATGTATTGATTTACGGTAAAGGCGATTGGGTTCGTAAAGTTGAAGGCTCACATAATTTAGTTTAAGGAACAAACAATGAACGATATTTCAGCAACAGGCTTAAGCCTTATTATTCAAGCAAGTAAAACATTTCCAGCGGGTATTCCGATCACCACCTTTTCTGATGAAGGTGATCCTTTAGATTTACCGACAGTTAATATTACACAAACAGCGGTAGATATTAATGGTAATTTGGTCAGTTGGTCTTCACCAACACCTCAAACGGTCACCATTAATGTGTTAGCGGGAAGTGAAGAAGACGAAAATCTAGCTATTTTGTTTGATGCTAATACAGCAAGACGGGGACGACGTCCTGCCAGTGATGTGATTACTTTAGTCGCTTCTTATGGAGATGGCTCTATTACCACGGCACGTAATGGACGTATTACTGGCGGTTGCCGAGGTAATTCAGTCGCAGGGGTAGGGCGTCTTAAATCTAAGCAGTACACTTTTATTTTCCAAGATTTTGACCGTGTTAGAGCGCGTTAATTATTAATCTTACTTTTTATCATGGCGACTTCGGTCGCCTTTTTTTATGGAGTTTTTATATGTTGATTAAACCAAAAGAGATCACGGTGATTGATAGTGATCGTCAACAGCATACCTTTATTATTAGCCGGTTACCCGCCACAATTGGACGAGAGATCTTGGCTAAATACCCATTATCAAATGCCCCTAAAATCGGTGATTATGAAGTCAGTAAAGAGGCCATGTTAAAGATGATGGCGTATGTTGCTGTAGAAAAAGAAGGCCAAGAAATTTATTTAAAAACCAGTACATTAATTGATAATCACGTCCCTGATGGGGAAGCGTTAATTCGTCTTGAATTAGAAATGTTAAAGTACAACACCAGTTTTTTCGGCAACGGCGGGAGCCAAAATTTCCTTCAATACCTATTAGGCAAGCTCAGCGGTTCTCTCCCGTCGATTATAAAAACGCTGATGGCTTCTTTGCCGTCATCATCTCAGCCGGCTTCGCCTCTTTCACAGAACTCAAAACAACCATAGATTTAGAGGAAGCTTTTGATCTGTGGGAAATTGCGATTACCAATCGTTATAACGAGGCGCTAGCGGCGTCCAAGGAGAGATAATGTCGCTATTACCCGTATTTAGTCAGGTACTGACGTTAGACGCGGAGGTATCTGATAACGCATTAAATAATATCAGGAAATCGACCAACGAAATTCTTGAGGAAATGAAGAAAATAGAGCAGGGCGCATCAGCAGGTATTAGTCGCTTTTTTGCCTTTGTTCAAGAAATAGCCGCCAGTTTTAACGAATTATCACTGGAGCCTGAAATAAACCTTTCGGTGGACAACCAAGAAATTATTCAAGCCTCTGAAACTGTTGAAAATTCGATACAACAAATCGTTAAAACGGCACTTAGTAGTACTCAAGAATTTGATACTTTTTTGCAAAATATCTTAACGGGGCTGACGAGTTTATCGCTTGATGAGCCCATAAATATTGAAATAAATAGTGGTGAAACACAAGAGAAGATCCATTCAATTACGTCAAGCATTGACGCTCTAAAAAATGCGATGTCAGTATTAAATTACACGAGAAATTTGCTTAGCAATGATGTGGATAGTGATGCAAGTCATCTTGCGAATTTAAATGCTGAATATCAGGCAATGGAAGATCAGCTTGCTTCATTAAATAATGAATTAACTTTATTAACTGAGGCAGAAAAGAAAAATAAAGAAAATAAATTAGTTATTGATGAGGTGATTAAAAATCTAGGTGCCGATTACGATCAATTTATCAGCACCATGCAAACCCAAGGTATTAAAGCGGCAATAGAAGAAGCTCAAGCTCAACGTCGATTAAGCAGTAGTGTTGATGAAACCGGGAAAAGTTATCAGCAAACCGTCGATAAAATGAAAGATTTTATCCTAAACGCCATAGGTGCAACGGATATTATGGGGACGTTACAAAAGGTATTTTCTGCGTCACTTGAACGTTCTCAAGAAATCGAATCATTAGATAAACTCAGTAAAAAAATGGGGGTTGCGGCGATTGATATTGACGCTTTTTCAGGTGCGATGGCTGCAATTGGTGGCACGAAAGAAGCTGCTCAAGCGGATTTAGCCGCTATGGCAACTGCGTTTGACGATACGCAAGATCCCATAGAGCAGCTTTTACAGGTCGCTGATAACGTTAAAAATATGAGTTTTGATGATGCCCAAAAAGAGCTGGAAAAATTAGGTGTTGTTGATGATAAAACCATCGAATTAATGATGAAAGGTCGTCAAGAGCTAGAGCGTACGATGGGGGTACAAAAACAATTCTCAGGTATCAACGACGACAGTATTGAAAGTGCGATCCAACTCAATGCCACAATACATAAATTTAGTCAATTAGCGGCACAATTCAAAAATAACTTTTTAGATATGATTATTCCTACGCTGGCAAAAGGTATGGAATGGTTTGATAAATTAGTCGATTTTTGTGTGAAAAATAAAGATATTGTGATTAGCTTTTTCTCCGCCATCGGCGCCGCTGTTGCTATTTATTATTTACCCGTCATGATCTCTGCTGCCGCATCGACACTTGCCATGGCATTACCTATTATTGCTATTGCAACGGTGATTGGTTTATTAGGTGTCGCCTTTAAACTCGTCTATGACGATATTATGAATTTTATTAACGGTAACGATTCCATGATCGGCCGTATATTAGAAAAATACCCAGTATTAAAAAGTGTGATCATGACGATATGGCAGGCATGGCAATCATTCTTTGAATATTTAAAAGAGGCTGTCACTGTTGTTGCTGATTTTGTTATTGCTGCATGGGATCTAATATCTAACTCATTTAATCAATTTATACAGACTCTAGAAATAGGGATTAATAATCTTATTGCTTGGGGGCAATCCATTATTGATATCTTTATTTTTGTTTCTGATTCAGTGGTGAGCCTATTTGAATGGATGTGGGGCTGTGTTGAAAAGATATTGGATTTTGTCGATGAAAAAATCAACCTAATACAAGATATATGGCAATCAGCCAAAAGCTTTTTCGGTATGGACGACGAAGAAAAAGAAATTCGTGTGGTGCAAAAGGTAGAGCGGCGATTAACAAATGAGGGGGAGCTTGACTATATCTTGCCACAATCTCAAACAGCGACACGATATTATAGTCCTATGCAGGAGGTTAAATCGTTAAATAACGGATTAGCAATATCGTCAAATAACAGTTTAAACCCGATGACCAGTCAAATGATCAGTAATCAATCAAGCATTAAAAACGAAAGTAATGTGCAAATTGGTGAAATCAAAATTGAAACTCAAGCCACAAATGGTGCGGAGGTGGTTAAAGAAATCAAGAAATCTTATACAGAGCAAGAAGCTAAAAATATATCGCAGAATCACTCTAGTGGCTGGAGGGTGTAATTATGATAACGGAAGTTAGAATTTTTGATTTAGCCTCTTTTACCACATTGTTTGATAGTGTTAACCCAACTCAAGTCACCATAGACGATAGCCACCAAGCGATTACATTTACGGTAGAAAATGGGGAAAGCCGCAGTGACCATGTGGTGATCAACCCTATCAGTATCAGTATCAGCTTATTGTTAACGGGCGATATTGCCAATGCTTATGCCACTATAAAACAGTTATATGACGAAAATACGTTAGTGGGTATTCAAACACGTGTTAGTACCTATCAACCAATGCTATTAGAAAGTCTTAGCCATGATGAAGATCCGTCAAAAGTAGACGCTATTGAGTTAAAACTCAAGTTTATTGAATGGAAAAGCATTGAGCCTGAATACAATAAAAAATCAGCTAAATCGACTAAAAAACCTAAGCAATCCTCAACGATTAATCGAGGAAATGTGAAAAGTAAAAAATCCATGCCAATAGGAAAAAAAGAGGGCTAGGAGGTAGAAAAAATGCAAGAAATACCATTACAAGCCATTCCTAATCAACGATTTTCTGTAGCAATAGCCGGTGTGAATTGGCAATTAAAGCTTAAAGTGGCTAATCAAACCATGTTTTGTGATATCGAGCGAGAAGGCGAAATACTTATTACAGGAATGCGCCTTGTTGCTAATACACCGATAATTCCTTATCGCTATTTAAATCAGGGAATTAATTTAATGTTTTTAACAGAGCATGATGCATTACCTTGGTATGAGGAATTTACCAAGACGCAATCATTAGTGTATTGGAGTGAGGAAGATGGATCTTCGACGAATAAGGCTCGGAATTGAAGTCGGAGAACGGCTTCAATGGTATGAGGGATTACGTATTTCAGCCAGTGGAACAAAGTATGCCAATCCATTACAAAATGAATGTAATGTCACTATCTCAGGGCTAAATGCACAAACAAGAGATTATCTGCTGACAGAAACCAGTCCCTATAATAACAATAAGCAAACGCGACGACTCTATTTGGAGGTCGGCCGAGTTAATACCGGATTACTCTCTTTATTTATTGGCGATATTGTCAGTGCTGAAATAGATTCACCTCCTGATGTGACGTTAACTTTATCGGCAAAAACCAGTCATCAAAGCGCGGGAAAAATTATTTCTTCCAGTGGCGGCACAATGCGCAGGCTGAGTGAAATAGCCTTGGCTATTGCTGATGATTGTGGGGTGAAACTAGATTTTCAAGCTACCGATAAGAATATTGCTAATTGGTATTATTGTGGCTCAGCATTGCATCAAATAGAACGTTTACAGGAAGCTGGGGACGTTAAAGCCTTTATTGATGATGATACGTTATTTGTAAAAGATGACGACAAAGCACTAAAAAGCCGTTTGCGTATTTTAAATATGAATTCAGGCATGATTGGCATTCCCAAAGCGACAGAAAGTGGGTTAACCGTAAGTTACTTAATTGATAGCACCTCTGAGCTTGGTGGAATGCTTCGCCTTGAGAGTAAATTAAACCCTTCATTAAATGGTGATTACATCATTGAGCAATTGGCGTTTAGTGTTGCCTCACATGAGGCTGATTTCAACTATACCGCAATTTGTAAACGAGCTTAATTATGAGTAAACCCAATAACGATATTGCGAGTGTTGGTTCACTGGCAGGGGCTTTCTCGTCCGCATTTCGCCATTTGATGATGAATACGGATGATATGTTGCCCGCAACAGTCATTGATTATGATGAAAAAAGCAATCGAGCCGTGATCAAACCACTGGTGATGATGTTAACCACGGATAAACAAACTATTTCACGAGCACCCGTTGCAAATATTCCCGTATTTCGCTTTGGTGGCGGAGGTTTTTTTATTAGAGCACCGATTAAAGCGGGAGATTTTGGTTGGTTAAAAGCTAATGATCGTGATATTAGCCTTATTTTTCAACGCGGTGGTCTAGAGGATAGACCTAATACCACCCGATTACATACCTTTAGTGATGCGATGTTTTTTCCTGACACCTTAAAAGGTTGGGTGATCGACGGAAAAAATATTGATGCTTTGGTTATTCAGTCAATGGATGGTTCTGTCTGCTTTTCTCTTCATAACGATAAAGTTGTACTAGAAACCCCCAAGTATGAAATCAATGCCCGAGAAACGATATTTACCGGCAATGTCACAGTGAATGGTAATTATGCGGTAAATGGAAATAGTGATTCTCAAGGGGGCGTGATGCGTCACAACGGGAAAGATATCGGTTCAACCCATCGCCATAGTGGCGTACAAGCAGGCAAAGATAACACAGGGAGTCCAATATGAGGACATTTGCTATAAACCAGCATAATGATCTGGTGATTGATGCTAAAGGTGATCTGCAAATTTGTGATAACGATGAAGCAGTAAAAAACCTTTGTCAGCATTTTATTAAAGCGGTTCGTGGAGAGATGTTGCATAAAAAAGATAAAGGTATTCCTTATTGGTCAGCAACATTTAGCCGTCAAGTTGATATTCCTTTATTTGAAATGGCCTTTCGACAACGTCTGGCTGAAATCGAGGAAGTTGTGGCTATCAGCCATTTTAATGCCTTTTTAGATAATGGCGTACTGAAATATCAGGCGGATATACGCACAATATATGGAGGATTTACATTACATGGCTGATTATCGATATATTAATAATAAAGGCGTTATTGTTCCTGATACGGCAGCGCTACGAAAGGAGGTAGAAGACGAATTTCGCACTGTCTTTGGGCAATCAATCAATTTATCGCCAGAAACGCCCCAAGGGGTTTTGGCAACAATGGAAATTGAAAATCGCGATGCCATTGTGCGTAATAATGCCGAACTTGCTAATCAAATTAATCCCGATATTGCTGGGGGTATTTTTCTTGATGCAATATGGGCGTTAATGGGAGGAGAGCGTATTAATGCCACACACTCCTATTTAAGTAATGTGGAATTTATGGGAGTGCCCGGCACCATTATCCCTAAAGGTTCACAAGCCCTAACGATAAATGGCGCAGTATTTGAAACATTAACCTCTCTTATTATCGCAGACACTGGAAAAATAACTGGGGATATGCGCGCTAAAGAGTACGGGCCTATCACTTGTGGTATTGGGCAATTAAATAAAGTGGCAAGTTCGGTATTAGGCTGGGAAAAAGTCAATAATACCACGCACGCTATTATTGGCCGTTATGCAGAATCTGATATTAAAGCCAGGCGTCGGCGTAAACAGACTCTCGCTAAAAATACCATCAGTGTTGCCCAAGCAATTACATCGTCCCTCTATGAATTAGCAGGGGTTAACTCTCTCTCTTTTCGAGAAAACTTCACTGATAAAACATTAACTATCGATGGTATTTCCTTATTGCCACATAGCATTTATGTCTGTGTTGAAGGGGGAGACAGCCATGAAATTGCCAATGTTTTATTAAGAACGAAAACAATAGGTGCGGCGTTTAATGGTGATATTGAAATAAATCTCTTAGAGCCAGCAAGTGGTCAAGAATATCCGATTAAATTTTCACGACCAAAAGAAGTGACGATTTTTTGCAAAGTTACCGTTAAAAAATCCTCTTTTGATGCACAAACCATTATTCCTGATGCACTAGAAAAATGGAGTCATGGAGAGATAGAGGGGGATAATGGGCTGGTGGTAGGGCGAGATGTCTCTCCTTTTGAGATCTCCGCTGCCGTCAATGCTGTGGAGCCACATTTATTTGTCACAAAAGTTGAGTTATCAACAGATGGAAAAAATTGGCATGTAGCATTAATTCCCATTGCCATTAATCAAATTGCCCGCTTACCTAAAGGGGCGATACAAGTGGTGATGGTATGAATATTCAACAGTTTGATTATCATTCCGATCTTTTACAAGCGATACTTTGGCAATATGAAAATGCCGATAAATTAAAATCACTGGCTCATTTTAAGGCAGACTATTTTCACCAATCCACCGTGTTATTTTGGCAAAATTGGTATCGCGATATATTTAATATTGATACCGCCAACGACTTTGGGTTAGCAGTCTGGGCGCGTATTTTAGATGTGCCTTTAGGCATTGATATTTCCCCAAGTGAGAAAACAAAAATAGGTTTTGGCTTTGGTAAAAAGAAAGCTAATTTTAACGCAAATTTTCGACGCAATACCGATTACACCTTATCACTGACGTTAGATCAAAAAAGAATGTTGATAAGAATGCGTTATTTCAATCTCACCCAAAGTCCGACGGTCACCAATATTAATCAATTTTTAAAACGTTTTTTCTGGCGAGGTGAAAGTAAAGTATTTGTACTTGATCCCTTTGATATGACGTATATGTATTACGTTTTTAATTTTAATCCCGATGAACGCTTACGTTTATTATTAGAAAACTTCGATTTAATGCCACGTCCTTCTGGCGTAGGCGTCAAATATCGCATCATAACTAAAAAAGCATTTGGTTATGGTTCATATCGTAAAAATTTCTTAAAGAGTAATTTCGGAGAATAAATCCTATGACTAAAATATTTAAAATCCCCTTTGCCACGCAAGGGGATAAAACAGTTGTGCCTGTTGAGATCCAAACAGATGGCTCAGTATCTTATACTCAAGGTTACGGTTATGATTATGAGCGTGACCAAGTCACTGATCCGGCTGCAAAAGATATTGAACGTGAAAAAATGAATAGCCTATTTCACGATATCACCGAGTCTATTGGTGAAATGCAATTACAAGGTTTTGCTAAATGGTCAGAAGCGGGCAAACCCTATGCTATTCGTAGTGTGGTTTATCATAACAATAAGGTATGGCAGTCTAAAATTGAGAATAATAATATTGAGCCTATTGCCGGTAATGCATGGGCTGAGTTAAAAGCTGATATCACTGCGAATGAAGTGGGCGCTTATAACAAAGCCGAGGCTGATAAGCGTTTTCAGCCGGTGGGTAAATATCAAGTGGAAGGTTATAGCTATGCAAAAGCGGAATCTGATACTAAATATCAACCCAAAGGCAATTATGCTCCTGCGGGAAATTATGCGAATAAAGGCGATAGCTATACCAAAGCGGAGTCTGATGGGAAATATCAACCTAAAGGCAATTATCAAGCATCGGGAGATTATGCTACCAATACCAATTTAAAAAATGAGCTTAATAAAAAATTTGATAAAGGTAATATTTCTCAAGCGACCGGAACCTCAACGGCTCATGTTATTAGCCAAAAAGCTGCCACTGATGCTTTTCAGCCAAAAGGGAATTATCAACCCAAAGGGAATTATGCATTAGTGGGTGCATCCTATACGAAAACGGAATCTGATAATAAATATCAACCTAAAGGCAATTATTTAGCGACAGGTTATAGTTATTCTAAATCAGAGTCAGATGGTAAATATCAGCCTAAGGGGAATTATCAACCCAAAGGGAATTATCAACCCAAAGGGAATTATGCAGTTATTGGGAGTAGCTATACTAAAGCGGAAAGTGATAGTCGATACTCGAAACAAAAAGTAACAGGTTGGAAAGAACTATATAATGGTAATTGGCTAAGTGGTGAGGGTGTTAATATAAATGAAGATATTCGAGGTAAAATAGTATGGGTTGATCTTGGTGGTAATCAATGGAGTTCATTTACTATGCCTCCTATAGATGATATTCCAATGTGGTGTGGTCACTCTGATAATAATTGGTGTGCATTCAAAACATCTAATAATGGTAAAAAAATACATCGCGCTTTTGGTAAAGGGAATACGGGAATAGTAAGAGTTTGTGTTATTAGTTAATCGATTTTATTATTTCTTTTATATTAATATATTTCTATATTAGTAAAATAAAAATTAAAGCTTAGTGATTTAATAAAGCTTTAATATTAATCTATAAGTAATTATATATGAGTGATAAATTATTATCTTTTTAGATGGTAATTAAATAACATATGCACTCATTATAGATAAATATTTTTTAAATTTAAATAACTAACCAAAAATAGAAAATATAATGGCCATTGGGAAACTCAATGGCCATGTTATTGCGATAAGAAAAGCACTCAGCAGGCGCATAGCTAAGCTGGGATCTTTGGTTAAAAAGAAGGTGATAATAAAAGAGAGTACAGCCCCAATTAGGTAGCCTATTCCAATAGTTGCAATAACAGACATAGTCGATCTTCAGTAAAAAAATTGCAGTAATTGTACGCTAATTTTGTTAAAGAAACAGACTAAGAAGAAAAAATTTTCAACAAATGTCATTAGCAATTGGTGTTTTTTTAGCATTTATTTCATTATTGATCGCATATTTTACTTAAGTAACATCCAACAAGCTTATAACAACTTTTCTTGTTTTACCGTAGCCTTTGCTACTGTAAGTCTTTTTAATACCCTAACACTATTTTTTAAGCTTTATCCCTTTTAGGCTTTTATCTATTCTATTAACGATCCCAAAGGGGGTTATAGTAACAACATCCTTATTATATTGATTACTAAGTTACATATATCATTAACAACATTGTTTAGAGTATAACTTGCTCATGGATGGGTAACACTTAAAGGAGCTAAGTGTTAACTAGGACGTGATTAAAATCCTCTTGTTGCCTTTAAAGAGGATTTATTTTTTTGTTTTTTTAAAGAAGCTCGATCCCTGTAACCTTTTTCATACTATTCATAGGTTAAAAATCAGTATACTTTAGAGATGATATTTCTTATCAATTTATATAAGGTGGTTATCGCTATGGTTCCTTACCAACCCGTATTAACCTTTTGGTTTGAAGAATGTACCCCAAAACAGTGGTTTCAAAAGGATAGCGCTTTTGATAAAGAAATTAAGGATAGATTTGGTGAGCTATGTATTAGCGCAAGTCGTGCAGAGCTTGCCTCTTGGCGCGAGAGCATTGAAGGGCGGTTAGGGGAAATTATTATTCTAGACCAGTTTTCACGTAATATTTGGCGTGATACACCAAAGGCTTTCGCCCAAGATAATATGGCGTTAATTCTTGCTCAAGAAGCCATTCGATTACCCGAATATCTCACCCTGACACCGGTAAAACGCAAATTTCTGATCATGCCATTTATGCACTCAGAATCACAAAAAATCCATCAAGATGCCATTGCGTTGTTTTCACAATTAAATGATGACGACACGTATCAATATGAATTACGCCATAAAGAGATTATCGATAAATATGGTCGTTATCCTCATCGTAATGAAATTTTAGGGCGTACTTCCACAGCAGAAGAGTTAGCGTTTTTACAACAACCCGGCTCCTCATTCTAAAAAGAAAAAATGCATATCTAAAAAGATATGCATTTTGTTTTTCGTTTCTTGCCGATGACTATGCTTATGATGATAAATCAATAATGATAAAGCGTCATCGCACAGAAAACCAATATTACATGGTTATATGCCATAAGTTATAAAAGGCAATGCGACCGGATAATTCAGCAATTACGACCGCTGCGGCACAAGTTGCTAAGGTCACTTTTGAGGTTTGCGCTTTTAATGCGCTAAACCCGACAACCACAATACCTAATGCTAATACTGCTAATTGGAAACCCCAAAACAGTGATTGCTCAGCACTCAATTCTGGGCCATTAAAGCTTAGGAAACTGACATAACCGGAGCGTGCGGCAAAGGTAATTATGGCACCGATAATAAAGGACAATGCCCCTAAACGTCTTGCACCACTGACCATTGCAAGTACTCCACCGCCAATTAATAGCGTCATCCAAAACTGTAACGTGGTGTAATCTGTGTTCCAGTTAGCAATTGTTGGAATATGGTAAACTTGCGGAATTGACCAAACAAAAGCTAAACCAAAAATAACGGTAAATAGATTACAAATTTCACGTAATCCCCGCCATTTTTTCATAATAGTGAGTGCCACTGTTGCAAAAGCAAAACCAGTAAATACACCACTTAGAAAAGCTTCGTTACTCATTGGAGAACGGCCTACGCCTAATAACATATTGAAAAAGCGTAGTGGCTGACCTACGTGTAATCCACCAATACCTAAGCCCACAAGCATTAATATCAGAGCAAGAATATTGGCATTACGCAGTTGTTGTTCATCAATTTGACCTAACTTTTTACTGATATAAGCGATCAGAAACAGACCTGCTGCGCTAGAGCCTAAAACAGTAAAAAAGACAAGAGGAAGTTCATGCATGGTTTATACCTCCGCCGCATTTTGAACTGAGCCGGTTTTATCACCAGAAGGTTTTGCATCTTTATGTGCTTTTATCACGATATTTGGGTTAGTTAAGCTTGGATCTGGCATTGGTGCGATACCACACTCTGTACCATGTTTCGCTCTGATCACTTCAATATCATCAAAATCCAGTGCACGTTGTGGACAAGATTCAACACAGACCGGTTTCATACCTTGGGCGACACGCTCATAGCAACCATCACATTTTGACATCAATTTTTTCTTTTCATCAAACTGTGGTGCGCCATAAGGGCAACGTAATTCACAATAACGGCATCCAACACAAACATCTTGATTAACAACCACTAAACCGTCTTCTTCACGTTTATGCATCGCGCCAGTAGGGCAACCTGCCACGCAAGTAGGGTTAGAGCAGTGGTTACAAGAAATTGATAAATAATAACTATAAATATTTTGTGTCCAGATACCGTCTTGTTTTGCCCAGCTACCACCGCCATATTCATAAACACGACGGAATTTAGGGCCTAAATCTAAATCTTTTTCGTCCTTGCAACTGACTTGACAGGTTTTACAGCCAGTGCATTTAGTGGAGTCAAAATAAAAACCATATTGCTTCATGAGTTAACTCCTTATGCACGTTTCACTTCAACAAGGTTAGTATGTTGTGGATTTCCTTTAGCAAACGGCGATGGGTGCCAGCTTGTTAATGTATTAATACATCCACCGGTATCTACACCTGTTGTATCAAGTGAACGCCATGCACCTTGTGGTACTGCAATCACACCAGGTAATACACGATCTGTCACTTTGACACGAATATGCAAGCGACCACGTTCGTTATAAATCTCAGCAATATCGCCAGATTTTAATCCACGCTGTGCCGCATCAACGGGGTTTAACCAAAATTGATGAGGAATAGCTTCACGTAACATTGCGACGTTAAAATAGGTAGAGTGGACGTGACCTTTATCGTGGAAGCCCGTCATTTGCAGTGGGAACTTCTCTTTTAAGGTAACGTTTTCAACACCTTCTTTATTTTTACAATATTCTGGAATTGCAGGAATACGATCACCTTCTGGTAAGATCCAACCTTCAGTGTCTTGCATTAATTTCTCAGAATAGATTTCAATTTTACCTGATGCTGTTTTTAGTGGGTTGGCGATAGGATCTTGGCGAAATGCTTCTAATGCCACATAAGCGCTACGAGGAGGAAGTTTTCTATCCACAATCCCCATATCGTTAGTTTCAGCAAAAGAAGGAAGCGCTGGGTTATTTTCTTTTACTTGGTTATAGCAATACTCAATCCACTCTTGGTAGGTTCTACCTTCAGTAAATTTCTCTTTAACACCTAATTTTTCAGCGATATCTGCCAATACATCATAGTTAGGACGATTTTCCCATAACGGCTCAATGGCATTTTGTAAACGCACCATATAATGATACGCACCACTTGCATAAGAGTTATTGATAAGATCGTTAGTTTCCACAGTAGTGACATCAGGCAGTAAAATATCGGCATATTTTGCTGATGGTGTCATGTGGTTATCCCACACTAAAATAAATTCACATTTTGATTCATCTTGCAGTAATTCATGTGTTTTATTGAGATCAGCATGCTGGTTACCAATCACATTACTGGAGTAACACCACATAAATTTAATGCCCGTATCCAGCTTATCTTTATTTCTGACACCGGCATTTTTACTGGTTAACTCTTCACCACGAGCAACCGCTTCAGACCACATAAATGTTGGGATCTGGGTTTTTACTGGATTTGGTATGGCAAAACTTGCGACAGGGTATTCAATGCTACCGCCCCAACATCCGGTATTAGTACCAGGACGACCAATATGACCAGACATTAATGGCAACATCATAATTGCACGGCAAGCTTGTTCACCATTACTGGTACGCTGAATACCCCAGCCTTGGGAGATCCACGCCGCTCTGGCATTACCAATTTCACGTGCTAATTGAATAATACGTGCAACGGAAATTCCGGTTAATTGACTTGCCCACTCAGGGGTTTTAGCAATTCCATCAGGACCATTACCGAGAATATAGTCTTTGTAAGAGCCATTTTCAGGTGCTGAGGCTGGCAGAGTTTGTTTATCCCAACCGATGCAATATTCACGTAAAAATGCCTCATCAGTGATACCCTCTTGGATCATCACATAACCTAACGCAGCCACTAATGCAGCATCAGTACCCGGATAGATAGGGATCCACTCTGCACCTAATGTTGTGACACTATCAGTACGACGCGGGTCGATAATAATTACTTTACTTTTACTCTTATCTAACGCATTCAGTGTTTCATAGAACTGACCACCGCCAGACATACGAGTTTCAGCAAGATTATGACCAAACATCACAACCAAATCTGAGTTTTCGATTTCTGTTAACAGAGATTCCAGCATATCACCATACACATAAGGGACGATGCCGGTTAATTGTGAATAAGAGTAAGTACCGTAGTCACTTAAGAAGCCACCGACTGTACTTAATAGACGTTTACAGGCTGTTCTACCATGTAAATTCGCCCCGGTAGATCCAGTACCATATTGGTAATAAATAGCCTCATTACCATAGGTATCGATAGTATATTTTAGCTTATCAGCGATAATCGAAGTCGCTTCATCCCAAGAGATACGCTCGAATTTACCTTCACCACGTTTACCGACACGTTTCATGGGGTATTTTAAACGGTCTGGATTATAAGTTTTCCAACGAACGGAACGTCCACGTAAGCAAGGACGGATCTGATGAAGACCAAAGGTTGAGTCATCAAACATGGTTTCATTGGAAATACGGCGGATCACGCCATCTTTAACATGAACTTTTAATGGGCAACGACTACCACAGTTCACTAAGCATGCACTGTATTTGATGGTTTCAGACGTCTCATCAGGACGAATACCCTGGGGTGTTTGAGCATTAGCAGAGAAAGGTAATGATACCGTTCCAGCTACAGCAGCAGCGCCAGAAAGAACAGCTGCAGACTGAATGAAGCCACGCCGGCTCATTTCAGTGATAGAAACATTATTTTTAATTTTTGACATTGACATTACCCTAACATTTTTCACAACAAATAAAGTTGTATATCTATGTTAAGTTATTACACCTATACCTATAATGATTTATATCAATATAAAAAATGTTAATAAGGTTATCTAAAAAAATAATTATTAAACAATTGGTTACATTTTGCGGTTAATACCACTTTAGTGGTAAATAAAATATCAAATATATAGGTGGAAACAGTGATTCGATATATAAAAAATAACATATCGATTTTAAAAAAATAGGCTAAAACAAGATTGTTAATATGATAACAAAGTCGATAATTATAAATATTTGTTAATTTATTTAATAGAAAAAAGGGAGAATTAATCTCCCTTTTAAATAATGAACGCTAGGGCTATGGTGTGTCGATATTGGTAGGGAATTTTAATGCTCTAACATCGCTACCTGTTGGTGATTGGTGTATTCGTAAACCAAACTGAGGAAGAATAGCGAATATATGATCAAAAATATCTGACTGAATAGCTTCATACTCTACCCACACGGTTGTATTGGTAAAGGCATAAATTTCGATAGGTAGCCCTTCAGAGGTTGGAGCAAGCTGTCTTACCATAATGGTCATCTGTTTATGGATCTTCGGATGATTTTTTAGATAAGCTTCCACGTAAGCGCGAAATGTACCGACATTCGTCATACCACGTTGATTAAGTGGCATTTGATGCTCATGACAAAGGCTAGCGTTATAGCTGGAGATTTCACCTACTTTGCTTTTTATATAAGGTTCAAGAAGCTGTGCCTTTTCTAATTTATCAATATTCTCTTGATCTAAAAAGTAAATACTATTGATATCAAGAGATAAACTGCGCTTAATTCGACGCCCACCTGATTGTGTCATCGCTTGCCAGTTTTTAAACGAATCAGAAATTAAAGAATAAGTAGGAATGGTCGTAACGGTATTATCCCAATTACGTACTTTTACTGTGGTGAGGCTAATATCCACTACGGCACCATCAGCACCATATTTAGGCATTTCTAACCAATCACCCAAGCTAATCATATTATTGGCGGAGAGTTGAATACCGGCAACAAGTCCCATAATTGGATCTTTAAATACCAACATCAACACCGCAGTCATGGCACCTAAACCACTTAATAAAATAAGCGGTGATTTACCGATCAGTAATGAAACAATCATGATACCAATCAGCACGCTGGCGACTAATTTTAAACTTTGGAAAATACCTCTAAGGGGTAATCGGCCAAAAGAAGGGGAATTTCTCATGATCTGCAAACAGAGATCCATAATTGAGAAAATCATCAATAAACCGAAAAGTAAACACCATGCTTGAGCTGTAGTGGTTAATATCTCCTGTGTCTTACCGGGTCCCATCCATAATAAGGCTTGGATATTAATGACTACACCTTGGATAAGAAAGGCAAATCGACTGAATAACTTATTAATTTCAAAAGAGAGTTGCCACTTTTGATCGTATTTACTGATAGCTTTTGAAAGCTTAGGGAGCACAAGTTTGTGCAAAATAAAGTGGAGAACAAGAGCAACAACAAAAATGATCAATAAAACAAGTAACAGAGAAGTGATTTGAGCGTACTCTTCATTAAACTGACGTATCCATGTAAGCAGTTGCTGCTGCATAAACTATCCTCATCATAAAAGGTGATTTAATACTAGGGTACAAGAAGAGGGATTTTAGTTCAAACAAGTGAAATTTTTGTTACTAAAGATGCGCGAAGAGTAAGATAAGAAAAAATCAAAGAGATAGAAAATAAAAGCCAGATAGTGCCTCTTGCGATATAGAGTGCATTTTCTGGCTTTATGCACTAGTTATTCTTTTTAATACAAAGAATTACAATAAACGAGTTGAAGATAATTTAACAACAACTTGGTGCAGATGAGTAATAAAAGAAGTCATTGATTTCATATTAAGTATCCTATTAATAAAATGTGATTCTCGTCACAAATATTTTCTGATACTGATTCTAATCACATTTTCATAACAGTCAATAGCTTTATACAAAAATATTTTAAATTTTAAATTATTTTTTATATTGAAAGCATTTTTTGTTGGTAACCATAGCTTAAGAACGTTTGAATTTATATCTATCTTATTGTTTTAAAATTATTTTTCTGCTTATAGCGCTTAGTTGACTTTTTCTATTGCGCCTTTCGCGATATTGTCTTTTTAAACTAACTATTGCAGTAGAGAAATGAGGAAGTAAAAGGAAGGGCATTTGACAAGTAGTCTCGGTTGGCTTTGTCGAATTGGGATAAAATATATACACCGCTACTTTTAGAGCCACATTAAGTGGCTCTAACATTCAACTACAGCTTATAAACTAAGACGCAATTAACGAGTCATCCGCTTGATTGCACTGGCTATTGATAGAATAGTTATAGAACTTAAAATAAGTTGTATGCCAATCAATGCCATCACCAGTGTTATAGAAGTTTCAGGGCCAAAAGCTAGTAAGAAATAGGCTAAAACAAGATCTAAAAAGCCCACTAAAATATTAAACCAGCCATAAAAGCTATCTTTAATTTGCTTAAAGCCGAGTACTAAGCGGAGTATTCCTGCAAAGATAAATAAATAACCGATAATAAATGCAAGGCTTAACATGCCATTTAAAGGATCGGTAATAAAAATATAACCTAAAAATAGATAGATAAAACCAGCAAGTAAAGTAATTAACATCGACCAACCAGAAGAGATCCGGCTATTAAAGGCCGCCATTATGCTGGTTATTGCACAAGCAAAAAACACCACACCGAGGAAAACACTGACCACGACCCCTGAAGAAAAAGGGTTAATAATACAGATAATACCCGCAAGTAATCCCAGCATGGCAATGATACTCATTAAAGTACACTGCTTTTTAACGAGTTTCTCTGTTAGCTGAGATAAATTATTTTTATTAATGTCTAACATAACAACCTCTTAATTTGTAATCCTTATCGCAAATTATAGCAATTTTTAGCTATATAACAGGAATTCTTTAAAGAAAAAGGCCATTAAAGATTTGTATTAGAAAGTCAGTAGCATTTGAAATAGTAATGTGAAAGAGTAGTGTGGTGAAAAGTTATCAAGGTTAATACAATTTATCACGGAGGTAAAATGTCTGAGATTGTGTATTTAAATAACCAATTTGTACCTAAAGAACAAGCTAATATCTCTGTTTTTGATCGAGGTTTCTTATTTGCTGATGCCGTTTATGAAGTTACCGCCGTTATTAACGGACAATTAATTGATTTTGAAGGGCATTTTCAACGTTTACAGCGCTCGTGCAAAGCATTATCAATGCCTTTTTCATTAACCAAAGAGCAATTAAAAGAGATCCACGAGCAATTGATAGATAAGAACCATCTGCATGAAGGACTTATCTATTTACAAGTCACTCGTGGCGCCGATTCATCACGTTTTTTTGATTTCCCGTCTTCATCAGTCGCTCCTACATTGGTGCTATTTGTTCAACACTCAACGGTGGTAAATCATCCTAATGCAAGCAAAGGAATTTCTGTCGTAAGTGTTGAGGATATTCGTTGGCAACGCTGTGATATTAAAACGGTGGCATTACTTGCTGCATGTTTAGCTAAACATCATGCGCATCAGCAAGGTGCTGATGATGCTATTTTTATCAAAGAGGGTTATATCACCGAAGGAAGTTCAAGCAATTTCTTTATTGTTAATCAGCAAGATGAAATTATCACTCGCCCATTAAGCCAAGATATTTTACCGGGGATCACGCGACAAGCGATTATTCAGTTAGCCAAAGAGCAAAAACTCACCATCATTGAGCGTTTATTTACACTCGAAGAAGCGAAACAAGCCAAAGAGGCTTTTATTAGTTCAGCGACGACCTTAATTTGGCCGGTGATCTCCATTGATAATGAAAAAATAAATCAAGGTAAGGTAGGGGCGTTATCACAACGCTTAAGAGAGATTTATCTTGAGAAAGCCGGTGTTAAACCATAGTAAATTTTTATCGCACTGATTTTGACTTTATCCGAAAAATCAGTGCGATAATACCATTGTCACTAATTGTGATGTTCAATGATCATGACAGCGGTAGTATCTGGCTCTAATGCACGTAGCACATGAGTAACGTCACCAGGGTAACAAATATAGTCACCGGGAGATAACTCTTGTTGATTATCTAAAGTACCGACAATGGCACGACCGCTAATTATAAGAATATGTTCTGTGACATTTTTACTATGAGGATCTGACACTCTATCTTTACCCGGTTGAGCAATAACCGTATAAATATCGCGCTTCGCGCCATTGGGGCAAGATGACAATAAAAAGGCATGGTAATAGGCCTTTTCTGCACTAATTTTAAATCCATCACCTTTGCGGATCACTTTAACTTCTGGTTTAGGTGAGGAAATCAGTTGTGAAAACGGAATATTGAGTGCGACGCAAATAGCCCATAAAGTTTCGATACTTGGATTACCTTGTCCCGCTTCTAATTGGGATAACGTTGACTTTGCGATCCCCGCTCGCCTTGCGATTTCTGCAAGTGAAAGACCTGCTTTTTTTCTTTCTCTAGCAATGGATTGAGAAATAATTTCAATGGGTGCCGAAGGTGATGACATCATAGTTTCCTTCAAAAATCAGCTTGCAAAAAAATACATCGTTCAACATAATGAACAAATCGTTCAATAAATAATACGTTTTTTTATGCATATTAACAGTCGTCTAGATAATAACGTACTTAGAGATATTCTGCTTGTTTCATTAGCGGATGGGATCGTTGGAATATCTTATGGTGCTTTAGCACATACTCAAGGTTTCGATTTTTGGGTACCCCTTTCGTTATCGATTTTTGTTTTGGCTGGGGCTTCTGAATTTCTATTTATCGGAGTGGTTGCGATGGGAGGAAGCGCCATCTATGCGGCACTCGCTGGCTTAATGGTCAATGCAAGGCACATCCCTTTTAGTATGGCGGTGAAAGAGTTACCCGGAAAAGGGATTAAATCACTATTAGGCTTTCATGTATTAAATGATGAAAGTGTGGTTTTTGGGTTATCTCAATCGACTGCTGAGCAAAATAGATTAGCATTTTGGGCTTGTGGATTAGGCATTTTACTGATGTGGCCGTTAGGTACTATGCTAGGTGTTTATTTAGGCTCTTTTATTGTTGATATAAAAATGCTTGGTTTAGATGCGATGTTCCCAGCGATTATTTTGGCATTAAGTTTACCGGCATTGAAAAATAAATTAACACGAAAAGCCGCTATTATTGGTAGTGTGATTGCCTTAGCAACGACACTGTTTCTCCCTGCGGGAATACCGGTTTTATTATCCTTGTTAGGCGTTTTATTTGTGGTGAGAAAAATATGATCTCAACAACTTCACTTATCGCAGGTATCGCTATTTTAGCCGTAGGAACTTATGCCATGCGCATCTCCGGTATCTTATTAAATAATAAAACGGGGATGTCTGAGCGGGTCAAAGAAATGTTTTCACTTTCAGCAATCGTGATCTTATTTTCGGTTGCAATGACATCTACTTTTTTTGATGGTGACCAACTCGCTGATATTGCCAAGATTATTGGTGTGGGTGTTGCAGGCGTTTTAACCTGGAAAAAGAAACCTTTTATTTTGGTGGTATTAAGTGCTGCTATTATTACCGCGATGCTACGTTGGATAGCCACTTTGTGGGGATAAGCATAACTAATAGTTTTAACTAAAATTATAGGAGGCAAAGGCCTCCTATAATTATATTTACTCATTATCTAGTGGTTTAATTTTTAACGGTAAGGTAATAATAAAACCAATACCTTTATTGTGTAGCCCTTCAGTAATGGAAATGGTTGCTTGAATTTTTTCAGCGAGATTTTGTGCAATAGATAAGCCTAAACCACTGCCCGTCCCTTGTGATCCCGGAACACGATAAAAACGGGAAAATAGTGAGCTAATATACTCTGGTGCAATTCCTGGTCCATTATCACGCAGAATAATATTGAGATGATGGTTATCTTTATGTTCAATAGTCACTTCGACTTGACTATTATTGGGGCAATATTTGATTGCATTATCCAATAAGTTATTAAAAATAGACAGTAGTGCTTGTTTATCTGTTTCTATTTTAAGTGACATACCTTCATTTAAAGATAGCTCAATATTTTTTGTTAAGGCATAGGGCACGCGCTGAGCAATAGCATTACCAATAATATTATAAACATCAAAGGATTCTATTTTTATAGGGAAATCGTCACACTCTAATCTTGCTAAATCAATAAGCTGGTGGGAAAGTGCGGCGGCTCTATCCAGAGATTGTTTCATATCTTCAATAATTTCTTCTCGCTCCTGCTTTTCATCGACTAAAGAGAGAATGTGCAATTGGGCAATCACTGCTGCAATCGGGGTTCTTAGCTCATGAGCCGCATCAGCCATAAATTGTTTTTCTCTAATATTAGCCGCATCTATTCTTGCCATTAATTGGTTAAGCTCTTTAAAGATAGGGCGGATCTCTTTAAATTGTTGTCCGACATTAATTGGCGTTAAATTACGAGGTTTTCGATTAGAAATCAGCTCTGCGGCTTGTCTTAAAGGGCGCAAACTAAAATAAGCAGTAATTAAGATAGCCAAGATCACCGTTGCTAAAATAAATAGGAAGGGCACAAAAGTACCGGAAATAGGGTTACCAATGACATGTCCTCTATCTTCGACGGATTCACCAATAAAAACTTTAATTTTATGTTGTTTTCCCCAACTATAAGATAAATACCATTTCTCCCCAGCCACAGAGATTTTTTCAGAGGCAAGCGACAGTACCCGTTTAGGCAGAGAAAGTTCCGGTCTATTGGTATAAATCAGATCATTATCTTTATTTAAGACAATAAACCAAGGTAAATAGTGTAAATCATCATCCTCACCATTAAGCATGGTATCGATATACATGTTTTGTAAATGGTGAGCTATCTGTTTTACTGTCTCGGGTTGAGAGGAAACCGTTTCGAGTGTATTGGCAAATCCTTCAGCAATAATTTCTTGTTGCTTATTGTAGATAGTTTCAAAGTCAGCAAGATAATCAAATTCTATCCAAGCTAACCAAACGCCCCATAGCATCACGATAGATATCGTTTGTAGAAAGATAGTATAAATAAAGAAAGAGCGGATCTTCATTTAGTTCACTTCTTTTTTTAAGAGATAACCGATACCGCGAACCGTAATAATACGCTCTTTGCCTATTTTACGGCGTAAGTTGTGCATATGAACTTCAAGTGAGTTACTTTCAATTTTGTCATCTAAGCCAAATAAGCGTTGTTCTAAATCAGATTTACGTACTACATTATCTGTATTGCGCATCAGCTCATATAATAGCTGGTACTCTTTACCTGATAATAACAATAGTTCACCATTTAAAGTGACTTGATGATTCGAGGGATTAAGCTGTAAATCACCGATAGACCAAATCTGTGAAGAGAAACCGGCCATACGGCGACTTACGGCTTTTACACGAGAAATTAATTCAGGCATAGCAAAAGGTTTTGGTAAGAAATCGTCAGCACCTGAATCTAATGTTTGTACTAGGTTATCTATTTGAGTACGAGCCGTCAAAATAATAATGGGTATTTTTTCACCACTTTTTCTTAGTGCGATAAGTTCATCTTGACCATCACCATCAGGAAGACCTAGATCAAGCAACATTAAATCAAAGGCTTTTTGGTTTAATTGAACACGTGCATCCGTAAGCAATCTTACCCAGCAGGGCTGAAAACCGGCAATTTCTAGACCACGACAGAGCGCCTTTCCCAATTGCAGATCGTCTTCAACTAATAAAATATTCATAATAACACCTATAAAAATATGCTTTAAGAAAGTATAAAAGGCAAATAAAGTTTGAGCAATATAATAAAAGATAAAGCTAAGTGTGATTAATCAACTCTTAATATTAGATAATATATTATTAAATATGTATTTTTACTGAAAGTAAGGTGTTTAAGTAATAAAATAATCACTTTCTACATGAATCTTTTGTAGAGGTGATAAATAAATACTTGCTTTTATGATGATGATGACATTTATTGCTGAACTGTATTGTTTTAAATTTCAATATAACCAAAGAGTTAACTCATAGAAAGTAATGCGTTAACGTAAATTGATAATATTAATTCTATTAATAATAGAAAATAAAGGTATTAATTATAAATAAACAGATAATAAATATTTTGCATAAAAATGGATAATATAGAAAATATAATTTTATCATATTGAATATGAGATAAGAGGCGATCTTTTCTTACTATTAGATAAAAAACAATATAGTAAGATAAGCATGTTGTATCAGAGTTAATTAATTTATTTACCCTATACATTTCAATATTCTAAATAAAATTATGCAATTTAATTGGAATAAACACTGTTATTAAAAGGAATTAATATGCAATTAGATGATCACTTTTAATATTAATTAAATCGTTCTGTGTCAGAAATGCTCCCCTCCTCAGGGAGCATTTCACCGATAAAATGTATTGGGTAAAAATTAACTCAAAATATGAGTAATAATGTTATACCCTTGGTGTAGTTCTGTTGAAAGATAAAGATTCACTTAAGTTATTCATGAATTCTATTGTTTTTATCAAATGATAATGATAATAGTTTACTTGACAAAAATACTTTCATTTATATACTAGCATCGGTCTAGTCTACAAGACTCGTAAGCGTTTACGTTAATCAACGCATATAACTTAATTTTTTTACCTTTATGGGTATTCGCCTGTTGTATTGGCGGTTATATGCCGTAGTACACGTTTTTATTGGGGTCTTTTCTATGTTTTTTCAAGATAAAAATAATATTTTGGGTATACCTAAATTGCCACCAAGAGCCATGATTTTTCTGGTTCCGTTTTTCCTATCTTTTGTGATGTGTGGCATTGTTTCTTTTATTAGTACAGCAAAAACAATGGGCTTAAATAGCCTTATGTTTGCACCTTGGTTCTCTTCATGGGGGGTATCTTGGATGATTGCGTTTCCAACCGTTTTATTCGTTTTACCCTTTGCAAGAAAGCTATCACTCTTATTAGTAAAACCACATTAATATTTCATATCCTATAATGCGTTATAACCTAATATGGCATCTAATACCGCTATTTTATTAGATGTTGTATTAGGATCAGCCATTGAAGTCTTTTTTTCTTAGTACTCTGTGAGATAGGTTATCGCGTTATGTCATTTAATGCGTTAGCCTTATTAAGTTATAGTGATGGTTCATTTAAAACCAGATAGAGGGCAAATAATTATTTTTAATCGTAACCATAAGATAAAAATGATTTTTGTCTCATTGCTTATATAGCAGGAGGCTTTGCATGAGTTTGTTATTTACGCCTAATAAATTAGGACCTCATCAATTAGACAACCGTATTATTGTTGCACCAATGTGCCAATATTCTGCGCAAGATGGAATACCCACATCTTGGCATACAATGCACTATGGGCAATTAGCATTATCAGGTGCCGCTTTAGTGATTATAGAAGCGACGGCGGTAGAGCCTCGAGGTAGAATTAGCTATAAAGATCTCGGATTATGGTCTGAGGAACATGGTCGCGCATTAAAACAGCTTATTAGCGATATAAAACAGCATACTAATGCTAAAATAGGTATACAGTTGGCTCATGCGGGGCGAAAAGCATCAACATCGTTGCCATGGGAAGGTGGAAAATCATTGGCTCCTGATGATGAGAATGGCTGGCAAAAAGTAGCACCTTCTAGTATTGCTTTTGGTCAATATCATCAGCCTCAAGCATTAACAATTGATGAGATTGAAAAGATAAAAAACGCATTTGTTGAAGCAGCTAAAAGAGCTGAGTCAGCAGGCATTGATGTTATTGAGATACATGGTGCTCATGGTTATTTACTGCATGAATTCTTATCACCATTATCAAACCATCGCACCGATCAGTATGGCGGTGATTTTAATAATCGTAGTCGCTTGTTAATTGATGTTTTTACTGCAGTCAAAAAAGCAGTCTCTGACAAAATGTGTGTGGGAGTAAGAATATCGGCGACTGATTGGGTTGAGGGAGGATGGGATCTGGAAAGTTCTATCGCATTAACTCAACATCTTGAAGATCTCGGTTGCCACTATATTCATGTTTCTTCCGGTGGCTTATCAGACAAACAAGCCATCAAGCTAGGACCTAATTATCAGGTTCCTTTTGCTCAAGCCATCTATAATGAAACACAATTACCCGTGATTGCGGTTGGGTTAATTACAGAGCCAGAGCAAGCAGAAGCTATTTTACTGACTGAACAAGCTGATTTTATCGCATTAGGCAGAGGAATACTTTATGATCCTCGTTGGCCTTGGCATGCGGCTGAAAAGTTAAAGCAGACCATTAAAGTCGCTCCGCAATATTTGCGTTGTGCGCCACATGGTAGTAAAGATTTTTTTAAATAGCATAGTTGATAGCTAGAAGATAATGTATTTTTAAAACCACAGAGTTGCTGGAAAAATAGTTAACAAGTTGCAACTTTGTGGTTTTTCTATGTCACATTATTATAGATATTCATAATAATGGTGAAGGAGTGTAAGGAATGGATAAGGTTCAAAATCCGTTATTGTTACAACCACGGATTGCTTAGTCATGATGTGTTTTGGAATGCGGACACATCATCAAAGAATACAGCATTCTTTGATGGCTCATTAATTTATAGCGAGTCATAGTATGAACACGAAACATTGGTCACGTGTCGAATATTTACACGAAACAGTAAAAAATAAGAATATTATTATTAAAGGTCAACATAGCTATTACAGTGATTGTTGGGATAATGGCTTTGAAGCATCTGTAGTGCGTTACCTTTATGGCGATGAAATTAGCCTTCAGTGGGAACCCTTATGGGAAATCGATAAATTATATATCGGTGACTATGTTTGTATTGGTGCTGAAGCGGTTATTTTGATGGGGGGCAATCATACTCATCGTATGGATTGGTTTTCTCTTTATCCATTTTTAGACAATATTAAAGAAGCCTATATTGGTAAAGGTGATACTTATATTCACGATGGTGTATGGATAGGTATGCGGGCAATGATTATGCCTGGCGTTACTATTGGTGAAGGGGCTATTATCGCAGCAAATAGTGTAGTGACAAAAGATGTTGCTCCTTATAGTATCGTTGGTGGAATACCGGCTAAGCATGTTAAATACCGCTTTGAACCAAAAGTGATAGAGCAACTTTTATCTTTAAATATTTATAGTTGGTCAGAGAAAAAGTTTGCCGCATTAAAACCTTATTTATGCCAAGCTTCAATTGATAAGCTGTTAACTGCTCATACGCAATATAACCAAGATATGAAATAGAACTAAAGCCTTTAATAATATTGTTATTAAAGGCTTTTTGTTGATTATCATTGTGTTATCTAATTACATATAAACGGCCTTTATATCGACAGATATTGATGGTTTTTTTACATAGCAAAAATTAATTATTATTGATATTTTTATGAGGAAGCGATGATCTACCTGCATTCTGGTGGCGGTGACTCCGCTAAACAACAAAGAGTTAATCAAGCCGCAACAGATAAAGCGCAACAAATTGCCCAAGACCAGCAATCTTTACTCTATACCATCTCCTCAGCGAGTGATTTTCCGACGACGGTTGAAAATATCGGTGCTATTTTATTAATTGAGCCAAGTATTGAATTAGCTCTAGAGGTGTGTCGCCGTTATCAATCATCAACAGAGATAGTGATGGCTGAAAGTGCAATCACGGGGGCAAAGTTGACTGTATGCCAAATTGAATTTGAAGTGATAAAAATTTGTGTTATTTAACGGCTAAAGTTGTTGCAACGTCTTTCCTGTTATCCACATTAACTGTGGATAACTCTTGCTTTACATGTGAGTAATCAATTTACCCATTGATTTTATTTGATATTTTCATGTGATTGAAAAGTATCCACAAAGATTTATCTGATCAAATAAAATCGGACGATATTAATTAACCCACAGCATAATAAAATCTGTCGTTTTTAATTTGAAGAATAAAACGACAGATTAGCGGTTATAAAAGCGATGGTTTATCGAATAAAGGGGTTGGCTTACCATGCTCATCAACGGCAACAAAATTAAATTGGCCGTGGATCACTTCTTCTCGTCCTTCGGCATACATATCTTCGAGAAAAATAGAAACATTTACCGTTAGACTGGTACGCCCGACACGTATTACCTCACCAACTAATTCAATAATGGTGCCAGAGGGAATAGGGTGATTAAAATTAATTTTCTCTGTAGAAACTGTCACTAAACGTTTACGGCAAAAGCGCGTAGCGGTAATAAAAGAGACTTCATCCATCCATGCTAATGCCGTTCCGCCAAAGAGTGTGGAGTGATGATTGGTCGTGGTTGGAAAAATAACTTTAGAGACGCGGGTGATTGAGTGTTTAATTTTATCTTGCAACTCTAGAGATAAATCCGTTGTGGACATAATAAAACCTTATCTTTCTATACAGTAGGGATGATCCTAAAGTATAAAATAGAGAAAAATGAAAGCAAAGGAGAGGAATAGATGATATTCCTCTTTAATTTTAAAAGGTTATTTCACCGGTTAAAAATAGTACAGCATCACCAGTAAGCAATAAGCGCTCTTGTTTGAGTTCACACTGTATATTGCCTCCCCTCGCGGAAACTTGTCTGGCATTTAATTTATCTTTGTTTAATTTTTTTGCCCAAATTGGAGCTAATACACAATGTGAAGTGCCAGTTACTGGATCTTCATTAACTCCTTTACGTGGTGCAAAAAAGCGTGAAATAAAATCAAAAGGCGCATGACCTTTCGCCGTCAATATTACACCGGGAAGTGGTAGTTGTGTTATAGCATTAAAGTCAGGTTGATAATCAATAACCTTGTTAGGATCAGCCACAAAGCAGGTATATCTGTCGTGAGATTGCCAAACTTCTTCAATATCTATGTTTAGTGCCGTTTCTAATGATGGTTTTATAGTTGGATTTAATGATGCAGGTACTTGAGGAAAATCGAGAGTAAAACTTGAAGAGTGACAAGATACCGTGAGCTCTCCAGACAAAGAATGGAATTTAAAGCTTGTCGCAGGTGCTTTGTTAATCGTTTTTAATACAAAAGCCGTGGCTAAAGTCGCATGTCCACATAGGGGAACTTCTACTTTAGGCGTAAACCAGCGAATATGATTGGCAACTAAAAAAGCCGTTTCAGGTAAACCAATCTCATTAGCTAATTTAAGTAGTGTGTCATCGGGTAGCCATTTATCTAACAAAATAACCGCAGCCGGATTTCCGGAAAAAGGTGTTGAAGTAAAAGCGTTAACATAATAAATGGGAAGCGTGTTCATAAAGTACCTTAATCGGAAAGAGGGAGAAGAAACAATTTAGCAGAGCAAAAGAGTGATAAAAAGTGGCTGGAAGTAAAAATAAGAAGTAGGAGGTAGCAAACTCTTAGTAAACGTTAGTTCAACTCGATGAGAAAAGTTTTATCTGTACAGGGTTAATTTAATTTTCATGAAGAGCTAAGATTATTAACGAATTTTTTTAATTTTATTTTTATATATATAATTGTTAATTTTGTTGCTAGCTTTATATTTCGGAATGAATGCCATGAACCAAATAAATATACAAATAAAACGATTAATAAGCTAATTGATATTTTACTTTGCAGTGTAAGAGTTATACTTTTACTAAAAACAAAGAAAAGAGAGAAAACTATTGTAAAGAAAGTGGTTTGTAAATTACACTTTATATTAAATTTTATATTCCTACATAAAACACTTTTTTCTATATTTCTCAATATGTTTTTTTCTTTTGTGTTTAGCATATGGCTTGTCCTATCTTATTGAATAGTCTTTAAAAGTTAAAATTTTTAATTTATTTAATTAAAAGACTCCATTTTAAGCAGAACGAAAATTTTATATTGAAGCATTATCTCGTAAATTTCGCTTCTATGATATCATTTTTTATTGTCACTTTCAGGATATAGTCTGTGAGACCTCTTTTCTTTATTTCTAATATCTGTGGTGTATCTCTATATAGAACTTTGCATTTATATTTTATTTTTATAAAAAAACTCCCCAAATTAGAGTAGAAGTGTCTAATTTGAGGAGCGTAGTTGAGTTATAGGGTAAAAAATGTTACCTAAAACTCATTATGCTTGCGCATTCTCTTTATCATCTGCACTTTGTAACAGTTTACGCACAGGAATAATTAATGCTGCAAGAACAACGGCACAAATAACCAATGCTATAGAGACGTGAGAGAAGAAATCAGGCATAACATCAAGTTTATCAGGACGAATATTTCCACCCATTAAACCTGCGGCTAAGTTACCTAATGCACTCGCACAGAACCATAAGCCCATAACCTGTCCACGCATTCTTGCTGGCGCTAAAATGGTCATCGTCGCAAGTCCTATAGGGCTTAAACATAATTCACCTAGGGTCAGCAATAAAATACTGGAAATTAACCATAATGGTGAAACACCGCTACCTGTTGCAAGCACGCTTTCAGAGGCGTACATCATGACGGTAAAGCCACCTGCAGCGAATAAAATACCAATCACAAATTTGCTCATGCTACTTAAATTCATATTGTTGCGTGCTAGCATTGGCCATAACCAGCTAAATACAGGGGCAAGAATAATAATAAATAGCGCATTGACTGACTGGAACCAAACCGCAGGGATCTCAAAGCCCATAAAATTTAGATCAGTATAGTCGTTAGCAAATAAGTTAAATGAGGTTGGTTTTTGTTCGAATGCAGACCAAAACAGTGCCGCTGAAACTAATAATAGGAAGCAAACAAACAGGCGAGAGCGGTCACTACTACTTAATCCTGCAAATAGGAATAAATAGATAAAGTAGGCGATAACACTGCCGGAGATCACATAAACCATAAAATTGGCAACAATAACCGGATTAAATGGAATAGTGCCTGAAATAATTAAACCAACAATGGCAATTAATATCACAGCAAGTGCTAATACCCATTGTCCGACATTACGACGCACAACAGTAGGGCGATCCCAACTTGAATCTAAGCCAACTTCTTTATCAAAGCGACGCATTGTCGGTACGGCATAAAAGCGGAAGATCAGTAGTGCAACTAGCATACCAATACCACCAATACCAAAGCCCCAATGCCAGCCATAATCACGGACTAAGAAGCCGGTGATCAGTGGTGCGATAAATGAGCCCATATTGATCCCCATATAAAACAAGGAGAAACCACCATCGCGGCGTGTATCATCTTTTTTATACAGGGTTCCCACCATAACAGTGACACAGGTTTTAAATAGGCCTGTACCTAATACGATAAGCAATAAGCCGATAAAAAATAGGTTCTGAGACCAAAACGCTGAAAGTGCGATAGAAAGGTGCCCTAATGCAATAAAGATAGAGCCATACCAAACCGCAAGACGTTGTCCCAACCAATTATCAGCCAGCCAACCTCCTGGCAATGATGTTAAATAAACACCACCAGCAAAAATTCCCACAATAGCAGATGCCTGCTCTCGAGGAATATCCATACCACCTTCATAAACGGTTGCAGCCATAAATAGGATTAATAATGGGCGAATACCGTAGAAAGAAAATCTCTCCCACATTTCTGTGAAGAACAGAGAGCTTAAAGGGTATGGATGGCCAAAAAAGGTTCGGCTTGATTTTGAGTGAGTAGATTGCATCTTAAATTCCCAAAAAAAACCTTTGCAGGTCGTTTGCAAGTAAAAAGAACAAAATATCAGTAGGAGGCAATACAGAATTATTTCATTCTGTTATCAATTGCCACTACATTTAATTAATATATTTTTAACACACTTTTAGTGAACTTCAGTGACTAAAAGCATATTTAATACTTTATAAACCATTTTTTAGTGCAAAAGTCGATAAAAATCTCATTTTGCAATAGTTAACCTTGCAATTTTTTGAAAAAAAAGGACAAGAAAAAGTAAAGAGGTGTAAACATGGTGTGTAAATATTTTTCTTATTAAACAATAAATTATGAAAAATAAAATAAAAAAATTAACAATTAGACCTTTAAGAGAGAAAGTGTAATTTTTTATTGAAAAAAAACTATTAACTAAATCTATTGGTGGATTTTTTGACTATTTTCTTTGCGGGGTACGAAAGCTTATCCATGAGTAAATAAGATTAAAAAATACCACCGCAGCGGTGAAATAAAAAACAGCTCTAAATCCATAATTGGCCGCAACAAACGCGCCCATTAACGGTCCAGTAACATTTCCTACATCTCGTAAGGCTTGATTATAGCTGAAAATTCGACCAGCAATTGCAGGCGTAATATTGTATAAAATAAGCGTTTGTACCGCAGGTAACATGGCAGCGTTTACTGCACCCAATAAAAAACGTAATGCGCCTAGTTCCCAATAATTACTGACGAGTGCCATCGGAATAAGCATAAAAATAGATAAACCCAATGTGAAAATAAGCACCTTATCAGGGCCTATGCGATCACCTAATTTACCAAAACGAGGGGCACTAATTAAAGCGGCAATACCGGGAACAGATGCAATCACACCACTAATAAAGGCAAGATTACTGATAGAGCCGGCTAGATCACGGATATAAAGTGTTAAAATAGGCGTAACAGAGCCTGTTGCCACTTGGATAATCATGGTGGTGAAAAACAGGCAAATGACTAATCTTTTATTTTTGAGTGATGAAAAAACTTGCTGGGTGGATAATGCATCTTTTTTAGAAACAGGGGTAAAATTTTCGCTAACAAAAAATAGGGTCACTATAAAACAGATAAATAAAACCGCGGCTGTAATAAAGAAAACCGGACGTAAACCGTAGAGATCGGCAAGTATTCCACCAATTAATGGCCCAATTAATGCGCCACTTACCGCACCCGTAGAAAGAGTTCCTAATGCCCAACCACTTTTTTTAACGGGCACTTGTGTGGCGATAAGAGCATTAGCATTAGGCACAAAACCCCCTAATACCCCTAATAAAGCGCGTAAAATTAACAGTTGCCAAATATTTTGAGCAAAACCAATGAGTACCATGACGATCGCCATACCTAAGGCAGAACGTAATAGCATTAATTTGCGTCCTTTTCTATCTGACAATTTTCCCCAAAAAGGTGCCGCTATGGCAGAAAAGAGAAAAGTAATACTAAAAGCAACACCAGTCCATAGGTTTAAGGACTCATGATCTTTTATGCCAAGCTCTTCTACATACAATGGTAGAAAAGGCATAATCAAGCTAAAGCCGGCACCCGTTAAAAAACAACCAAACCAGACAATGTAGAGATTTCGTTTCCAAGAATTGTTGCGGGGCTTTAGGTTCATGTCACTCCTTTATCTAAGAATGTAAACGAAGCACATAAAGTGAGAATAATGGTGTTTGCGTTGCCTTTTTTATCTCAATGTTGGTTATCTATTCTTAAATAAGAATATCGCCATAATACAAAATAACAACGATAGGTAGTGCTTTATAATGTGTTTATTTGCAGGAAATAATAGTAGTGAGTATGGCTAATTTTATTATTTTAGTCTTGTATTTTAATCTTGGTTAAGAGAGTCAATCTGTTTGTCAGTGACTGTTTTTTTATTAAAACAGTCACTGATGGGGACTAGTGTACTTTCTTTATCTCATTATATAAAGAAGCTTCTCCAGGTGGGCGGGTTTTAAAACGACGGTGTAACCACATATATTGATCAGGAGCACGTAAAATTTCTTGTTCGACCACTTTATTCATTGCGATAGCGGTGTTTTCTTCACTATCGATGGGAAAATCAGCTACGGCAGGTGAAATAATCAGTTCATAACCTTTTGCTTCAGGTAAGCGCTTTGGTGTAAACGGGATCAGAGCCGGATGACTGGTTTTGACTAGAATATAGGTTCCTGTTGTTGTCGCTGCTTTATCTACGGCAAAAAGTGGGGCAAAGACACTCTTTCGTGGGCCGTAATCGTGGTCAGGGGCATACCAGAGGATCTCTCCAGCTTTTAAATTGCGGATCATACCTTTGACATCTTTTCTATCTAACATAAATTTGTTAGAACGCAAACGACCCCAAGTTTGTAACCAGTCCATAACTGGATTGTCATTAGGGCGATACACACCAATACCGGGGTTTAGCATGCCAAATATACGTGCACCTAACTCTAGAGTTAAAAAGTGTATACCAACGACAATAATACCTTGGCCAGTTTCTTGTACTTTTTGAATATTTTCTCTACCACTGATTTTAAACCAACGTTTCACACGCCAATCAGGCCAAAACCAAGCCATTCCTGTTTCAAATAGCCCCATACCTACGGATTCGAAGTTTTTATTCACTAACGCTTCACGTTCATTTTTAGGCATGTCAGGAAAACATAGCTCAAGATTACGTTCTGCTATTTGTACACGTTTTTTTAAAAAGACTTTAGATAAACGACCTAGCCGTGTACCCAACCAGTAGATAACGGGATAAGGGAGCAGAACGAGAAGATAGAGTAATCCTATCCCCAACCATGTCAGCCAATATTTGGGCTGTAAAAATGATGTTTTAAATGGAGGTGACTTTATCATAAGCCTATCTATTTACTATTTTTCCAATGAATATTCTATATTGTGACACTTTTTACCGCAGATCAGAAATTTTGTCATAAATTTGGCGCTACAATATCAATTCCTTGTAATGCGGTAACTAATTCTGCGATATTTTTAACGGCCATTTTATCCATCACTTTTGCTCGATGTACCTCAACTGTTCTGATAGAAACACAGGCAGTTTCAGCAATTTCTCGATTCATTAGGCCTTGAATAACATAATATGCAATATCTTTTTCTCTTGGTGTCAGTGAGGCATAACGGCGACGGATATCATCAGCCGTAAAGCGTGTTGCAGTTTCAGTAAAGGCGGATTTCAGTGCAGAGAGTAATGCATTGCTATCAATGGGTTTTTGTAAAAAATCAATGGCACCTTTTTTTATTTCTTCAACCGCCATCGGAATATCACCATGACCCGTTAAGAAAATCACTGCTAGCGTACTGTGTTTTTCAATTAAATATTGATGTACTTGTCTACCATCTGCTTTAGGCATTCTCATGTCTAACAGCACAACCCCTTGCTGATAAAGGTCAATATTATGGAGAAAATATTCGCTGTCATTCCAAACCTGCGCCGCATAACCTAAGCTTTCTAATAGAAATTGGCAAGCATCGGTGACGGCGAGATCGTCATCAACCAGATGAATTGTTGGCATTTTTCTTCCTCTAATTATTGTTATTGGGGAAAATAAGGGTGATTTTTAATCCAACATTATTTTGCTTATCTTTTTGATTTTCTATGTGAATATCAGCACCTTGTGAATTTAATAAGCGTTGGCAAATCACCAAACCTAAACCAAGACCTTCTGTTTTGGTGGTTTGAAAAGGGGAGAAAGGTTGTTCAAGCTGGCTATGGCTCATTCCTCCCGCATCATCTTTGATCACAATTAACAACCTATCAGGCGCTTTATGGGTGCTTATCTGTAGCACTTTAGTACCCGCCTGTAGGCTATTGGTGATCAAATTAGATAATATTTGCTCTAATAATGTTTCAGGTAAGTATAGGGTATCATGTTTATCAATCTTAGTGATCAGAGTCACTTGTGGATATTTTTCATCAATACGTAATAACCGCCAAATATGTTCAATACATTGGGCAATATTTTGTTCTGACAGTGGCACTGTATCACTATTTGCTGATTGCTTACCTACCCATAAACGTAGATTGCGAATAATATCTGCGCCACGTTGGGCTTGCTGGTCTATCTGTCGTAACGCGGGGAGTAATGGATGATTTTTGTTCTCTTTTTCTAGACGGATCGCACTACCTTGGGCATAACTTTTGATCGCAGAAAGAGGTTGATTAAGCTCATGAGCAAAGCCTGACGCCATTTCACCTAAAATATTTAAACGCTGAGCTTGTTCTAATGCCTCTTTTTGCTCTCTTAAATGGATATGCGCTTGTTCTAATTGATGGCTACGTCTTCTGACCAAATAACTAATCCAGATTTGGTTGAAAACCAGTAAGATAATGGCACCCAATGATAATCCAATAATAAAACGGTGCTGGATAGCCCAAATTTTCGCATCTTGCCAAAGTTGTCGCTGCCTTGGGTGTTGGTTGACTTCTCGGAGTAAATTTTCCACTTGAGAATGAGAAGCGGGAGCCCCCCATTTCATGGCGTCGCTTTCATCATTGAGTAATGTTCGTGTCACTTTATCCACTAATGTGTCAGGAACAGTATCTAATGCAGCAAATGACCAATTAGGATAGAGCGGAGTACTGGTTAAACAAGAAGTATTGGTAGAATAATTTAATAATGGACGATAATCTTCTTTATTAATAAGACCTTCGTTATCCATATTTTCTAATAAACAAACTGGGATGATCGCTGCATTAATATCGCCATCACGTAATAAGTAAAGTAACGCATCAGCCGGAAAACCACTAAAACGTAATGTAAAATCCTGTTCAGGATCAATTCCTTCTTCACGCAGTGCTTTGTAACCTAACAGATATCCACCAAAGGCATCTGGTGCAATGGCGCCAACACGCTTTCCGACTAATTCATGAATCGATGTGATTGCGCTGTCTTTGCGCACCAAAATAAGGCTACCAATCACATTTCTTGTTGTGTTATCAGGCTCATAACCCGAGCGTAAAGAGAGTAACCAACGTAGCGGGTATGCACTATCAAGCTGGACAAATTGCGCTGGATTCGTCAATAGAAAATCTACTCTCTTGTCTGCCACTGCTTGCTTCATTTCTGACAAGTTAAGTGGTAACAGCAGAAAGCTATCTGTGGGTATTTGTTGATCTAAGGTATCGATAAGCGGTTGCCAATGTCTTTGTGTTGAGGCGTCGCCTCGCAACGCTAACACACCAATAGTCCACTCTTTGGCAACCGCAGAAGAAGAGAGTAGAAAAAAGAGCAGTAATAAGCTCAAACTAGCGATTTTTTTTATCCCAATTGTCTGTTTTATCGTCATAACTATCTAATGTTAAATATTGTTTTGGATCAAGTTCGCACCGAGTATGTGGTAAACCACAATAGGTGGAGGACTCAGTAATTTTTACAATGCCATAAATACTTATTTTCTATTCCCTTCGCTCAATGTGGCAGGTATTTACTGAGTGATACTGGAGACAAATATGGATCTTGGTAAACGAAAATTCTTACAACAATTAGGGGTCCTTACCGCAGGTGCTTCACTGGTTCCTCTCTCTCAAGCTGGCATTAAACTATCCCCAGAGCGCCGTGAAGGCTCAGAGGATAAACGTTATGGCATGCTGATCGATCTGCGTCGTTGTGTTGGGTGTCAATCTTGTACAGTGAGCTGTACGATTGAAAACCAAACGCCACAAGGACAATTTAGGACGACAGTAAACCAATATCAAGTTGCTATCAAGGGGCAAGAGGGAATAACGAACGTCTTACTCCCTAGATTATGTAACCATTGTGACGAGCCTCCGTGTGTACCTGTTTGTCCTGTTCAAGCAACATTTCAACGCAAAGACGGGATCGTCGTGATTGATAATGAACGTTGTGTAGGCTGTGCTTATTGTGTGCAAGCATGTCCTTATGATGCCCGTTTTATCAACCATTCCACTCAGACAGCCGATAAATGTACTTTTTGTGCTCATCGCCTAGAAGTTGGGTTATTACCTGCCTGTGTTGAATCTTGTGTGGGGGGCGCTCGTATTATCGGTGATATGAAAGATCCACACAGCACAATAAGTAAAATGATCCGCGAGCATGAACATGAATTAAAAGTACTTAAACCAGAAAGTGGCACCTTGCCACAAGTTTTTTATCTTGGTTTAGATGATGCATTTGTGCAGCCATTAGTTGGACAAGGGCAACCCGCATTATGGCAGGAGGTTCACTCATGATTTCATCCGTTTCGCAAATTCAAGAAGTGATAGCGATCCCCCAAGAATACTTTTGGTTACCTTGGGCAGTGCAATATTTCTTTTTTATCGGCATTGCGTGTTGCGCAACACTTTATGCATGCTGGCAATGTTGGAAAGGGCGTACAGGTAATCCTCGTTTAGAAGCTGTTGCGGTTTTTATTGCTGTTACGGCGGGGATCACCGCCCCTTTAGCATTAACCGCTGATCTCCATCAAACCGCACGTGTTTGGCATTTTTATGCTTATCCAACTCCTTGGTCGTGGATGGCATGGGGATCACTATTACTGCCACTCTTCTCTGCATTTAGTATTTTGTACTTTATTGCCATGGTCGTGCGTTTAGTGTGGAAACGTGAATATAAGTTAACGCGTTGGGTTGCTTTAGCCTGCGCCTTAACCTCGATAGGTTTATTGCTCTATACCGGCCGTGAAGCTTCTATTTTAAAAGCAAGACCGGTGCTTTATACCTACTGGCTGCCGATATTACTGTTTTTTAGTGCCATGCAAGTATTGCCTACGCTATTAGCATTAGGTACGCGACGAGAGCCTGTGTATCAGCGTGAACTGGCTATGTGGTTTATCGGATCTTTAATGTTACTTGCTGTATGTACAGGTTTTTGGATTGCGGGGGATACTATTTCAGGACAAGCCATTAGGCAACAATTGGCAATAGGAAGTTTAGGCTGGTGGAGTGCGATAGGGGTTATTGCCTTATGGATAGTGTCTGTTGCTATGGGCGGATTAATGGCAAAACAGGCACGCTCAGTGGCATTTATTACCGTAATGGCTTTTATTTCAATGGGATTGGCGTGGGTATTACGTTGGCTAATGTTAATGGGAAGCCAATATATTCCCAAATATAACATTATTACCAATCCTTATCAGTTCCCGCTGGGTAATGATGGATTATTAGCGATTGTTGGAACATTTGGGCTTTGGATAGCGTTAACCATTATATTCAGAGAAAGTATTCGTTGGGTTGTCAGGAGAGTACAGCATGGCTAAGTTTACAAGACGTCAATGGCTTAAAGGTGGATTGGTTATCGGTGGTATTGCCGCATTTGCTGCCAGTTATCGCGATGTTGCTAAGCGTGCTGTCGACGGTCTCGTTGATGGGACATCTGGTAAGGTTACTTTGGATAGGATCAACGGTAACTCTTTATTACCAGAAGGTAAAATCACGGCGAAAGCGAATTGGCAACCTAATACCAATCAAGCTGTTTGTATGACTCAGTGCTTTGGTTGTTGGACTCAGTGCGGTGTGCGTGCGAGAGTCGATCGTAACAATAATCAAGTATTACGTATTGCAGGAAATCCTTATCACCCATTATCTCAGGATATCCATTTTGGTTATAACATGCCAATAAAAGAAGCCTTTGAAAAAATGGGGGGCGAAAGTGGTTTAGCTAACCGCTCTACGGCTTGTGCTCGTGGTGCGACGATGATGGAAAGCCTCGATAGTCCTACTCGTATTCTTGAACCCATGAAACGAGTGGGTAAACGAGGTGAGGGGAAATGGCAGCGAATTAGCTTTGAGCAACTGATCAAAGAAGTGGTTGAGGGGGGCGATTTATTTGGTGAAGGGCATGTTGATGGCTTACGTGCTATCCGCGATTTAGCAACACCCATTGATCCTAAACAGCCAGCTCTAGGACCTAAAGCAAATCAGTTATTAGTTACTAATGCTGGGGATGATGGCCGAGATAGTTTTATTCGTCGCTTTGCACAAAATGCCTTTGGTAGTAAAAATTTTGGGGCTCATGGCTCTTATTGTGGATTAGCGTATCGTGCCGGCTCCGGTGCATTAATGAATGATCTGGATAAAAATGCTCATGTGAAGCCTGATTGGGATCATGTTGAATTTGCACTATTTTTAGGTACTTCACCTGCGCAATCAGGTAATCCATTTAAACGCCAAGGTCGCCAATTAGCGAATGCGCGTATTCGTGGTTCGTTTAACTATGTAGTTGTGGCACCTGCTTTGCCATTAACCACCACGTTAGCGAATGATCATGGTCATTGGGTACCCGTACAACCGGGAACAGATGCTGCTTTAGTGATGGGTATGATCCGCTGGATCATTGAAAACAAACGCTATAATGCTGAGTATTTATCGGTGCCCAGTGAAGTGTCGATGAATAATGTTGGAGAGCGAAGCTGGACTAATGCGACACATTTAGTCATTAGTGATGAAAATCATCCACTGTCAGGGCAGATGTTAACCGCCGCGCATCTTGAGGATATTGCCGATGGCGAAGCGCAAAATATGGTTATAGCCCTTAATGGACAGCTTACAGCAGCGACGCAAGTAGACAGAGCACAGCTTTTTGTTACTCAAAAAGTGACATTAAAAACAGGTATTGAGGTTACAGTAAAATCAAGTTTCCAATTATTAACTGAGGCAGCAAACCGCATGTCATTGGCGGAGTATAGTGAACGTTGTAAAGTACCTGAAAGCACTATTATTGCCTTAGCGCGTGAATTTACTGACTACGGACGAAAAGCTGCGGTTATCTCACATGGTGGCATGATGGGGGGAAATGGTTTCTATACGGCGTGGAGTGTCATCATGCTAAACGCTTTAATTGGAAATCTAAACCTGAAAGGGGGAGTATCTGTCGGTGGGGGTAAATTTAATGGTGCGATAGATGGCCCTCGTTACAACATGGATAGCTTTAAAGGCAAAATTAAGCCTAAAGGAATGGTGCTATCGCGCAGTAAAGCGGCCTATGAACAATCTGATGAATATCGTGAACGGATCGCGAAAGGGGAGTCTCCTTATCCTGCTAAAGCACCGTGGTATCCGTTTGCCGCAGGGCAATTAACAGAGCAACTGGGATCGGCATTAGCGGGTTATCCTTATTCATTAAAAGCATGGATAACCAATATGACGAACCCGCTATACGGTATTGCAGGTATTCGCCAAGTTATGGAAGCGCGTCTTAAAGATCCACAGCATCTACCATTGATTATTGGTATCGATGCTTTTATGAATGAGACCACTGCACTGGCGGACTATATTGTGCCTGATACGCATAACTTTGAAAGTTGGGGATTTAGTGCGCCGTGGTCTGGTGTACAAGTCAAAGCCAGTACGGCACGTTGGCCGATTGTAGAGCCTCGTGTGGCGAAAACAGCCGATGGTCAACCTATATCAATGGAAACTTTCTGCATTGCGGTTGCTAAAGCATTAGACTTACCCGGCTTTGGTGAAAATGCGCTAGAAGATAAAGATGGGCATTTCCACGCAATTAATAGTGCTGAAGATTATTATCTGCGTGTAGCGGCTAATATTGCCTTTATGGGCGAACAGCCTGTAGCACCTGCCAGCCATGAAGATATTTTATTAAGTGGTGTCGATCGTATTCTTCCTGCTATTACTGCCACTTTAAAAGAAGAAGAAGTCCTAAGGGTGGCGAATATTTATACTCGTGGTGGGCGTTTTGCCCCTTATGATAAAGCATGGAATGGTGATGCGACAGGCCCGCAATGGAAGAAACCATTACAGATCTGGAATGAAAATGTAGCGAAGAATCATCATGCTATTACCGGTGAGCGATATAGTGGTTGCCCAACTTATTATCCACCGCGTTTATCTGACGGTAGCGATATACATCAACATTTTCCACAAGAGCAATGGCCATTAAAACTGATGTCCTTTAAATCTCATGTGGTAAGTAGCTCAACGGGCATGATCCAACGTTTAAGAATGGTAAAACCAAGCAATTTAGTCGCGATTAATCCGCTAGATGGTAAAAAATGGGGGATCAAGCATGGTGATAAAGTGCGCATAGTGACCCCTGGTGGAGAGGTTGAGGCTGAAATTAGTTTATTAGAGGGGGTTATGCCTGGAGTGTTAGCGATTGAACATGGTTATGGGCATAAAGAGCTAGGCTCACGTCAACACTATTTAGATGGGCAACCATTAGCTATGGATAAAGCAATAGGTAGTGGTATTAACTTAAACGACTTAGGCTTTGCTGATCCAACACGAGAAATAACGAATACTTGGTTAGATTGGGTTTCTGGTGCCTCTGTACGTCAAGGATTACCGGCAAAGATTGAGCGTATCGCCTAATAGTATGTAGCAATAGTGTCTTTTTGTTGTTGATGACTCTATTGGTGCTCACTTCACTCTAGGATAGCTGTAAGAGTGAAGTGAGTCATTCTATGACATATTGTGCTTATTAATATGTTTAGTGTCATATTGAATATGAAGAAGATTTTTTATGTTATAAAACATTGCTCTTAGGTGATTAAATATTTTTAATTTTTGATATATTCACCCATATTTATAATCCTATTATAGAGTTCAATGTTAAGTAATAGGAATTTGTTATTCCTCCAATTAATTAAACTATTAGCTTCATAATTTCATTCCATAAAATATATCAATCATTAAACGATAAGTTTGTATTTATTTCTCATAGATATATTTTAATATATTATATATAAAGAAGAGTTCAATTCTATTTTTTACATTTATTTTTTCAGTAATATGTCTTTTATGCGAATAAACGGTGCTATTGCTAATTTTTAATTTTTTGGCAATTTGATAGTTAGGCAACTCTCCCATCCAGTAATTTATGATTTTTTGTTCTTGTATGCTAAATATTGAGCAAAGAGAATGTTTATAAGTGGGGAAAAAAACTTGGCAACGAGAAGTTAATGTTGATGTTCTCTCTAATACCCAAGGTAGTACTCGTTTAGCAAGGATAAAACAGTTATTTGTCAAGGCGATAGGTCTATCTTTGTCTGGATAGTTGGCATCAATATAGAGGTATAAACGACACTCTTGAGTCAGTGAAAAGAAATATTGTAAGTGCTGACAATGTGCCACTTCACGACAATATTTAGTGAGATCAATAAAAATAATATCAGGCATAGAGTTATTAATATAATGATTAGCTTCTTCAATAGAAGACATATCAATAATTTCATGCCTTACATTTTTTTTTAAGAAGAAATGCCGAATACCATTACGAGTAAAGTAACACTCATCAATAATTAATATTTTCACTAATAACTTCCTTGTGATATCTATTTTCAAGTTATTAAAATAAAGATAACATAGTTTTATGTCAATTCGGGTTATATATCATTTTGTGAAAGATATATCGAATAAAAAGAAAATTATAATAACTTAATTAAATATAAATTAATTTATAATAATAACTAATTAAAAAAAACAGTATGAAAAATTAAAATGTTAGGGATAGATAATAGAGATAAACGAAATAAAAATGAAAGGTGATTATAACAATAAAAACGAGACAGGAGTACGAAAGTACTCCTGCTTGGTGTCTTAATGCTTTTCTCGAACTTATCTTTTTATCAATGCTTGGTGTTGTCTGATACAAAATCTTCAGATGATTCAATTTTATCAATACCTGCTTGAAGAATATAAATCAACTGTTTTGCTACATCAGTAGTAAGCCAAAGTGTTTTATCAACCACTGCATTGTCTGGATGGTGTTCGTTTTCAGGAAGATAATGTAAACGTAGCATCATCGCATCATAGATATCTACAGTGCTAATATCCCAGCCTACAACAGGATGTGTTTGAATAACTTCATTTTTTCTACTCATAATACCTCCTAATCATACAACCGGTTTTGACTAAGAGAGAAGCCCCCACTAAGTGGTTACTTTCCAGTATACGAAATTTGGCGCAATAAAAAAGCTAAATTTTGATGAAAAATGGAAAAGTACAACGAGGAATAGCAAAAAATATGCACCATAACTATCCCAGATAAGGGGTTATATGGTGCATAAAGAGAAGATATCAAGTCACTAATTGATTAATCGACACTAATATCCCAATGAATATCTTCATTTGCTAAGAAGGGGATTAATGCTTCATCACCACTCATAATTTTTGCAGGTGCAGTAACGGATTTTTCCGTTAAGGTAATAGTGCCTTCATTAACCGGTAAACCATAAAAACGTGGGCCATTGAGTGAACAGAAGGCTTCAAAGTGAGAAAGGGCATTGAGCTCTTTAAATACGCTAGCATAAGCCGCTAAAGCGGTGGGGGCGTTAAACACGCCAGCGCATCCACAAGATGATTCTTTACGATGTTGTAAATGAGGTGCGGAGTCAGTACCTAAGAAGAAACGCGAATGGCCTGATGCAACGGCTTGTCTTAATGCCTCTTGGTGTATATTACGCTTAAGGATAGGTAAACAGTACAAATGCGGTTTCACACCACCGACAAGCATATGATTACGGTTAAACATTAAGTGTTGTGGTGTAATAGTTGCACCAAGAAATTCATTTCCCTCTAAGACATACTGTGCCGCTTCTTTGGTGGTGATATGTTCAAAAACAATTTTTAAGGCAGGAAATTGTTTGCGAACGGGAGCCATCACGTTATCAATAAAACGAGCTTCTCTATCAAAAATATCGATATCTGATGCAGTAACTTCCCCATGAATAAGCAATGGCATACCTATTTTTTCCATTACACTAAGAATAGGATAGATTTTATTGATATCGGAAACACCATGGCTAGAATTTGTCGTCGCATTGGCGGGATAAAGTTTACAAGCAGTAAATACGCCTTGTAGAAAACCTTGTTCAACTTCTGATGGCAGAGTGCTATCCGTTAAATAGCAGGTCATTAATGGTTCGAATTTATCGCCACTAGGAATAGCTGCTTTTATGCGATCACGATAACGACGGGCGGCTTCAATGGTGGTGATCGGGGGAACAAGATTTGGCATTACGATAGCTCTGCCAAAATAACGACTGGTATAAGGAACAACGGTTTTTAGCATGTCATCATCACGAAAGTGAACATGCCAATCATCAGGACGGCGAATAGTGAGGGTGATAGGTTGTGCAGTGGTCATATACCGGCTCCGTGTGTCTTAGGAAAATCGAAAGATCAACGATTGGATTGGACTGGATAGTCAAGCCGGAAATGAATAGTAATACGAAAACGATTAAATAGCTACCTTTTTAATGCTATTTTTTATTGTGTGTGAGGGAAAACAGAGAATAAAATCAAATAGTTACGAGGGTAATGCTAATAGAAATGGCTCCTCCAACTGGACTCGAACCAGTGACATACGGATTAACAGTCCGCCGTTCTACCGACTGAACTATGGAGGAACATCATTAAGTGGCGTGTATCATATAGTGGTAAAATTGAGATGTCAAAGGTCAATCGTAGATATTTGTTTAAATGGATAGATAAACAGCAAGTTGCATCAATTATCAGCGAATAATGAACAAGATAATGAAAAAGATGCTGGGATTTATAGGATGAAACAGAGAAAAATTTATTTTTCAGCATGCTAAGTGTGGGATGCTATTGGCTAAAAAGCAAAAAGCCCGCATAAAGCGGGCTTCTCTAAATTTGGCTCCTCCAACTGGACTCGAACCAGTGACATACGGATTAACAGTCCGCCGTTCTACCGACTGAACTATGGAGGAATTGTGTTCCCTTGAGAACGAGGTGAATAATAGCGAGAGAGAGGGCAGTTGTAAAGTAAAAAAAATAAAATAATAGCTTAAGTGGTTAAAAAATAACTGATTTATGTGTTTTATCTAAAATTATACCTATTTGGGCACAGTATATATACTGTGTTGATATTCTTACCGCCCTAAAAAGCCACATTCTGCCATATCATAAGTAAGAAAAGAGTCACTTAAAGATCATTTTGCAGCAGTGTCTTAAAATTAGACAATGAATAAAAGTGATAAATAAGAAAAGAAATAATGGGCATTAAAAAAGTAAAAAGCCCGCATAAAGCGGGCTTTTCTAAATTTGGCTCCTCCAACTGGACTCGAACCAGTGACATACGGATTAACAGTCCGCCGTTCTACCGACTGAACTATGGAGGAAGCGTGTTCTCGTGAGAACGAGGCGAATAATAGCTATCCTCTTTTCCCTTGTAAAGCAAAAAAACAAAAAAAATGTTTGTTTGCTCAAGAGTGCACCGTTTTGTTGTTTTTTTGATAAAAAAGTATAAAAAATAAATAGTTATATATAGATATCGCTGATGAGCATGAAAGGCTAGTAGGGACTAGTTTATTTAGAAAAGCAAAAAGCCCGCATAAAGCGGGCTCTTTTAAATTTGGCTCCTCCAACTGGACTCGAACCAGTGACATACGGATTAACAGTCCGCCGTTCTACCGACTGAACTATGGAGGAATTGTGTTCTCTTGAGAACGAGGCGCATAATAGCGATGATATATCAGGGTGTCAACGTTAAAAAATAGATTAATTAACTGTTTGATTGGTTTATGGACAATGTGGCTAAAAAATGGTTAAGGTTCTCCGTGTTGTGTGCAATAACACGGAGAATTTCTCATAGTATTAGACTTGGGGTGATAATTTTTCTGACGAAATCGGTTTGGTGATGGGATCGAATGCGATTAAATACACGTCATAAAAGTGTATCTCTTGTTTTGTGCGTATAATGTCATTGATGTCTTCTTTTATTTGCGCTGGGATAGCCGGGTGCTGGCGTATCTCATTAATCGCTTCATCAGATAATTTTTCAAAAGTATACCATTCGCCGTTATAGCAAACTCTAAGGTCAAGAACGCCGATATCATCAAACTTATAAATAGGTTTGATATCAAATAGCAGTATTCCTGCCATCACAATAAACATCAAAGTGAAAAGAGTCAGCGAAATGACCCCAAAGTAAGGAGAGTAAATAAGCAAAGCGGCCAGTAATAAATATGACAACACCATACTGACGCAAAGCCAAATATGATTTTTTAAAAATTGGCTATTAAAGTGTGGTTTGCCATCACGCTTTTCTGCGGCATTAATACGTGCTAAATCACGCTCTAAAATGTCTTTTAATACATTCATTGTAAATACCTTAAAAGATGAATGTTGCAAATTTGTTTCTTAAGAATAGATTATCATGGAGACAGGATCAGCAGATAGAACAGTTTTTTTAAATTCGACGCTTAACTGTTATTGTTAGTCTCTTAAGACTATTCCTACTTGCTGTTAATAATTGCTATAAAATATCAAATAAATTTTATACACAGTGACAAAAATAGAGGCGAATTTGTATTTTTTATGTGCAATTTGCATTTTTTTAATCTTTCAATGCATAAAACTATTGCTATTAACCCTGTCTCATGCGTTAATGAGTAAGGCCTAAATACAGACCTGATTTATGATTGACATTCTAAGTTAATGAGTTTTAAACAGCATCGCTTTTTGACCGTTTTCTTCATGTGTGCCCATAAGTTATAGGTAGTTCAGGCCAGTAGATGCCGAGAAGGCAACGTTTTATTGATATATAGGAAAGTCACATGTCTGACAAAATGAAAGGTCAAGTTAAGTGGTTCAACGAGTCTAAAGGCTTTGGTTTTATTACTCCAGCAGACGGAAGCAAAGACGTATTCGTTCACTTTTCTGCCATTCAAGGTAACGGTTTCAAAACTCTGGCTGAAGGTCAGAACGTAGAATTCACAATTGAAAACGGTGCAAAAGGTCCAGCAGCTGCTAACGTAACAGCTCTGTAATAAAAGCCTTTTAAAAATTTTCTTCAAGCCTGTCACCTTCTGGTGGCAGGCTTTTTCTTTATGGGTAAAATAAAAAGAAGATAATGAGAATTTTTATCAGGAGTAAAAATGAACGTTAATGATCATGTTGTAGTAAAAACGGACGGCTGTGAAGATCGTCAAGGAACCATTTTACTGATTGAAGAATTTAATGAAGGCATTATGTACTTGGTTTCACTGCCTGAATATCCGAATGGTATTTGGTTTTTTAATGAAAAAGAAGGTGGTGAAGGCACTTTTGTTCGACCAGTACAACAAAAATGATTGGTTTAGGAAGCGTTCATTTACATTGTGCAATGGTCTATTTATACTACCAGCCAAATTTTGACGAAGAGAAAACAGATGGATACGCAAAGTAGTAAATTAATACAAAAAATAAATTGGTAAGCCTTTTTCTCCGCTAAAACTGCTTACCTACCGGTGGGCAGTGCACTTCTTGAACCTCGTTTTACATAGAATCGCACTAACCTTGAGATGCTCTTATTACTAAGAGGTGATTTTATGTGCTATGTTTTTTTCTCCTTATTTCCTCCTCCTAGAGTGCTGTAGTCAAAGATCCGTTGTTGTATTACTTCATTAGCCGTATAACGGCGTGTTTTTTTTAGCCATTGTTTATGGAGGAAATTAAAATGGCTATGACTCCTTATATCTTAAATTTGGTTGTTGCAATGTGTCTTGGTGCTTTGATTGGTGCCGAAAGACAATGGCGTCAAAGAATGGCAGGACTTCGCACCAATGCTTTAGTGGCGACCGGTGCTGCGGTATTTATCTTAAGCTCCATTGAAACTTCACCCGATAGCCCAGGACGGATTGCTGCACAAGTGGTTTCTGGTATTGGTTTTTTAGGCGCAGGGGTGATTATGCGCGAAGGAATGAATATTCGAGGTCTTAATACCGCGGCGACACTTTGGTGCTCTGCGGGCATTGGTGTGTTATGTGGACTTGGACTCTATCCACTTGCTACCGTAGCGACATTGCTTATTCTTTGTGCCAATATTCTATTACGGGAAGCGGCTCAACGAATAAATGCCCAACCGCAATATCAAGCGACAGATATTGAACAACGCTATTCTATTCGTATTGTTTGTGATACCCACGATGAAGTTTTGGTAAGAACACTTATTTTGCAAGCCATAAACGGTTTACACGTGAGATTGCAATCATTAAGTAGCGCAGATACACCAATGCCTAGTCAATTAGAAGTTTGTGCTGAAGTGTTGGCTACCCCAGCTGAGCAAAAAGAGATAGAAGCCATTGTTTGCAGGATAAGTTTAGAAAAAAGTGTCAGTGCAATTAATTGGAAAATTGCTTCTGAGCATCCTGCTTAATACTTTATGGATATAAAATATAATACTTTGTGAGTATAAATAGAGGTTATCCCCACAGCAATAGAGCTTGTTAATGTGTTTTATAAGAATAGTGGGGATAATATCAACAAAAGTAGAATATAAAACAATAACTGAAAACGAGGGAATTTAGCTTATTTTAAACGCTATTTAATACAGTTTAGCATTATAAATAATAGAAAATTAACTAAGTATTAATACTGGTGGTTAAAGATAACCTATTTCATATGTGTAATTATTCATTGTGAAACTATGTTTATGGCTGAATAAGATCGATAACATGTATCATCAATCTTTGTTTAGATGAAAGAATAAAGTTATCTATAATAAAAAACCATTTATCAATGAAAACTTATTTTAAATCAAAAAACGCATTTTAAAATTATGTTAAGGCGGGTAGGCTTTCCTACTAAAAACCCATTTGATGAGTCTATTAATTGTCCTAGCACACAAAATCGTTACTAAAGGGCTTAAGACAAGATGCATTTACTTACATGCCTCTATTGAAAACTTTGGTGTCGTACATATCACTCGATGATATTCTCAAACAATTTCAATATATTCGATGAATTATTTATCATTATTCTTTATTTGACGATCGTTAACCTACTGCTTTTTGAGAAATATTTTTGATAAAAGTGCACTTAAAGCAAGTCAGGGGAGGAGAAAAGTTGTGTAGATGACACCGCAGGGGGCTACAGTAAAGCTGATGAATAGGGGGAAGTGTTGATTGTTGATACATATCATTAGGATATAAATTCTTTTTTGTAAACAAGCTGTAGGGGAAATGCTACCAATAAGTAGTCTTATTATACTGGTTGAAAAAACATACTAATCTATTTATTGTATAAAATATCTATTTCAATATTACATTATTTATATCTTTATCAAGAAGATGAGTCTGACTTATAGAAGAAAAAAATCATCGAATAACGAAATAAATGCACCATTGTAATTTCTATTGGAAATAATTAGAGGCTTATTTTTCGTATTATATCATGATACAAAAATGATTAAAAAGATTAAGTAAAAGTACGGGGAAAAGAAAATACTAAAGGTTAGCGAGAATCAAAAAGAACATGGTCGATAAAAGGCTAATCGACTTCTAAACTATTGCTCATGTTATTGGGCGTTGTTACGTAAATAATTATAGTTGATGGTGACAGAAAGATGGCTAACAATATTTTTATCTTATTTGTTACATAAAAATGAGATCGTTGAGTAATGAGTTGCGTAACTGAGGTTATTTGTTTTTATGATAAAAAATAGTGATAAATAACTATTTTGAATAAATTTGTTATATCAATCTGCTTATTGTGTGTTGTCTGTCAAAAAGTTATTTCCCACTAATTCTACTCTTTATTTGAGTAATGTTGATGATAATCAATATCACAATAAATAAAAATGATAAAAATAAGTTTGCTTTTTTGTTTAAAAAAGCAGTCTTTTTATCAATACCTTTCTTAGAAGAACCCATCTTCTCTTTTGTTAAGCATTGATATTAGCTGATTAGCGCTAAGAAATGGCTAAGGCTACTCTTCTCAAACCATCGGAAAACATGCTTAAAAAAAAGACAAATAAAAATAAAAAACGTATTATTTTTGGTCGTAAATTAAGCTATCTTATCTGTCATATATAAAAAAAGTAACATTTGCTATTTTACAGTTTATTAATGATGATGATTGAGTATGCGATAAGCGGTTATTTTGATCAAAAATAGTTGTTAATATTGACATTGGATAAATGATTTATACAAATGTTAATATTTAGGTGGTGAGCGTTAAAGCAGGATAGGGATTGATCAAATTGCAAATGAGTAAGTTGGAATTTCCATTCTAAATTTTCTATGTCTCAATCATTTTGAAAGAAGAGATCGGTAAAACTTTTTTGCTGAAAATGAAATAGTTATTTCATTTGTAGTCTATTTTTATCAGAATAACGGATAAGAAATAAAAAAATCACACTGATTATTTATAATAAATTAATTATTTATTATTTTAATAAAATCAATCTGTTTTTTTTACTTATTGATACTATGTTATTTAAATAATAGCCTGTTTTTTTTATTTATATGTGTTTTTATTTTTTTATATAAATGTAATGGCTGAAATATAAAAAATAAATTATTTTTGTTTATATTAAGTATAAGTCAAATATTATATATTTTTTTTATCGAATTTAATTGGGTAAATAAAGTTATTATTGCTACTTTATATTTTTAAATGAGGTTTTTTCTCCTATGGATTTATATTTATTTTTCTAAAAAAAGTTGGTAAGTGATTTGATTGTTACGTAAAAACCATAAATAAATCTTACCTGTATTGTCATGTTTTTTTATATTGATTAATCTTTGTTCGGTAAAACACGCATAAAGAGTTATATAGCTTTATTATTTTGCACTTTTAGTTATTGATTAGTAATTTTTAATTATTTATTAATAAAACTTTTATGTGATAGAAATAAATATTCAATAATTTATAAGGTAAGATGCATAACTAGGAATTTAATTTTGTATAACTTATCCTGCTAATGTAAGAGTGTTATGTTTTATCTTTATGAATTTTAAGTGTAATTTTTTTTATTTAATTAATTTATAAAATTAGATAACTCAAATTAATTATGATTGGTTGTTTTTTATACCAATTGTAAATAAAAAGTGATCATTTATGGTGTTTTCGGTAAATGACTAAAAAAACTATATCTATAGAAATATTTATTAAACACAAGTGCTTTGTTCAGACAAAGATGAGGAGGAGCTATGGCAATATATGTTACTGTGATCGAAAAAAACTTCAATTTTAGATTTGTCAATTTTTTATGCTGTATTTTTAGGTTTATAAGTTTAATAGATCGTATAAAATAAAAAATTATCATTAATATTTTAATTTGGGTAGATTCGCTTATTAATTCTCAGCAAGTTTTATTACTAATATTACTTGAATAGTTAATGAACTAATTCCATAATAATGATTATCTTTTTGTGATGTAACTCACATAGTATTTAAATTAGACTACTTTATCCGTTGAATAACTTAATCATTAAGGAGTAAAGTTATCTCGTTAGGATTATTCTTAACATGATATATTGGCGAGCATTTAAAATCCTTTTTAATTTAAATGTTTTTCTCGCTACTTTTTGAAATGATCGTAATCAAGTAATACAAGGTAGTGTTACTACGAGTCATATTCATAAAATGGGGCCTGGAAATTCAATATACATTTATATTAATTTCCTCGGGATCTTACTTTAAACAAGATCCTCTTTGTTCAATATAATCGGACGGGATGTAAAGAGATGAGTACGGTTGAATTGCTTAAGCATATTTATGACATAAATTTATCGTATTTGCTTTTGGCGCAGAGGTTAATTAACCAAGAAAAGGCTTCCGCAATGTTTAGACTGGGTATCAGCGATTCTATGGCTGATGCACTAAAAGAGCTAACATTGCCTCAATTGGTTAAGTTGGCTGAAACAAACCAACTAATCTGTAATTTCCGGTTTGAAGACAGCGAAACAATAGAACAACTCACTAAAGAATCCAGAGTGGATGATTTGCAACAAATTCATACTGGTATCCTTCTTTCTTCTAACTTGTTCCGTCAACTATCGGAACATGATACCTCTGCTACAAAGAAACGGGCATAACAATGAGTGAGAAAAGTATCGTCCGAGAGGCGAAAGATATTCGCCTAGCAATGGAATTAATCACCTTAGGTGCTCGCTTACAAATGCTTGAAAGCGAAACGCAATTAAGTCGAGGGCGTTTAATTAAATTATACAAAGAATTAAGAGGAAGCCCTCCTCCTAAAGGTATGCTACCTTTTTCAACAGATTGGTTTATGACATGGGAACAAAATATCCATTCTTCAATGTTTTATAATGCTTACCGCTTTTTATTAAAAAGCGGGGGGAGCGTAGGTGTTGAAGCTGTTGTAAAAGCCTATCGTTTATATTTAGAACAATGTCCACCCGTTAAAGATCAAGAACCTATTTTAGCACTAACACGAGCATGGACATTAGTTCGTTTTGTTGAAAGTGGTATGTTACAACTTTCTGTATGTACCAAATGTAATGGTTCATTTATTACACACGCACATCAGCCTGCAAGTAATTATGTTTGTAGTCTTTGTCAGCCTCCATCTCGGGCAATAAAAAAACGTAAACTTTCCGCCAATCCTGCCGATATTAACTTACAACTGTTGGATGGTCTTGAACAGTTTGCAATGTGATTCGAGATTGAAAGTTAAATATCAGGTTATAGATTAAAGACTCTATAACCTGAGTTGTTTCCTCTTCCCCTCCTATCTCCTTGCGGTTATGTTCGCCATTCTCTCTATAACGAAATTAGCTAAAGGGATATCGCGTGTTAGTACTCTTAGGATATATCGTGGTGATTTGTGCTGTCCTCGGAGGGTTTACCCTCGTAGGTGGACATCTAGGCGCATTATATCAACCCGCTGAATTTTTAATTATTTTTGGTGCCGGTATCGGTGCTTTTGTTGTAGGTAATAATGGTCGTGCGATCGTATCAACGGTAAAAATCCTACCGAAATTACTTCGTAACACTAACTACAATAAAGCGATGTATATGGATCTAATGGCATTAATGTTTCGTTTGCTGTCTAAAGCGCGCCAAAACGGCATGTTGGCATTAGAGAGAGATATTGAAAATCCACAACAAAGTGACATTTTTTCCCAATATCCTCGCATTATGAAAGACGTTTATATGCTCAGTTTTATTACTGATTATATGCGTTTGATGGTGACGGGGAATATGAATCCTTATGAAATTGAAGCACTAATGGACGAAGAAATTGCCACTTTTGAAGAAGAAAGTGAAGTACCTGCGGCGGGGCTCTCTACGATGGGCGATTCATTACCCGCATTTGGTATTGTGGCCGCGGTTATGGGGGTGGTTAATGCGCTAGGTGCTGCCGATAGACCTGCTGGGGAAATGGGGGCACTTATTGGTCACGCAATGGTAGGTACTTTCTTAGGTATTTTATTAGCTTATGGCTTTGTTTCACCATTAGCTTCTCGTATCAGACAACGCTCTAGTCAACAAATGAAAATGATGGAGTGCATTAAGACCACCCTGTTATCTAGCATGAATGGATATGCACCACAGATAGCGGTTGAGTTTGGTCGTAAGACCCTCTTTCTGGCAGACAGACCTTCATTTATTGAATTGGAAGAACATGTACGTCAGGTACGGACACCGATGCAGGCAAATCCTGATGCAATGAAAGAAGAGTAATTATGAAAAGTAATTCACAGATAATCAGAGTTAAAAAGCGAGGGAAAAAACAGCACAACGCACAACATGGTGCGTGGAAGATAGCTTACGCTGACTTTATGACTGCCATGATGGCTTTCTTTCTGGTGATGTGGTTACTTTCTATCGCTAGTCCTCAAGAGTTAACTCGTGTTGCTGAATATTTTCGCACACCTCTAAAAGTTGCCATTGAAAAAGGCCGCGTTAGTGGAGACGTGACAAACCCGATACCAGGGGGAGGACGTGATCCTGTGTATAACGAAGGTGATGTACTGCCAAAAGGTGTCGAAGATAAACAGCTCAATGAAAAACAGCAATTCCGTAAACTGAAAGAGAATTTAGAGCAAGTTATTTTACAAGATCCTCGCTTAAAAGATTTAAAACCTCATTTATTAATCGACATGATGGACGAAGGCTTACGTATCCAAATTATAGATAAAGAAAGCCGGCCAATGTTTAAAGTTGGTAGTGCCACTGTTGAACCTTATATGAAAGATATTTTAACTGCGATAGCGCCAATACTAAATGACTCGCCTTATAAAATCAGTTTATCAGGTCATACCGATGATATTCCTTATGCGAGTGGTGCACTCAAATACAGTAACTGGGAGTTATCAACGGATCGAGCCAATGCATCTCGTCGAGAACTTATTGGTGCAGGGCTTGCAGAATGGAAAGTACTACGGGTTGTAGGTATGGCATCAACTGTTCACTTAGTAAAAGAGGATGGTTTTGCTCCGGCGAATAGAAGGATCAGTATATTAGTTTTAACTAAGCAGGAAGAAAAGAAAATCGTACATGAAAATGAGCGGGTTGCACCAGCAATAAAAGAGGCATCAGAAATTAAACCTCTGCTTTCAGGGCAAGAAACCCCACAAGAAAACGGAGAAAATACACAGACGAATTCGTCTGTGTCTTCTTCTACATCTAAGCTTCCCGAATCAAAAAAGGAAAATGTTGAAACAGGAGTTTCTGGGGAAAGTTTGCCATCACAATCGACAAATATTACGACAAAACAGGAAACAACTCCTTAGTTTGTATGTAATCGCGTAAAGGTGAATGAGTAACGATGGATATTACCGAGTTTTATCAAACATTTTTTGATGAAGCAGATGAGTTGTTAGCTGATATGGAACAGCATTTACTGTTACTTGATCCGCAAAATCCAGATCAAGAGCAGTTAAATGCTATTTTTCGTAGTGCGCACTCCATAAAAGGAGGGGCCGCAACATTTGGCTTCGTTAAACTTCAGCAGACCACTCATGTGCTGGAAAACTTGCTCGATAGTGCAAGACGCCATGAAATGGTACTTACCGATGACATTATTAACCTGTTTCTGGAAGCGAAAGATATTATGCAACAGCAATTGGATGCACATAAAAACTCACAAGAGCCAGACGAGGAAACATTTAACTATATTTGTGAGAAGTTGCGTCAGTTAGCTCTAGAAGTCAAAGAGGAACAATCAACTCAATTAGGTGAGGGGAATGACTCAGTATCTTTAGCTGAAAGTAATGCCCCAACGGAGAACATCACTCCTGTTTCTGCAGTACATCATACTGACGATGAGCTTAGTAAAGAAAATCAACCACTAGCAACGGCTAATACACCAAATACTGACGGTCTTTATCAGCATCATATTATTTTATCTGATTTAAAAGAAACCGATATTGATTTAATGCTAGATGAATTAAAGCATCTGGGTGAAGTCAGTCAGGTTGAAAAACAGCACCATGGGTTGGAAGCGGTATTAAAAACCACAGCAACTCAAGAAGATATCAGTGCGGTATTATGTTTTGTGATTGAACCAGAACAGATTTCCTTTGCTAACGTTGCTGCTACTGAGGAAAAGGTAAAGTCTACAGATAAAACGCAAGAGCAAGCCGAACACTCACCCTCATCTGTGACAGAAAGTATCCAGCCTGCTGCTCAAACAGAGCAGCCAGCTACGATAGAAAAAAACGTTGCTGAGTTGAATAAAAATAGTCAAGCAGATGAAGTGACTAAAGTTGCCACAACCTTGCCACCAACTGCGACACCAGCGCCTGCGCGAAAACCTGTTGTTGCTCAGGCCAAAACGGAATCAACCAGTATTCGCGTTGCGGTTGAAAAGGTGGACCAACTGATTAACTTGGTCGGGGAATTGGTGATCACTCAGTCTATGTTAGCGCAACATAGTGACACGCTTGAGCCATCTATTCATAGTGATCTACTCAGTTGTATTGCACAGCTACAGCGTAACTCTCGTGATCTGCAAGAGTCAGTGATGTCTATCCGTATGATGCCGATGGAATATGTTTTTAGTCGTTTTCCGCGGGTCGTTCGTGATTTAGCTGGCAAAATGCATAAAAAAGTTGAGTTAAATATGATTGGTAGTTCAACTGAACTTGATAAAAGTTTAATTGAGAAAATCATCGATCCTTTAACTCACTTAGTCCGTAATAGTCTTGATCATGGTATTGAAATGCCTGCCGATCGCATTGCCGCGGGCAAACCAGAGGCGGGTCAATTAACGCTTTCAGCAGAGCATCAAGGTGGCAATATTTGTATTGAAGTGACAGATGATGGTGCTGGATTAAATCGTGAGCGTATTTTGAAAAAGGCGATATCATCGGGCTTAGCTGTTTCTGAAAATATGAGCAATGAAGAAGTTGCGATGTTGATATTTGCGCCAGGTTTCTCTACCGCTGAGGTTGTCACCGATGTTTCTGGACGTGGTGTGGGTATGGATGTTGTAAAACGAAATATCCAAGAAATGGGTGGGCAAATTCAAATTAGTTTTGAAGTTGGAAAAGGCACACGCATTCGCATCTTGCTGCCACTCACATTGGCCATTTTAGATGGCATGTCAGTAAAAGTGAATGATGAAGTATTTATTTTACCATTAGGAACAGTGGTTAGCTCATTACAACCTGAAGAGGAAGATATTTATCCTTTAGCAGGAGATGAAAAATTATTGCAAGTAAGAGGTGAATATTTACCGCTTATTGAATTACACCGTACTTTTAATATTGAAGGTGCGCAAACCGATATTACTCAAGCGATTGCGGTTATCGTACAAAGTGCAGGGCGCCGTTATGCTTTATTGGTCGATAAGTTAGTTGGTCAACATCAAGTGGTTGTTAAAAATATAGAAAGCAATTACCGAAAAGTACCGGGTATTTCTGCTGCCACAATCATGGGCGATGGTAGTGTTGCTTTAATTCTTGATGTTCCAGAATTACAACGTTTAAGTCATTCTCAAATGACAGAAAAGAAAAAGAATACAACTGCGCATACAGTTATTTAATAGTGAGGATAAAATAAGATTATGGCTGCGGAACATTTCGAGAAATTATCCGGTGAAACTGTTGGACAAGGATTTCTAATTTTTACGTTGGGCAACGAAGAATATGGCATTGATATTCTAAAAGTACAAGAAATTCGGGGCTATGACCAAGTCACTCGTATTGCGAATGCACCTAGTTTTATTAAAGGTGTGACCAATTTACGGGGGGTTATTGTACCTATCGTTGATCTACGAATTAAGTTTTCACAAGAAAATGTTACCTATAATGACAACACAGTGGTGATCGTGGTTAATTTACTCAACCGTATTGTCGGCATTGTTGTTGATGGTGTTTCTGATGTATTAACCTTAAAACCTGAACAAATCTGTCCTGCTCCTGAATTTGCGGTAACAATGTCAACAGAATATTTAACAGGATTGGGTACTTTAGATGAAAGAATGTTAATTCTGGTTGATATTGAAAAATTACTCAATAGCGAAGAAATGGAATTAGTTGATAGCGCAACAATTATGGCTAAATAAAGTTTAGCCTATTAATCTTATTCTTTAATACTGTTCCGGCTATCTTGCCGGAATAGTTTTTTCAATTATTTGTTATTTCTTGGGGCTTTAATATTAATTAAGTGAAATTAAATCAGAAAGAGTACTTTTAATTTTAGTTAAGTTATTTTTTTTAAATGTATTAACTAAAAAATGAATGTGCATTATGCCTAGCAGGTTTTTAAAATGAGAATTTAAAATATAACTTATTGATATTTAATTTATTTATTGTAAATAGAAAATAGTATCTATATAGGATAAAACCTATAAAGTTTCTCTTAAGTCTGCCGATAACTTGGTCATACCATCTATTATAAAAAGGGAAACTCATGTTTAGCCGAATGAAAATAGTGACTGGGTTGTTATCCATTCTTCTGTTGTTTGGTGTTTTGCAGTTTATCTCCGGGGGTGTTTTTTACTCAAATCTCAGTGAAACAAGACAAGATCTGGATAAAACTCTCACAATACAAAAACAGCGTGAACGTTTAGATGAAAGCTGGGCAAACTTATTGCAAGCGCGTAACAATATCAATCGTGCAGCTATAAGCTATCTGTTACAGGATAAAGATCTGAATGTTGATAGCTCGTTGTCTGTAGAATATTTAACTGGTCTGGCACGTAAAAATATGTCTCGGGCCGATGATAAATTTAAAGAGTTTGAACAGCATATAAATGCTTATCAAATTCATTCAGAAGAAGAAATACGCAATTTAAAAGGGCGTTTTATTGAGTATTTTTCTGCATTAAATCAGTTAGAAATTTTACTGCAAGATAAAAACTTAAAAGATTTTTTCGAACAACCAACGACTTCTTATCAAGATGGTTTTTATAAAGAGTATCTTGCTTATGTTATGCGTAATGAGAAGTTTAATAATCAATTAAATAGTGCATTAGAAGCTTCTCATCAGCGTTCTATTATCACGATGGTGATATTAGCCATTATTGTTGTTACAGCACTCATCATTTGTTGGTTTGCACTACGCAATGCATTAATTCGACCACTTAATTCATTGTTATTAAATATTAAAGCATTTTCTGAAGGGGATCTACGTCCCGATATCGAGGTGCATGGACGTAATGAAATGAGCTTATTAGCAAGTGGCTTAAAGCACATGCAACAAGAGCTTATACATACTGTTCGTGGTGTTTATCAAAGTACTGAGAATATCTATAACAGCACCAGTGAAATTGCCGCAGGTAATAATGATTTATCCTCACGTACTGAGGAGCAAGTTGCTTCATTAGAAGAGACTGCTGCGAGTATGGAGCAGTTAACGGCGACAGTAAAACAAAATGCTGATAACGCACGCCAAGCAAGTAACCTTGCCAATGATGCCTCAGATATTGCCCGCCAAGGTGGAAAAGTTGTGGCTAATGTGGTGCAAACGATGCACGACATAGCCGGAAGTTCTCAAAAAATCACCGATATTACAGCAGTGATTGATGGTATCGCATTTCAAACCAATATTTTGGCGTTGAATGCGGCTGTTGAAGCTGCGAGAGCCGGTGAGCATGGTCGCGGATTTGCGGTAGTTGCCGGCGAAGTCCGTAATCTTGCACAGAGAAGTGCAGAAGCTGCTAAAGAAATAAAAACGTTGATTGAAGACTCTGTTAGTCGCACTGAAACCGGATCGGTATTAGTTGAAAGTGCAGGGGAAACCATGACTCGTATTGTCGAATCTGTGACACGTGTTACCGATATTATGGGGGAAATTGCCTCGGCATCGGATGAACAAAGTCGAGGAATTTCACAAGTGGGTCTTGCGGTTTCTGAAATGGATCGTGTTACTCAGCAAAATGCCTCTTTAGTAGAACAATCTGCCGCCGCTGCTGCGGGTCTTGAAGATCAAGCAGTTGCATTAACCCGCTTAGTTTCCATCTTCAAATTACCGGGTCAGGAAGAAAAAGCATTAGAGAAAAAGGAATTGGATGCACTCCCTGTAGTACAAGCCGCTGCTCCACTTATAAAACCAGGAACCTCAGAAAAGAAAAAGAGCAGCAGTGTTGAAGATCCCGCTAACTGGGAAACTTTCTAACAACAACAAGTGGCTGACAAGCGGTAGTGATTTGCTACCGCTTATAACGAGGTGAAGGCATGTTTAGGTTTCGTAAATTAAAGATATCCACCAGTCTCTATTTATTACTGATGATGTTTTGTGTGATGCAAGTTATTTCCAGTGGGATCTCACTGGGAATTATTCATTTAAACAACAATCAGATCACTAGAATTGATTTAGATACTGCTAAGCGAGATGAATTAGGATTAAGTTGGGTATCTTTAGTACAAGCACGTAATGCAATAAATCGCGTTGCGATAGGAATGAAAACTGAACAGTCAACAGATTATATCCAATCTATTGAATCAATCGCATTATCACGTTTGGAAACAGCAAATACTCATTTTCAAAATTTCCTTACAGATATTAATCAAGAGGTTATTCCACAAGAAGAAAAAGAGATTTTTAATACCGTAAAAAATGATTATCACGTTCTTTATAGTGCACTAATTGAATTACATGGCATGTTAAAAAAAGGCGATTTTCAAGGGTTTTTAGATCAACCAACGGAACGCTATCAAACTGCAATGGAAAATTCATTTAATACCTATATGAATTACGTTCAACACGAAGTGGCTGATTCGATAGAACAAGGACATCATTTTTATACTATCGCTATTTTAATGTTTATTGGCGCAATCACCATGGTAATTGTGGTGTCAATCGCCTCTCATCGCTGGTTAAGTTTTAATATTATTAAACCTTTCGCAAGTTTAAGCCGTTACTTTAATGATGTCGCAACAGGCAAATTAAATCGTGAAATTCTGGTTTTTACTGATGACGAAATAGGTGACATTTTTAGACGGTTACGTGAGATGCGTGGCGAGTTGGCGCGCTCTATTCGTATTGTTCGTGATAACAGTCAGGCGATGTATTCGGGTATTCAAGAAATTTCCAAAGGTAATACCGATTTATCCTCGCGCACAGAACAACAAGCTGCTTCTTTGGAAGAGACGGCTGCGAGTATGGAGCAATTAACGGCGACAGTTAAACAAAATGCGGATAACGCATTACAAGCGAGTAAGTTGGCGGAATCTGCATCTGAAACTGCACTACGAGGCGGTGAAATTACTCACAGTGTGGTCGAAATGATGGATGCTATTACTCAAAGTTCTCAAAAGATAGGCGCTATTATTAGTGTCATTGATGGTATTGCCTTTCAAACCAATATCTTAGCGCTTAATGCTGCGGTAGAAGCGGCGCGAGCGGGTGAACAAGGACGCGGTTTCTCAGTTGTTGCAGGAGAGGTGCGTAATCTTGCTCAGCGTAGTGCTGAAGCGGCTAAAGAAATTAAAACACTTATTGACGAGTCTGTGTCTCGAGTCTCTCAGGGATCTCGATTAGTAAATGATGCGGGGCAAACGATGGAGGAGCTTGTCACATCTGTAAATAAAGTCACTGAGTTAATGGCCGAAATTGCCTCGGCTTCAGACGAACAAAGTAGAGGTATTCACCAAGTTGCTGATGCTGTTAGTCAGATGGATCAGGTGACACAACAAAACGCTGCTTTGGTGGAGCAATCAGCATCTGCTGCCACAGCATTAGAAGATCAGGCTAACAACCTGGTTAATGCTGTATCGGCATTCGAATTGCCTGACACGGATGAAGACGGATCTTCTCACTCCTTAGAAGGTAATGGGTTGAAGAAAGCAGATAAAAAATCATTTTTTAAAAAGACCCATTAAAAAATAATGAAACGTAATGTTACTGAAGAATTGCCAGATATCGCTGCTCAACCGTTAGATTTTTTTTCTGAACGGTTTATGTTGTCCGATGATCAGTTTCAATCAATCTGCCAATTGATTTATCAAAAAGCAGGTATTGTGCTGACTAACAACAAACGGGAAATGGTTTATAACCGTCTCACGAGGAGGTTACGTGAATTACGGATGAATAACTTTGGTGACTATCTTGCGTTTCTAAAAAGTGATGTATGCAACCCTGAATGGCAAGAGTTTATTAATGCGTTAACCACAAACTTAACTGCATTTTTTAGGGAAGCACATCACTTTCCTATTTTGGCTAAACACGCCAAAAACAGGGCAGGAGGAGTTTACCGAGTATGGTGTGCTGCCGCATCTACTGGAGAAGAGCCTTATTCAATAGCGATGACTTTGCGCGATGTTTTTGGGGATAACCCCTATAAAACAAAAATTATTGCCAGCGATATCGACACTAATGTGTTGGAAAAAGCCCGTAAAGGTGTTTATCGACTGGAAGAGTTAAAAACGTTAAACGAAGAATATTTGAAAAAATATTTTCTCAAAGGTGTTGGTGATTTTGCCGGATACGTGAAAATTAGACCACAAGTAAGTGAAATGGTCACTTTTCAGTATTTGAATTTACTCGACAAGCAGTGGAAATTAGAAGGGCCATTTGATGCGATTTTTTGTCGTAATGTCATGATTTATTTTGATAAAACGACACAGCAAAGCTTACTTCATCGATTTATACCATTGCTTAAACCCGATGGAATGCTGTTTGTAGGGCATTCTGAAAATGTGAGCCAACTAAGCAAGGATTTTTACTTGCAGGGGCATACGGTTTACGGGCTGACACCAGCAAGGAGAGGTTATGAATAAAATAACGGTACTCTGTGTTGATGATTCGGCGTTAATGCGCCAGATCATGCGAGAAATAATTAATAGTCACCATGATATGGAGGTCGTTGATTGTGCGCCAGATCCGATAGTCGCTCGTGACTTAATAAAAAAGTTTAATCCACAGGTATTGACGTTAGATGTTGAAATGCCACGCATGGATGGTATTGATTTTTTGGAAAAATTAATGCGCTTACGCCCTATGCCAGTGGTGATGGTTTCATCACTCACAGCCAAAGGTTCAGAAGTGACATTAAAAGCATTAGAACTGGGGGCGGTTGATTTTGTCACTAAACCTCAGTTAGGTCTACGTGAAGGAATGTTGGCCTACAGTGAACTTATTGCAGAAAAAATCCGAGCAGCGGCTCAGGCAAGAATTAGTCGTCATGAAACGAAAACATTACCGTCTAAGTCGTTATCATTTACTCCCATGATTTCGAGTGAAAAGTTAATCGCTGTTGGTGCTTCAACAGGGGGCACGGAGGCCATTCGTCATTTTTTAGAGCCATTACCTATTACCAGCCCTGCAGTATTAATAACCCAACATATGCCGGCGGGGTTTACTCATTCATTTGCAGAGCGGTTAAACCGTTTATGCCAAATCAGTGTGAAAGAAGCTGAAGATGGAGAACGGGTTTTACCTGGACACGCCTACATCGCACCGGGTGATTATCATATGGAGCTTCGTCGTAATGGTGCTAATTACCAGATCCATATAAATAAAGATCCTGCGGTAAATCGGCATCGACCTTCTGTTGATGTGCTATTTAATTCGGTTGCTAAATATGCGGGACGTAATGCTATTGGTGTCATTTTAACAGGGATGGGCAGTGATGGTGCTACAGGTTTATTAGCAATGCGTCGTGCAGGTAGCTACACATTTGCACAAGATGAAGCAAGTTGCGTCGTCTTTGGGATGCCTCGTTCCGCGGTCGAATTGGGAGCCGTAGATGAGGTAAAAAGTATAAGCTCAATGAGTAAAGCCGTGCTGATGAAAATCAGCACAACACAATCATTGCGTATCTGATTAAGTTCAGTTTAAACAGCAACACAGTAATTTGCCAATATATTTTGAAGGAGTTTTCAATGGCAAGTAAGGATCTGAGATTTTTAGTGGTTGATGATTTTTCAACAATGCGCCGCATCGTTCGTAATTTACTAAAGGAGTTAGGATTTATGAACGTAGAAGAAGCAGAAGATGGTGCTGACGCGTTAGCCAAGTTACAGAGTTCGGCATATGATTTTGTTATCACCGATTGGAATATGCCCAATATGGATGGGTTAGAGTTGCTGAAGAATATTCGTAGTGACGCAGGGCTTGCAACGCTTCCCGTTCTGATGGTGACCGCCGAAGCGAAAAAAGAAAATATTATTGCTGCTGCGCAATCAGGAGCAAGTGGATATGTTGTTAAACCTTTTACTGCAGCCATTCTTGAAGAAAAACTCAATAAAATTTTTGAAAAACTGGGCATCTAAGGAGTCGCAATGAGTGGGGATCCAATTATGCCGAAAGATAATGTCGAAATAACGTCAGATATTATCAGTCGGATCGGACAATTGACGCGTATGTTACGCGACAGTTTGCGAGAATTAGGATTGGATAAAGCAATAGCAGAAGCAGCAGAAGCCATTCCTGATGCAAGGGAAAGATTGGACTATGTTGCTCAAATGACCGCTCAGGCAGCTGAGCGTACATTAAATTGTGTGGAAGCTGCGCAACCAAAACAGGATGAGTTAAGTAGTCATGCAACTAAGTTAACTGAACGCTGGGATCAATGGTTTGAGCATCCAGAAGATCTCAAAGATGTACGCTCTCTTGTAACGGATACCCGCAATTATTTGCGGGATATCCCTGAAAGTGCGGCTTTTACAAATAGCCAATTACTTGAAATTATGATGGCGCAAGATTTCCAAGATTTAACAGGCCAAGTGATTAAACGTATGATGAGTGTGGTTCAAGAAATTGAAAAACAACTTGTTATGGTATTAATGGAAAATCTGCCACCAGAGCAACTTGAAAAATCCAATGCGAAAAAAGAGAGTGATTCATTATTAAATGGCCCACAAGTCAATAAAAACAATGCTGGTGTGATTAAGAATCAAGATCAGGTTGATGATTTACTGGAAAGTTTAGGTTTCTAATCTATTGGTGAGTTTAGGGCGATAAGGACATAACTGGCTTGCAGGAGGCATTCGCTCTATCTCTGCTCTTTGAGGATGTTCTATTTTATGGATAAAAAACAACCAAAAAACAGGTTGATAGCGCAGGCTATTGAAGAAAATGTAAGCCGCTTTATCTAAGCGGCTTTTGTTTGATGGTGAGAAATACACGCTTTTACTTTATATTCACCACAGAATTATTCTTGCGATAAACTCTCCATATTTGCACCAAATAAATATGTTGTTTCAAAGGTGATGTGTAAGTAGCACACTTTTTTGCTGTTTATACCTTCATAGCCCAAAAAGCCCCGTAAATTTGCGATTGTTCAACCCATCAATTTCTTCTGAATTTGTCATGCTAAGAGACATTTCATTCAGGCTTTAATCTAATTATCTAAATCGGACAGACTGTGGCTGAAGATAGCGATCTCGAAAAGACAGAAGAACCCACTCCCCATAAACGGGAAAAAGCGAAAAAGGATGGGCAAATTGTTCGTTCCAAAGAGCTTTCGTCCGTATTAATGATTTTAGGGGGCGTCAGTTTACTGTGGATGAGTGGGCGTTTTATCACTCGTGAGCTTTATGCCATGTTAACGGAAGGTTTTACTTTTAATCACCACATAATCGGCAACGAGAATTTATTGATCCCCCGTTTTGCCAGTTTAATGAAACAGGCTGTATTTGCGTTATCGCCAGTGTTTCTAGGCTTGGTCTTAGTGGCAATTGGTGGTTCAGCCGTATTGGGGGGGATTAATTTTAGTAGCAAATCTATCAAGTTTGATCCGAAAAAATGGAACCCTATTTCTGGCTTAAAACGTATTTTTTCAATGAATGCGTTAGCTGAATTATTTAAAGCGATTTTAAAATCACTCTTTGTCGGCTTAGCCGCAACGGTTTTCTTATGGCACAACTGGAACGATATTCTTCATTTGATCACGCTTCCTCCTTTAAGTGCTTTAGCTAATGCGATGCAACTGCTTATTTTTGCGGTCTATATTGCGGTTTTTATGCTTATCCCGATGGTGGCATTCGATATTATTTTTCAAATTCGTAGCCATTTGAAAAAGTTACGCATGACACGCCAAGAAATCAAAGACGAATTTAAACAACAAGAAGGTGATCCGCAATTAAAGGCGCGTATTCGCCAACAACAACACGAGATGTCGCGGCGACGAATGATGGCAGATGTGCCAAAAGCAGATGTCATTGTCACTAACCCAACGCATTACGCGGTTGCTTTGCAATATAACGACAAAATGGTTGCCCCAAAAGTACTTGCTAAAGGGGCGGGTGTCATTGCCTTAAAAATTAAAGAAATTGGTGCTGAACATCGAATTCCGCTTCTAGAAGCGCCACCGCTTGCTAGGGCGTTATATCGTCACAGTGAGATAGGACAGGCTATTCCTGCAACACTCTATGCCGCTGTTGCAGAAGTTTTAGCTTGGGTCTATCAACTGAGACGATGGAAAACCGAAGGTGGTTTAAAACCTAAACAACCTATGAACTTGCCAGTGCCTCCCGCACTGGACTTTGCTGGAGAAGATAATCGTCATGGCTAATTTGGCCTCATTACTCCGCTTGCCGGGAAATTGGAAAAGTTCTCAGTGGCAGATACTGGCAGGGCCAGTACTTATTTTGCTTATACTGTCAATGATGGTACTGCCATTGCCACCTTTTCTATTGGACTTATTGTTTACCTTTAACATTGCCCTTTCTATCATGGTGCTATTAGTGGCCATGTTTACTAGGCGCACATTGGACTTTGCTGCCTTTCCTACAATACTCCTGTTCACTACATTGTTACGCTTATCGCTTAACGTTGCATCAACACGTATTATCTTGATGGAAGGACATACAGGTTCAGCAGCTGCAGGGCGTGTTGTTGAAGCTTTTGGTCATTTCCTCGTAGGTGGCAATTTTGCTATCGGTATCGTTGTTTTTATCATTCTTATTCTGATTAACTTTATGGTTATCACCAAAGGTGCAGGGCGTATTGCTGAAGTAGGAGCACGCTTTGTATTAGATGGGATGCCGGGTAAGCAGATGGCTATCGATGCTGATTTAAATGCTGGGATCATAAACGAAGAAGAAGCTAAAAAACGTCGTAAAGAAGTCTCGCTTGAGTCTGACTTTTATGGATCTATGGATGGTGCAAGTAAATTCGTCCGAGGGGATGCGATTGCCGGCTTAATGATCTTGGTAATAAACGTCGTTGGTGGTTTAGTGGTCGGTGTTGCACAACATAATATGGCACTTAACGATGCGGCAAGCACTTATACCTTATTAACCATCGGTGATGGGCTGGTGGCACAAATACCAGCACTGATTATATCAACAGCGGCGGGTGTTATTGTTACTCGCGTTGCAACCGATGAAGATGTCGGTCAACAAATGGTGACGCAACTCTTTGATAACCCTCGTGTACTAATGCTAACTGCGGGCGTTTTAGGATTGCTGGGGTTAGTACCAGGTATGCCAAACTTTGTTTTCCTCTTCTTTACGGCTGCATTAGCAGGATTAGGATGGTATATCTTAAAACGCCATAGCAGTCCTCAAGTGCAACAACAAAAAGAGTTGGAACAAGTTGAAAAACAAAATCGGGTTGTTGAAGCCTCTTGGGAAGATGTGCAATTAGAAGATCCGCTGTCAATGGAAGTGGGTTATCGTCTTATTCCCATGGTCGACAATCGCCAAAATGGTGAATTGTTAGGTCGAATTAGTGGTATTCGCAAAAAGTTTGCACAAGAAATGGGGTATTTACCTCCTGTTGTACATATTCGCGATAATATGGAAGTAAAACCTTCCTCCTACCGCATTTTAATGAAAGGGGTAGAAATCGGCCATGGCGAAGCTCATCCTGGGCGTTGGTTGGCCATAAACCCCGGTAATGCAGTCGGAACGCTAGAAGGTGATAATACTCAAGAGCCGGCATTTGGTTTACCTGCAGTATGGATTGATGACAGTTTAAGAGAGCAAGCACAAGTACAAGGCTATACGGTTGTGGCGGCAAGTACGGTGATTGCAACACATTTTAATCATGTACTTAACCAATACGCATCAGAGTTATTTGGTCGCCAAGAAGCGCAAATGCTATTTGATAGGGTAAGCAAAGAACTACCGAAAATGACGGAAAATATGATCCCCGATATGCTGTCATTAACGGTGTTACATAAAGTATTGCAAAACCTGTTGGCAGAGCAAGTGCCTATTCGCGATATGAGAACCATATTAGAAGCACTTGCAGAGCATGCACCTGAGCAAAAAGATCCGGCAGAATTAACGGCGGTAGTTCGTGTTGCATTACGCAGGGCGATAACACAACACTGGTTTGGTGATAAAGAAGAGATACAAGTTATCGGATTAGATGCGGGACTAGAGCGTCTATTATTACAAGCGATGCAAAGTGGGGGGGGATTAGAGCCTGGCCTTGCTGAAAACATTGAACAACAAGCCTTAGATGCGGTACGCCGTCAAGAGATGTCAGGGGGCGTGCCAGTACTCTTGGTTAACCATGCACTACGTTCGCTGTTATCACGCTTTTTACGCCGTAGCTTGCCACAGTTAGCGGTATTATCAAATATGGAAATTAGCGAAGGTCGTCATATTCGTATGACATCAATGATTGGTGGACAAAATCATTAATTATTAATCATTGATAAAAATCTACTAAAACCACTAAATCATCATTTAGTGGTTTTTTTTAGTTTAAATAAGAAGAATATAAGTAATTGTTCTATATATAGAGTATATTTTTAAATAAAATTAATATTAAGCATGGATATGGTGAGATTTATTTTGATAAAGAAGCTTATAGAATAATAGAAAGAAAATTAAATATTAATGGCTTGTTTGGTAATAGGGCTGTTTATATATCTTATTATTAATATTTAAAGATATTATTTGTATTTTTTAATATAAATACTTAATCGTTAATATATTATTTATATGTTTTTTTAATGCTTTGTCTATATGTTTTTTATATGGATTTTTTTTAAAATTAATTGTTCCTTGTGCTAATTATGATAATCAGTTTTAAAACCAAAGGAAATGTCCATGAAAAAAAACGCTCTATTTACTGTCTCACTGTTATCTGTATTTATTTCATTATCTTGTTATGCTCATCAAGATGTTATTTTACATGCTGATTCATTATCAGATGCAAAAGTATCTATTAATGATGACACAGGGAAAACACAAATTGAAGTGATAAATACTAATCAAGATGGTACCGCCCATATCTATTATGATCGTCTTGATGTTGGTGATTTTGGTTTATCATTAAAAAATAATGCTGAAGCAGAATTAATTATTAATGAGGTTGTTTCTAAAGAGTTTTCAATTCTAAGAGGTGAGCTTGAGTTACAAGGAAAAAAGGCGACAGTGGTTATAGCTAATCCTAATGGAATTATTTGTCATGATTGTTCTTTCTCTGGAATTGATGATGTTAAGTTAATTACTGGAAGCAGTACAGGGAAATTTTCTAAGACATTCACTATAGCTGGTATAGATTCGAGTGTTGTTTTTGATATGAGAAATAAATTAGATAAAAATGAACATATGCATATTCATCGCAATTATAAAGATATTTCATCTGGAATAATAAATATTATCTCTAATGATATAGACTTGATTAAAGGTGATTTAAATGCTGAATATATTCGTTTTGATATGGGGTTAAGTGAGTTTAATCTTGGAGCTAAAAATGATTATAATAAATACAGCCATTTTTTGTTAAGGACAGAGGCAGGAATAAATAGTCGATATTTAATAATAAAAACAAAAAAGGGTGATATTTATAATCATGGTAATATAAATACTTTGTCACTAAATCATGAGTCTTATAACTTGATTAACATAGGAAACATAAATATAAATCAAGATGATAATTTATATAGAACAGCTTATGATGGGACGAAACAATCAAAAGTAATGGTTTATAATTATTCTTCTTATCTTAATAATTCATCATTTAATGTTAAAAATAGTATTCTATTTATGAAAGCGGATACGTTGCTTTTAGATAGAACATTTAATATTGATGATAGTTATTTATATGGAAGAGTAGGAACCCTAGGAACCATAGGAATAGGTAATATATCATTGTCGTATAATAGTGTTTTTCATATTGTCGCTGAGGATAGTATATCTCTTGGTGGTAAAATCCAGGGGGATGGTCATGTTATATTACAATTAAATGATGATAAAGTTGATATTGAAGGTAAAAACTTGTTAATAGGAACAGAGGGATTAAGATTAGAGGGGGGAACAAAATATAAATTAGGTAGATCAACTATTATAGATTATACTGAATACAAATAAGGCTATTTTAATTATTACTATCGATTTAAATCCTAACGCTAATTCAATATTTATCTGAAGGTTGTTACATATAAATCAATATATTAAATAAAATACTCCCTGTATTATATTGAGATAATACAGGGACTATTCTTTAATTATAAAAGAAAATTATATTTGTATTTTTCGCCCAGCTAATATTGAACGCTGTGCTTGCCCATCTGCACCATAAAGTGTTGGGCTATGATTTTTCTGTAGAAAATGTAGCGTTTCACTATTGCGAGTAATATGTTGCTCTAACAATAAGCCATTGTGTTGATTAAGATGTTTTAACTCTTCCGTTAGATCAACCAGTTGCCCCCATAAATCAGCTAAAAAAGGCTGTCCTTGATAGGGTCTATCAATACCGACTTGTTTACTGAGTATTTGACGTTTTTGATCGGTATGACCTAGGGCTGTTAATACAAAATTCTTCTGTTCAGTTAGTTCATGCAGCTTATTGATATCAATACTTCCTGCACATAATAACTGTTGCTCAGCACGTAAAATACTCGCAATGGTATTGAGCTGTGATAACTGAAGATCTAAGGTCTGGCGGAGTTCTTCCATCATAATCTTTAATATTATTTAGTTATGCTTTCAGCAGCTTCTCGGAAAAGTGCTTCCGCAATTTTGCTACTGTCCATTGTTAATGTTCCATCGGCAATCGCTGCTTTTAAACGGGCAACTTTCTCGACATTGATGTCTTGATTGCTAGGTTGAACTAATTTTTTCTGTGCTTCACTTAGTTTCACAGAAGTATCACCTGCCATTGCTTTTGTTTGCGTATTACCGGTTTTTCGTGCTTCTTGGGCACCTTCATTAAGGTTACGCTGAGAAATGGCCGTGATTGGGATAAGTGGATTTGTGCGTTCAATACTCATAGGAAAATCCTTTGTTAGGCATCAATTAATCGTCAGATGAAGCCATTGTAAACAACCTATGTGTTTTCGCCTATCATCTTGTAGCTTTATATCGGCAGTGTAGATATAAACTTTAATGTTATCTTACTCGTCATACTTCAAGCTGTAGCGTTGTTGGCGTCACTCATTCGCACTAGTCACATACTTATGTATGCTCCTAGCAACTCATTCGCTTGCCGCCTAGCTACAACTTGAATTATTTAGAGTATTTTCTCGTCATACTTCAAGCTGTAGCGTACTCATTAGCACTAGTCTACAAGCAGCGTTTTTATTCAACTTATAGTGCAAGAGAGTTTACCTTGCCTTGCTATCATTAAAACGGTTAACAAGTCATTTAATATAGGCTTATTCTGCTTATCGTTACCTTTAATTGTTATCTTTAATGTATTACAAGGGGATACGTACAGAGCCATTTTCCAGCGCTTCACCAGTAATAATTTGCCCTGATTTGACCCGTATACGAATACTTTCATTGGCAACGGCATTGTTAATCGCTTTTCCTTCATAACGGATTTGAAAGTGATCACCTTGTGCAAAAACCGTTACAGTCTGCCCCGCTAAAATGGCCCAAGGGCGACGAACCATAGTTGATGTTATTGGTTTTTCGGTCGCAATATGGCGCATAGCAATGGCATTTTTAATAAAAACAGCATCTCTTAACACGTCATAAGGTAGCTTTTCTAAATCTCCTTTTATGATCTTAATCGAAGATTTTGTTATTACATCATCACGATTAATCTCTTTTTTAGCGACTAAATATTGTCCATAAACACTCACATCTACTTGTATAAAACGACGTTGATTATCGCACTGAATGGGGATAGAAAGACGTCCCCAGTTGCGAGAGCCTGCATGCTGTAGGATTTCTTGTTGTTGGCAATGTGGCCATTTATCCTCTGGGGTTAAAACGGTTACGGTGACTTTATCGTCTTTGTGGTGGCGCGTTTGGAAAAATTGCTGTAGCGCTTCGGGTAGGGGATTGGCTATACCGCTATTTACTATAAAGAAAAAAGAAATAACACCGATAAACGTTCTAACAGACATAGTTTGTATCACCTTATAAAGTTTATGCTAATGGTGTGGTTAAACTTATTTAGCCAAAATAGTGTACATCCTCTTCACATACCTTAAACGCATAAATAGCAATTCAATTTACCCCTATTCCTCCAATCATCTTTTTTTTGAGCGTTTATTCTGTTAACTGAAATTGTTTTATCAGCTGAGGTGAGTGGTTTAGCCACCAAGGATAGAAGATGCTCGATAAATTAGAAAATACGTTTCATTTTCAACAAGAAGCGCTTTCACTACGTAATAAACGCCAAGAAATTTTGGCGGCAAATATTGCTAATGCTGATACGCCAGGCTTCCAAGCACGGGATATTGATTTCGCGGCTGAGTTGAAAAAAACCATGGAAAATGGGCGTACTGGTAGTCATGGATTGCAACTGACAATGACATCAGAACGCCATATTCCCATTAAGCCCGGTTATCGCTTAGAGGCTGATTTGCTTTATCGGGTTCCTCATCAAACATCGATGGATGGTAACACGGTCGATATGGATATGGAACGGAGCAATTTTGCCGATAATAGCGTTAAATATCAGGCAGATGTGACATTTATTAACTCTCAAGTTAAAAGCATGATGGCTGTATTGCAACAAGGATAAAGAGTATGTCTTTATTTAGTATTTTCGATATTTCAGGTTCTGCACTTTCAGCACAATCACAACGTTTAAACGTCAGTGCAAGTAATATGGCCAACGTAGATAGCGTTGTGGGGCCTGATGGTGAACCTTACCGTGCAAAACAAGTGGTTTTCCAAGTGAATGCGCCAGCGGGTCAAGATATTGGTGGTGTTCATGTTACGCAAGTAGTGGATGATCCGACACCCTTTCGTATGGAATACCAGCCAGGAAATCCATTTGCAGATGAAAAAGGCTATGTGCGTAAGCCTAATGTCGATGTAGTCGGTGAAATGATCAACACCATTTCGGCGTCAAGAAGTTATCAGGCTAACGTTGAAGTGATGAATACAGCGAAATCGCTGATGCAAAAAACGTTAATGATAGGTCAATAGGGAGAATAAATTGTGGGTATTTCTGCCTCAATGAATGAACCTACTGATAATACCATTATCGGGGAAGCGCCTTCATCCTACCACACTAAAAAAGGGGGGAGTGATGATATTAAAGGTAATTTCCTGACGTTGCTTATCACGCAGATGCAAAACCAAGATCCCACCAATCCAATGCAGAATAATGAGTTAACGTCACAGTTAGCACAGATTTCTACGGTTGAAGGGATAGAGACGCTAAATAAAACAGTCAATACTATTGTTGGGCAAATTGACCAAAGTCAGGCATTACGTGCGACCTCATTGGTTAATCATATGGTGATGATTGCCGGTAATGAAATCAGCGTTGATAAGATTAATAATGGTGAAAACGCTGGATCTGATACAGATAAAGATACAGATACAACACCTGATACTAAATTAGGTAAGTTACGTGCATCTACTGATGCGACAGATAATGAAAATATCTTCTCCAGCGCTTTTGGTTTTGAATCCTTTAGTCCAATAGATACGCTTACAGTCAATATTACTGATAGTAGTGGGGCTAAAGTTCGCACGATCGAAATGAATTCAAAAATTCTGCCGGATGTTTATCACTTCTTTTGGGATTGCACTGATGATGATGGTAATAAAGTTCCTACTGGAAAATATCAATTTACAGTAAATGCCACATTTAATGATGCTCAAGTTCCAGTAAAAACACTTAAAAGTGCGATAGTCAATTCCGTTTCTATGAAAGAGGGAAAACCTCATCTTGATGTTGGCCTCGGTGTCATCGTTTCATTGGACGAAATTCGTAAAGTTTTTTAATCAACATTAATTCAATAATGGAGGGCGCATGTCCTTTTCTCAAGCAGTCAGTGGTTTAAATGCAGCAGCCGCTAATTTAGATACTATTGGTAATAATATCTCAAACTCTGCAACCTACGGTTTTAAGGGGGCAACAGTCTCTTTTGCCGATGTTTTTGCCGGCTCTGGTGCAGGGCTTGGTGTAAAAGTATCAGGCATTAGCCAAAACTTTAAAGATGGTAGTATCACTACTACTAACCGCCCAACCGATGTGGCGATTTCTGGTGGTGGTTTCTTCCGTATTGAAGATAGTAACGGTGGCGTTTTCTATTCACGTAATGGTGAATTTGGCAAAGATAAAAACGGCTATCTCACTAATATGCAAGGCATGCGTATTACAGGTTATCCAGTACAAAACGTAGACGGTAAAAATGTAGTACAAAAAGGGGCAACACCAACGCCTATCATTATTCCTACCGATATGATGAATGCAAGTGCAACCGATAAAATGGATATGACGGTTAACTTGAATTCAGCTGAAGAGGCTATCGATCAAACAACACATAAATTTGATCCCAAAGATAACGATTCTTATAACTTTAGTACTAACGTGACAACCTACGATAGCTTAGGTAATGAACATAACCTGAACTTATTCTTTGTTAAAACCAAAGATAACGAATGGAGTGTTTATGCTCAAGACACCACAACAGGTGAGCCAGCACAAGATCTGGGTAAATTAGTTTATAAGGATAACGGGGTACTAGATGAAACAGCACCTAAGCTGAAAAACTTTACTACCGTTGCTTATAAAGGTTCACAACCCATGGATATGGAAATGAACTTTAGTGGTAGTACGCAGCAAAAAGTCGCTGAATCAAGTGTCTCTAAACTCGCGCAAAATGGTTATCAAGCAGGGGAATTTACCAATTTCCGTATTGAGCCAGATGGTTCCATTATGGCGACCTACTCAAACCAACAAAGCCAAGTGGTTGGTCAAATCGCATTAGCTAACTTTGCCAATCCTGGTGGCTTAAGTTCACAAGGTGACAATATGTGGTCTGAAACCAATGGTTCAGGCTCACCCATTGTTGGTGTGGCAGGCTCTGGCGTATTCGGTAAATTAACCAACAATGCCTTAGAAGCCTCTAACGTAGATATGAGCCAAGAGTTAGTTAACATGATTGTTGCTCAACGTAACTATCAATCTAATGCGCAGACTATCAAAACTCAGGATCAGATCCTGCAAACACTAGTTAGCATGCGCTAATAACGCAGGAAATCATCTGTTATGGATCATGTGATTTATACCGCGATGGGCGGTGCCAGACACTCAATGGAAAACCAAGCTGTCGTGGCGAACAATTTAGCAAATGCATCAACACCAGGGTTTAAAGCGCAACTTAGTGCGATGCGAGCCGTACCTATCAATGGCGAAACCTTACCGACGCGTACACTTACCGTCGCGTCAACGCCCGGTAGTGATCAGCGTCAGGGAACGATGAATTACACCGGCAGACCGATGGACGTTGCTTTAAGTGATAATGGCTATTTGGCTGTTCAACTTGAAGATGGTACGCAAGCGTATACCCGAAACGGCAATATTGAGCGTAACGCTGATGGCATGTTGATGGTACAAGGCCGTCTTTTGATGGGCGATAATGGCGCAATTGAAGTGCCACCACAAGCGGAAATTAGCATTGCTAATAACGGCATTGTCACGGCTCATGTCCCTACCGATCCACCAAAAATGCTAGGGCAAATTGGTCGCCTAAAAATGGTGAAGCCAGAACAAAATGATTTGGTACGAGGCGATGATGGTCTATTTCACCTATCACCTCAAGGTACAGCACGAGTGGGTGAAACGTTACCTGCGGACGATAACGTCAAAGTCCTTGCTGGTGTATTAGAAGGTAGCAACGTCAATCCTGCTGAAGCTATGGTCGATATGATTGCCAATGCCCGCCGTTTCGAAATGCAAATGAAGGTGATCCACAGTGCAGATGATAATGCGCAGCGCGCTAACCAATTGCTATCAATGAGTTAAATAGTGTAAGGGGAAAACCATGATCCGTTCTTTATGGATTGCTAAAACAGGGTTGGATGCACAACAAACTAACATGGATGTGATTTCCAACAACCTCGCAAACGTCAGCACAAATGGTTTTAAACGCCAGCGTGCGGTTTTTGAGGATTTACTCTATCAAACTATTCGTCAACCGGGAGCGATGACATCCGAGCAGACGAATGCGCCTTCTGGTTTACAAATTGGTACTGGTGTTCGCCCAGTGGCGACAGAACGTTTACATAGCCAAGGTAATTTAGCCCAAACTAATGGTACGCGTGATGTTGCTATCAAAGGGCAAGGTTTTTTCCATGTTCAATTACCTGATGGTACGGATGCTTATACTCGTGATGGCTCTTTTCAAATGGACCAAAATGGGCAATTAGTGACCTCCAGTGGCTTTCAAATCGTCCCAGCGATTATTTTGCCAGAAACCGCTAAAAAGGTGATGGTAGGTCGTGATGGTATTGTCAGTGTGGAGATTGAAGGATCGCCTGCACCTCAACAAGTAGGACAATTAACCCTCACCACATTTATTAATGATAGCGGGTTAGAAAGTGTTGGGGAAAATCTGTACTTAGAAACAGCCAGCTCCGGAGCACCCACTGAAAATGCGCCGGGTATTAACGGTGCAGGCTTGTTATATCAGGGATATGTTGAAACCTCTAACGTTAATGTCGCGGAAGAATTGGTCAATATGATCCAAACTCAGCGTGCTTATGAAATTAATAGTAAAGCGATTTCAACTTCTGATCAGATGTTACAGAAACTCACGCAACTCTAATTTCGTTGATTCATTTGCCTGACAGAATTTCTGTCAGGCGTATTACTAAAAGAGTATCGAAGATGGATACAAAGGTCATTACTGACAATTCTGGGGCAAGCAAGCTTAGTGTCAGATGGCGTCGTCATCAACGTTTAGGTACCGCCCTGTTGGTACTGACACTAGCAGGGTGCGCTCAGATACCGAAAAAACCATTGGTTGAAGGACACACCACGGCAATACCTACTGCGCCTACCACACCAGCACCTAATGGCTCTATTTTTCAGGCTACCCAGCCGGTTTATTTTGGTTATCAGCCATTATTTGAAGATAGGCGACCGCGAAATATTGGCGATACATTGACTATCACCTTGCAAGAAAATGTCAGTGCCAGTAAAAACTCGTCGGCGAATGCCAGTCGCAATGGTAAAGCCGGTTTCCTTGCTTCTATTACACCAAGGTTCTTAGAAGGATTATTAGGGAATAGCCGTACTGATATGGGCATGGAAGGAAACAGTGAGTTCGGTGGTAAAGGTGGTGCTAATGCAAATAACACCTTTAAAGGCACCATTACGGTAACGGTTGATCAGTTATTGGCAAATGGCAATCTACACGTTGTGGGTGAAAAACAAATTGCGATAAACCAAGGTACTGAATTTATTCGATTTTCAGGCGTTGTGAATCCGCGCACTATCAGTGGCTCAAACACGGTAAATTCAACCCAAGTTGCTGATGCGCGTATTGAATATATCGGAGACGGTTATATTAATGAAGCGCAATCCATGGGATGGCTACAACGTTTCTTCTTAAATGTATCACCTTTTTAACGAGTAGGATCTAGATGAAAAAATTAGCGATTAGCCTTTTCTTTATCGTGATGACATGTGTCGGCTTTTCTGCCCATGCCGAACGGATCAGAGATCTTACTTCGGTTGAAGGGGTAAGAGAAAATGCGCTGATTGGTTATGGTTTGGTTGTCGGCCTCGATGGTACGGGTGACCAAACCATGCAAACACCTTTTACCACGCAAAGTCTAAATAACATGCTCTCACAATTGGGGATCACCGTACCTGCGGGCACCAATATGCAGTTAAAAAACGTCGCGGCAGTGATGGTGACAGCAAAACTACCTCCTTTTGGTCGTACTGGGCAATCTATCGATGTGGTTGTTTCTTCATTAGGTAATGCCAAAAGTTTACGAGGTGGTACGTTACTGATGACCCCACTTAAAGGGGTAGATAGTCAGGTTTATGCGGTAGCCCAAGGGAATATTATTGTCGGTGGCTCTGGTGCTTCTGCGGGGGGCAGCAGCGTAAAAGTCAATCAATTAGCGGGTGGACGTATTAGTAACGGTGCCATTATTGAGCGTGAGTTACCTTCTCAGTTTGGTCAAACGGGATTATTAAACTTACAGCTTAACGAAGAAAACTTCACGCTAGCACAAAGTATTGCTGATGCGATTAATAAACTACGAGGGGTAGGAACGGCGCTTCCTCTTGATGCCCGTACGGTGCAATTACGTGTACCTCTTGGTAAAAGTGAACAAGTTCGTTTCTTAGCAGATGTGCAAAACCTTGAGGTAAAACGAGTTATTGCTGATGCTAAAGTGATTATCAATGCAAGAACAGGTTCCGTTGTAATGAACCGTGATGTGGTATTAGGTAGCTGTGCCATCGCACAAGGCAACTTATCTGTTACGGTAGATAGCCAAGTGAATGTGAGTCAACCGAATACTCCTTTTGCAGGTGGCAGTACGGTTGTGTCACGTAATACGAGTGTTAATGTCAATGAAAAGGGTGGTTCATTACAAAAAGTCAACGCCAGTGCTAGCCTCAATGAAGTGATCCGTTCACTCAATGCGCTAGGTGCGACCCCAACAGATCTCATGTCGATATTACAAGCGATGGAAAGTGCGGGTTGTTTACGGGCGAGATTGGAGATTATCTGATGAAAGAGTTATCTCTGCTTTCTTCAATGCCGAATATTTCAACGCCGGCATATGATAGTAACGCATTGAATAAACTTAAATATCAGGTTGGACAAAATGCCGATCAGCAAGGGCTGCGCCAAGTGGCGCAGCAACTTGAGGGGGTTTTTGTGCAAATGATGTTAAAAAGTATGCGTGAAGCTATTCCACAAGAGAGTATGTTCAATTCAGAAAGCACTAAAATGTACACCTCTCTTTATGATCAGCAAATTGCTCAAGATTTATCCAAAAAAGGCTTGGGGTTTGCTGACATGATTGAAAAACAACTATCAGCTAAAGTAACGATGGAACCGAGCGAACTGGCCGGTAAAACGCCGATGCCATTAGACAGCAGTGATATTTTTCAATCAATGCCAACACAAGCATTAGGCCAGCTCTATCGTGCGATGCAACCGTTACAAAATGCAGTTGAAAGTACGGTAGGCAAGTTAAAAGGACTGTCTGAAAGTAGCGCTTCTTTTGCCGCTAAATTGTTAGGGCCTGCTAAACAAGCGACACAAGGTACAGGTATTCATCATCTTTTAGTTGTAGCACAAGCGGCACTAGAATCTGGCTGGGGTAAACGAGAAATTTTAACGGGTGATGGAAAACCGAGCTACAACCTGTTTGGTATTAAAGCGGGGCGTTATTGGAAAGGGCCTGTCACTAATATTATGACAACGGAAGTGATTGACGGTAAATCGATCAAGATGCGTGATAATTTCCGTGTCTACGGCTCTTATGTGGAGGCTATCCAAGATTATCTAAGATTGCTTACGGAAAGCCCGCGCTATGCCAAAGTACCGCAAGCCAAAACACCAGAACAGGCTGCTTATCATATTCAAGAAGCCGGTTATGCAACCGATCCGGGGTATGCCAAAAAACTTGTTTCTATTATAGGGCAATTAAAGGGACAGGGTGAGCAAGTTGCGAAAACTTATACGCATGATTTAAGTGAACTCTTTTAACTATTCTCCCCTCAAGTTTAGGGGGGAATAACCGATAACAAATAGCAGAGCATCCATATCAATTGCCTAGTTATGCTCCGAACATACAGGAGATGACTAAACGTAAAAGGATAGACAAATGTCCAACAATTTAATTAATACAGCGATGAGCGGGCTTAATGCAGCACAAGCTGCGATGAGCACAATTAGTAATAATATCGCTAACCAAAAAGTAAATTGGTATAACCGTCAAATGACCGTATTTAATGAAAACGGTGGCACGATGACCAGTAATGGTTATATTGGAAATGGTGTTAATGTGAGTCGTATTCATCGCGAATATAATGAGTTCCTAGCGGGGCAAATGAATCGTGCGGTAACAAAACAGAGTGCTTTAAATAGCTATAACAAAAATATCTCGCAAATAAATAATTTATTAGCGGATAAAGGCAATGATGTTTCCAGTGCAATTGATGACTTCTTTACCAGCTTACCTAATGTAACGAACAATGCGGAAGATAACCCAGCTCGTACCACCATACTGGGTAAAGCGGAAGCAATGGTGAATATGTTTAACAAAGCGGATCAATCATTACGCGATCTCGAAAAAGACATTAATAGCCAAGTCACTAATACCACTAAGAATATTAATGAATATTCCAAGCAGATAGCTAAATTAAATCAAGAAATTAGCCGCTCACAAGGTTTTAATGGTGCCGAGCCTAATGATCTGCTCGACCAACGCGACCGCTTAATTCAAGAGCTAAATACGCTAGTTGATGTACAAGTGACCCAACAAGATGGCGGGTTTGTTAATGTCAGCTTTGCCAATGGTCTTCCTCTTGTTGCAGGGACGCGCTCTTATGAAGTCTCTGCTATTCCTTCCAGTAAAAACAGTGAACGCCTTGTTGTTGGTTATAGCAACGGTATTGATGAAGTCCGTGAAGTTGATGCTAAACGTATTAATGGCGGTGAATTAGGTGGCGCTTACCGTAGCCGTAATGAAGTATTAGATGCCAGCCGAAATCAATTAAACCAATTAGCTTTAGTGTTGGGCGATCAATTTAATAAACAACATGAGCAAGGTTTTGATTTAAACGGCGATAAAGGTGATAAGTTCTTCAACCTAGGTGGGGCACATACCATGCCTAATGGTAAGAACAAAGGTGATGCGACTTTCGATGTCAAATACACTGACACAAGAGAAGTTAAAGCTGCGGATTATACGGTTAAGTATGAAGGTGGTAAATGGAATGTCACTGTAGAGCCGGGGAATCGTAAATTTACAGCAACACCTAATGCAACAACGGGTGAATTAGAATTCGAAGGAATGAGCATCAAAGTCAATGGAGCTGCACAAGAGGGCGATTCTATCGTTGTTCAATCTGTAGGCAACGTGATTGCAGGAATGAGTGTTGCAATCAGCGATCCAAGCAAAATAGCTGCCGCGGGTACAAAAGACTCTGGACCTAGTGATAATGAGAACATGAAAAAATTGTTCGAATTACCCGATGAAAAACTTATCGATGGTAAAGCAACAATTGCTGGTGGTTATGGCTCACTAATAAGTATGGTGGGTAATAAAGTGAATACTGCGCAAGTTGATTATGATGCGCAAAATGCGATCACCAGCAGTATTTTAACACAGCAACAATCGGTTTCAGGGGTCAACTTGGATGAAGAATACGGCGAAATGTATCGTATCCAAGAGTATTACATGGCAAATGCAAAAGTTATTCAAACTGCAAATACCATGTTTGATGCGATTATGCAGGTCTTATAAACCCTCTTTGATTAAGGAATAAATCGTGCGTTTAAGTTCAAATCAAATTTACACTCAGCGAGTGGATAATATTACTAGCTCGCAAAGTAGATGGATGACAGAAGGGAATAAAATTTCCAGTGGTCGACGTGTTGAAAAACCTTCTGATGATCCGATGGCGGCCTCACAAGCGGTAATGGTTAAGCAATCTGAAGCGCGTAATCAGCAATATGCGACAGCACGTGGATTTGCTAAAAACAGCATGTCATTGCAAATGAGCCTTTCAAGCCAAATGGTCAATATCACCACAAAAATTCAAGAAACATTAGTGGCTGCCGGTAATGATGGCGCATTAAGTGATGAAGATCGTGCCTCTCTTGCGGAACAATTAAGTGGTTTAAAAGATCAGTTAGTGGGGATTGGCAATACGAAAGATGGTGTTGGACGTTATGTTTTTGCTGGTTTCCAAACAGATAAACCACCTTTTGTTGCTGACAAAACGGGTAAAATCACCTACCAAGGTGGAGACAAGCAAATTACTCAAAAAGTTGATAGTAATATTGAAATGGTATCCAACTTTACAGGGATAGAAACGTTACAATCATCGGGAGGAAAAGGCACAGAGCCAGATATTTTTAATGCCTTAGATGAAGCCATCAGTGCACTACGTGAACCTCTAGTTGGAAAACCACAAGCTGATCGTGATGCTGCATTAGATAAGATTAATACGGCTAACCGTGTTAATCGCGCCACATTAAATAATATTTCTAGTGTGGAAGCTAAATTAGGTTTACAGCTTCAAGAACTTGATAATTTAGATGATTTAGGTGCAGATACCTCATTAAGAAATGCTAAACGCTTAAGTGAGTTACGTGACTTAGATTGGACACAAGCAATTTCAGATTATTATCAAGAAGAGTCGGTATTACAGGCATCTTATAAAGTCTTTAATGACATGAAAGAGATGTCGATGTTTAAGATGTATCGTTAATTTAGTCACAATAGTAAATAGCATCTTATTCTATAAAATAAGCGATTATCCCCCGATATTTATCAGGGGATTTTTTTATCTGTAACGAATGAAGTCAGTACAAGGTTTATGCATGACTTTAGTCGCAGTAGCAGTAAGTGCCCGTGCTGATCCTTTAGCACGAATATTAAGTTATCTAGCTGACTTTATTCATCACTGGTTTATAGCAAATGATATATTAATTGTGGAATAAACAAAACAAGTGACAAAAAGCAGATTAAATTTAATTAGCCAATGGAAAAATAGATAACACAATCTCAATCATCAGGTTTTTCAAGAAACTAATTGCTGCAATATTAAGGTAATACGATTGAATGTATCGCTAAAGACGCGCTCAGTAAACACAGGTAATGCTGGCATAATCAGTGATAACGCCAACATACCGATCGTGAGGGTAAGAGGGAAACCGACCACAAAAACAGAAAGCTGTGGTGTCATACGGTTTAAAATACCTAATGAAAGGTTGAGTACTAATAGTAGAGTGATTAATGGCATGGCTAACATCATCCCGTTAATAAATATAGTGCCACCACTTTGTACTAAAGTAAGGATACCCAATGAATTAAAGGTCTGATTTCCAATAGGAACAACATAGAAAGTATCTGCTAATACTGATAACAGCCATAAATGCCCATCAAACACCATAAAAAGCAACATGGTTAACATGTTAAAGATACGAGCAAGAATAGGCATATTCGGGCCACCTGAAGGATCGACGAAAGTCGCAAATGACAGCCCCATCTGTAAACCAATCACTTCTCCTGCATGACGTACAGAAGCAAAAGCTAACTGCATAGATAAGCCTAAAATTGTGCCAATTAAAATTTGTTGGATCAGTACCCAAAAAGCCATGATAGAAAAGAGAGGTACTTGACTTTGCGGTAGCCCTGGTGCAATTAACGCCGTGGTTAAAAAGGCGAGTCCAATACGAAATTTTTTAGGTGTCTGTTTTTCACTAAACAAAGGCGCGGTACTAAAGAGTGCCAAAATACGCACAAATGGCCAGAAAAAATCACTGATGTAGCCATTAAGTATTTCACTGGTCAAGGTTATCATTGTTATTAGCCAATCATTCCTGGAATGCCAGTAAATAAGTTATGCATATAGTCTAATAACAAACTGAGCATCCACGGGCCTGCGACTAAAATAGCCGCTAATACAGCAAGGATCTTAGGAATAAACGACAGTGTCATTTCGTTTATTTGTGTTGCTGCTTGCAGCATGCTTATTACTAAACCGGTAACCAGTGCAGACAATAATAGAGGTCCAGCAAGGGATAAGGCAATTTTCATCGCTTCCGTTCCTAATGCTAAAACAGATTCAGGCGTCATAAAGAACCTCTTTGCTAGTTAAAAAAGCTTTGAGCCAATGAGCCAAGTATTAACTGCCAGCCATCGACTAATACAAATAACATGAGTTTAAAAGGCAGTGAAACGGTGGCGGGTGGCACCATCATCATACCGAGTGCCATCAAGACGCTGGCAACGACTAAGTCTATGATGAGAAAAGGGATAAAAATCATAAAACCAATTTGAAAAGCGGTTTTTAGCTCACTGGTAATATAAGCAGGTACTAAAATTCGCATAGGTACGCTATCGCGTGTTTCAAATGCGGGGGCATCAGCAAGACGAGCAAAAAGTGCAAGATCGGTTTCGCGCGTTTGTTGCATCATAAACTGGCGCAGTGGTTGTGAGCCATTATCGAGTGCTTGTTCAAAAGTGATTTTATCTTCACTAAAAGGGAGATAAGCATCTTGATAAATTTTATCAAACACCGGTGCCATAATAAAAAATGTCATAAATAGCGCAAGACCCAGTACCACTTGGTTAGGGGGAGCAGAAGGTGTACCTAACGCATTACGCAATAAACCCAGCACAATGATAATCCGAGTAAAACTCGTCATCATCAGTAATACGGCGGGAATAAAACCTAGGGCTGTGATAAAAATCAGTGTTTGTACTGGCAATGACCAGCTTTGGCCACCTCCCGGTAATGGGTGTGAAATAACACTGGGGAATTGAGCAAACGCATGGCTTGGCAATAGTGACAAAATAAGGACACTAGCGAAGAGAGGCCAGCGCTTTAATGCGTTAAAATAAGAGACACACTGATGCATTATGAGTTGCCTTTATCTCGCTTTAGCGTTTTTTGTAATAATTGAATAAATAACGGTGAAGAAGGTGGTATAGGCGCTTCCTGCGAGGCATGATTAGGAATGGGTAAGGTGTGTAACAGATTAATCTGCGATGCCGTAACCCCTAATACAAGCCATTCCTGCTCGATTTCAACAACGACAACACGCTCTTTGGTACCTAATGAACAGCTCGCTTTAACCGTGAGTTGTGCTTGATTAGCTTTAAATGTACCGCGAGCAAAGCCAAAACGGCGGAAAAGCCACATTGCAACAATGATCAGTACAATAATACCCGCAAGCGCGGTGCTGACTTGCACAAGGCTTTGTCCAACGGGTAAAGGTTGCGCCGGTGTTTGGATAGTTTGCGTTGTGGCGGGTGCGGCAGTATTAACCGCACCTTGGCTGGAAAAGGAAGGGATCTGTTCCATAGATCAACGACTCAGACGGCGCATACGTTCTGAAGGAGTGATGATATCGGTAATGCGAATACCATATTTATCAGAAACGACCACGACTTCTCCTTGGGCGATTAAGTAGCCATTGATAAGAATATCAAGGGGTTCACCCGCAAGCCCATCTAATGACACTACAGAGCCTTGTGATAGGCTTAGGAGTTTTTTAATCGTCATTTTGGTACGCCCTAACTCTACTGTCAATTTGACAGGAATATCCATAATCAAATTGATATCAGATAGATGATTAAGCGTATCATCTTCAGGTAACAGATGTTCGAATACGTCGGAACTATTATCTTGGCTTTTGCCAGTTTGCTGTTCCATTGCATCAGCCCACATATCCTCAGCCGATTGTGAATTATCAGTTGGGCGATTTTCATCACTCATTGGTTTGTTCCTCATCCAGAGCGTTTAAAACAGGGTTAATTAAATGTTCAACACGAAGGGCGTATTGCCCATGGACTGTACCGTATTGACTTGTTAATACCGGCACACCATCAACATGTGCAATCAATCTTTCTGGTTTATCAATAGGGAGCACATCCCCTTTTTTCAGGGTAAGGACTTTTGATAAACGCAGCGGAATGTCAGTAAAATTAGCAACCAACTCAAGCTCTGAGTGCTTAACTTGGTTTACTAAACTGTCTAACCAAACGCTATCTTCTTGGCGAAGGTTTTCAATTGGTGGATTGATTAGCCGTTCACGTAGCGGTTCAATCATGGCAAAAGGAATACAGATACTAAATTCCCCTACCATAGAGCCAATTTCTACTTGAAAAGGTGTCGTCACCACAATGTCATTTGGTGATGAGGTGATATTGGTAAATTTTACCTGCATCTCAGAACGAACATATTCAACTTGAATTTTGAAGATGGAGTCCCAAGCATCACGATAGGCATCAAGTGCCAGTTTTAACATTTTGTTGATAATACGCTGCTCTGTATTGGTGAACTCGCGTCCTTCAACGGGAATTGGAAAACGCCCATCGCCACCAAACAGGTTATCAACCGCGATATAAACCAGATTCGGCTCAAAGGTAAATAACGCTGTGCCACGTAACGGTTTTAAATGCACCAAATTTAGATTAGTTGGTACAGGTAGGTTACGGGCAAAGTCATGATAAGGATGAATTTTTATGCCACCAACCGTGATATCAGGGCTTCGGCGAAGCATATTAAACAGCCCCATACGGAATTGACGCGCAAAACGTTCGTTAATAATTTCTAACGACTGTAACCGTTCTCGAACGACACGACGTTGCGTGTTCGGGTCATAAGGCTGAATATCCGGTTCATTCGGATCCTTCGCTATCGCAGGTTCCCTGTTCGCGCTTTTTTGGGCGTCGTCACCTGATGTGTCATCATTCAGCAGAGCATCTATCTCTGCCTGTGAAAGGATATTATCGCTCATAATGATTATCGCAGAATAAACGTGGTAAACAGTACATCGGAGAGGATCTGTTCAGATTCACCCGGTACAAGAGTCGGTCTCAGCGTTTCTTTTATTTCTGTCATGAGTTGTTGTTTCCCCGCATCTGTTGCAATTTTATTAGCGTGTTGACGAGAAAGAAGTAGTAGCAAGCGACTACGAACTTCGGGTAAATAATCATGTAAGCGCTTACGTGTATTCTCATCATGTAAGCGTAACGTGATCCCTATGTAGAGTACGCGATCTAAATGTTCTTCTTCATCAATCAGATTGATGGTAAAAGGCTCTAATGACATAAAAACGGGGGCCGGTATAACTTTTTGCTGACTAGTGCCCGTAGTACCTGATTTAGCATGCTTCAATGCCCACCAACTATATCCACCGAATGCCGCTGCAATAATGGCGATCACCAATAATAGGATGATCAGAATTAAGCTATAGCTTTTACGTTCATTGCTGTAATTAGACATGGACAGTTAAATTCCTGTTTTGTAGTGGATACGTGTTCACTTTTGTGGACTTCCATATCCATCTAAATCAACCTTAATTATCCCGCTATTTCTGTTTTTTAATGGCAGAAACAGATAGGGAAAAAACCATTAACTCTTACGTTTATTGACATAGTGTGTCCTCCCAATACATTTGTATTAGGCAAAAATATCGACACCACCACGAGCAGAGGCTAACTCTTGAGGCGTAAGGGTTATCTTTTGTGCCGTTTCTGAGGCTAATTGCATAGAATTACCCTCGCTTCTTTGATGATTATCGGCACCATTTCCACTAAATTGAGAGGAATCTGACATATTTTGTTGTTGCCAACCGTCATGACTGTCGCTAGACACTTGACTTTGTGTGAGTTGTATCCCATTTTCAGAGAGCGCTTGACGCAAATGATGCAGGGAATTTTCTAACACAGTACGCACTTGTCCATTTTGAGAGGCAAGATGTAATTGAGCCTGTCCATCTTCAATTTTCATGCGAATATGTAATGAACCCAACTCCTCGGGATGTAAACGTAGCTCAGCTTTTTGTAAACCATTACGACTAAACATCACAATTTGCTGATTGAGTTGCTGTTGCCATTCCGGTGTGCCTATTTGTGCATTTAACATCGGGGTAGGCATCGAAGGAAAGTGCATTTGCGCTTGCATCATTGATGACGGTTGTGCATGACTTGCTACTGATGAAGAGGCAAACACCGAAGAGGTTGATAATCTATTGTGTAGATCGCGTTCAGCAATACGGTTATTACCGATTATTTGGTTTGCCAGATTATCGGCTAATTTTGTATTGGCTGATGCTTTGTCATCGGCTAACAATCCATCCGCTTTTTCTGCCACGGAAGATAACAGTGAAGCGTTATCGACTTTCTTTGCTGAATGCCCATTTGTTAAATGGCGAGCTTCATGTGTTGCAAGTTGGGTTAATGACGCTGTTTCAGGTCGTAATTGAGCAAGCAATGATTTGTCATCTGCATTAGCTTGCGTATTGAATTGTTGCCATTTATCGACAAGATCACGCTCAGCACGGGCATTTTCTGCCATAAGATGAGATAACTCGTTTCCATTCCCAGCATGCTTTAACGAGGTTCCCAACGAATGTGGCTGATGAGCTTGGTTGGCTGAAAGCGATGTAGATTTTAACCCTGCAAGCCCAGCAAGTTGTACTGGAAGTTCTGCCGCTAATTCTTCTGCGGACATTAATGAAGAGGCCGTTTTATTTTCAAGAATTGAGCTAAATTGCTCATTATCAGGTAACGAGAGGGCAAGATGGGTATTTTTCGTTGCTGGCGCCTCTAATGCCGCATATTCAGTGACAATAGTATCAATATCGTCATCATTTTGTTGGTCTTTATTTTTTTCAGTGTGATTGTGCGCCTTATTCTCTTTTGAGGAATGGCCTGAAATAGAGGCGTTTTTTTTATCACTGGGTGTATTCTGAGGTTGAGTACTCAGAAGTTGTGCAAATGTCGACGCATTATCACCGGGTTGACTTGTTGTAGCGGATGTCGTTCCCGGAGAGGTTGCTGTGACATCCATGGTCAGAAGCGTTATCTCCATCAAGTTGTTCTCCGTAAAGTACTACGCTGTGCGTACTCATCCATTTGTTTCTGCTCAATACGATCAAGTTGTCGCTTACGGCTATCTTCAGCGCGTTGCTCCAATGTCTCAAACGCATTGAGTCGTTGCTGTTTTTCTCGCCAATGTTCCGTTGCAAGGTCGAGTTGCGCTTGCCAATGACGAAGTTGTTGTTTATGTTGCTCGATAGTTAATTCAAGTGTTTTGAGAAATTGTTGATAGTTTTGCCATGATGCTGATGACATGCCTCCCACATTTAACGTCTGGTTGAGACGAACACGGTATTCATCCTGATACCCGATCAACATATTGAGTTGCTGTTCCATCTGTTGATGACTCTGGCGGACTTGGGCTAGTTGGACAGCGGCTTGTTCTGCCGCTGTCTGTGCCAGTTCCCTCAGTGTCACTAAAGGTGACTGCTCCCGCATTGGAACCCTCTTTACTTTTTCTGATTATGCTCAGAATGAATCTAGTGTGATCAGTTGATTAAGTTGTTCACAAGCATGTTGATAGCTACATTGCTCTTGAATATCTTGTTGTAAGAATTTTGCTAATGATGGATAAAGGGCAATCGCCTTATCCAGCATAGGATCACTGCCTGCAGCATAAGCCCCTACATTAATTAAGTCGCGATTGCGCTGATAACTGGATAATAGCTGCTTAAATACTTGTACTCGGCGATAATGTGTTTTATCAATCAGTGAGGTCATCGCACGGCTAATGGACGCTTCAATATCAATAGCAGGGTAGTGACCCGATTCCGCCAGTGAACGCGAAAGCACGATATGGCCATCCAAAATAGCACGGGCAGAATCAGCGATTGGATCTTGCTGATCGTCACCTTCTGTTAACACGGTATAGAAAGCAGTAATGGAGCCACCACCATCAACGCCATTACCGGCACGCTCAACAAGTGCGGGTAATTTTGCAAATACAGAAGGGGGATAACCTTTTGTCGCCGGCGGTTCACCAACGGCTAAGGCAATTTCACGCTGCGCCATGCTATAGCGAGTTAACGAATCCATAATTAATAAAACATGTTTACCGCGATCACGAAAATCTTCGGCAATACGGGTTGCATAAGAAGCACCTTGCATTCGTAAGAGTGGCGAAACATCAGCAGGTGCTGCTACTACCACTGAGCGTGCTAATCCTTCTTTACCTAGGATATTCTCTATGAAGTCTTTAACTTCACGACCACGTTCACCAATAAGCCCCACGACAATGACGTCGGCTTGAGTAAAACGCGCCATCATACCTAATAGAACACTTTTCCCGACACCTGAGCCGGCAAAGAGTCCCATACGTTGGCCACGGCCGACCGTAAGTAGTGCATTGATGGCACGTACACCCACATCAAGTACATCTGTAATAGGGGTACGTTGTAATGGGTTGATAGGTGGTGTAATCAGTGGGGCTCGATAACTGGTATCTGGCGGCGGTAAACCATCTAGCGGATCACCAGAGCCATCAAGTACGCGGCCTAATAAGGCATCACCAAGGGGCAATTGTCGGCCTTCGCCTTCACGACCGGGGATCGATTGAGCGTAGACTCGAGCACCTGGGGTTAATCCTTCCACTTCTTGTAGTGGCATGAGTAACATTTGGCTACCGTTAAATCCGACGACTTCACTTTCAACTTCTTCAACCGTTTTACCAATGGTACGTTCTATTAAGCAGGTAGAGCCAAGGGGCATAACTAGCCCCTTAGCTTCCATGACTAAGCCTGTAGCACGGGTTAAGCGACCATATTGGCGTATGCGCGGAATTTTATTTAAACGAGATTCTGCTTCATTGAGCTTTTCTAACCAACGCCCCAATCTTGCGGTCATTACAACGCCTCCGGTGCAGCAAGACGACACAATTCATGCCAACGTGTCGCAATTGTGGAATCAAGATCACCATCATTGGTTACAACACGGCATCCCCCTACATGGATACTATTATCAGCCACCACTTTCCAACCGTGGGCGGTAAGAGAATCGCCTAATTCCTTTTCAATCAGAGGGATATGTTTAGGGTTAATCCGTAGCTGTGGATCCCCTGCAAACATCTGCTCTTGTTGCAACATTAGTGTAATTTGAGCAAGTAATGCAGAGCCATCACAGACCGCAGGTTGTCCAAGTACTTCTTTGGCTGCTGTGAGTGCTATCTGCATTAATCGTGAGGCAATAACACTATCTAAACCATTTAATGAATGCCTAAATTCAGCTAATAAGCCTTGCCATTCATTAATAAAAGGTTCTTGTTTAGCAATGCCTTGACGGATACCTTCTTCGATACCCGATTGTAATCCTGCCTGATAGCCTTCCTGATAACCCTGGTTTTTCCCTGCCTCAAAGCCTTCAGCATGGCCCAGTTTTTGAGCCTTTTCTTTCATGTCATCAAGCATATTAATTTGCTCGAGGACTTTCTGTTGCTGAACGACTTCTTTTTCTTGATTTTCGTCTTCCTTCTCGTCTAACCCCGTGTCTTCCTTGACTTTTAATTCCCAGTCAATAAGTTCTTTTGGAACCCAAGGCTTCCAGTTTGTATCAGTATTTTTATCAGACATAGGTATCGTCTCCTCCATGAAGAACAACTTCACCGCTCTCAGCTAAGCGACGTACAATAAGCAGAATTGCTTTTTGCTCAGCTTCCACTTGAGACATGCGAACAGGTCCACGAGACGCCAAGTCATCACGCATAATTTCAGCAGCACGCTGCGACATATTGTTGAGGAAATGATCGCGTAGTTCTTGATCGCAACCTTTTAATGCCACAACCAAGGATTCGGATTCCACTTCCTGTAGAATGCGCTGAATTGAACGGTTGTCGATATCGATAAGGTTTTCGAACAGGAACATTTCGTCGATAATTTTCTGTGCCAATTCGCCGTCGTAATCGCGTACTGCGGTGATAACATTTTCTTCTTGCTGACTTTTCATCAAGTTGATAATTTCAGCTGCAGTACGAACACCACCCATTTTGCTACGTTTGAGATTTTGACCATCAAGTAAATTGTTCAGTACTTCCGTTAATTCAGCTAAGGCTGATGGCTGAACACCACCGAATGTTGCGATACGTAACATAACGTCATTACGTAATTTTTCATCAAACAGAGCAAGAATATCAGCAGCTTGACCACGTTTTAAGTGAACTAAAATGGTGGCGATAATCTGTGGATGTTCATCACGGATAATATCGGCAGCCATTTGTGGCTCCATAAAGTTAAGTGTCTCAATACCTGTTGTGGTTTCACGGGTTTCTGAGATCTCATCGAGCAGATTATTAGCACGCTCTTCACCTAAGGCTTTAACAAGTACAGAGCGTAAATAATCATTAGCATTCACATTTAATGCTGCATACTGAACAGCATCTTCTTCGAAGCTTGCCATCACATCAATGAGTTGTTGATTGGAGATCTGACGCATAGAAGACATCGCAATACTCAGTTGTTGCACTTCACGTGTCGTTAGATGTTTAAATACTTCTGCTGCGCGATCTTCACCCAATGTCAGTAACATAACGGCGCTTTTTTCGGTTCCAGTTAAGTCATTACTCATTGTTCTTTACTCATCCATTGACGAATTACCATGGCTACAACACGAGGATCTTTTTCTGCCATCTCTCGAATGCGTTGGCTTTGTAATTCGGCACTAACACGTTGACGTGCTTGTTTACGTCTTGATTCTTCATCTAATTCGGCTTCGTTGACATCATCTGTCACTTCAAGCTTGGTTTTCAAAATCGCTTTTTGTGCGGCGACTTCTGCTTCACGGCGTTTTTCAAGTTGCGGTTTCACTAATTTACGCCATAAGATCCGCGCGATGATAACAAGCAATAACCAGCGGCCTAAATCTAATGCTTTAGCCAATATTTGTGGATTTTCCCACATAGGAACGCTAATCACTGGCTCTTCGGTATCGTTAAATTGAGAATTAACCACACTTAAAGAGTCACCGCGCTCTTGGGAATAACCCATCGCTTCACGTACTAAACTTTCAATTTGTTGAAGCTGTTCATCGGTTAACGGAACTTGTTTATTTTCGACAATAGGCTCTTCACCTTCTGTTGCTTTTTTCTTGTCTTCTACGGTTTTGTAATTGACGATTACCGCAACAGAAAGGCGCTCAATATTGCCAACAGGTCGTTTAACATGACGAATACGACGATCTACTTCATAGTTGGTTGTTTCATCTAAACGGCTATTGCTGTTTGGATTACGCGTCATTGAACGATTAGCATTGGTAGATGTTGCTTTCTCATCAGCCGCCGTGTCTTTGGCTTTTTCAATCGGCGCTTGCGGTGGTGCAACAGGTTGATTAGATAACGCACCGGGCACACCGCCAGCTAACATGCCTCCATTTTGCTCACTTTGGCTCACTTGTTTTGAGCGTACTGCAGCTTGGTTAGGGGGCTGATTAGGCTTGTACTCTTCAGCGGTTTCTTCTGTATGAGAAAAATCAACTTGAGCGGTGACCTGCGCATGAACATTACCACGCCCAACAATAGGGCCTAATAGTGTTTCAATACGTTGCTGGTAGCGACTTTCCAACTCTTGGACATATTTGAGTTGAATAGAATTAAGATCACGACCTAAAGCATCGGGCTGTGTTAATAACTTACCGCTTTGATCAACAATGGTCACATTACTATCGGGCATACCTGCAACACTACTTGCTACAATATGTACGATGGCATTAATTTGACCTTCGTCCAAGGCTCTACCTTGCAGCAGACCTACTGTTACAGAAGCAGAAGGTGATTTTTGCTCACGAACAAAAAGAGAGGGTTTAGGCAATGCTAAATGAACACGAGCATTTTGCACTGGACCTAAGGTTTCGATGGTACGAGCAAGCTCCCCTTCAAGTGCACGTTGATAGTTAATCTGTTCACTGAACTGGCTGATCCCAAACTTTTCTTTATCAAGTAGTTCAAAACCGGCAGCTCCACCTTTTGGAAGCCCCGCTTGTGCGAGTTTCAGGCGTAATTCATGAACCTGATTGTCAGGTACCATAATCGCAGAACCATTTTGTGATAGGCGATAGGGTACATTCATTTGTGTTAACTGTGTGACAATTTCGCCACCATCTTTATCACTAAGATTACTATAAAGCACTTTATAATCAGGGCTTTGTAGCCATAAAAAAGCAGCAACAAAAATGGCAATCGCCGCCGATCCCGCAATAATAAGCGGAATTTTCGGATCGGCTTTTATCCGGTTAATAATGGCGTTAAAACCTTTTTTCTGGTTCACAACGTCGGTTTTTTCGGCATTCATAGACAATCCTTGCCTTGTAGTTCGGGATGAATACTAAAAGCGTGGCGTAACAAAACAGACTCCCCTTACGCAAATAAATAAACCTACTCTCAGGTGTCTCATTATTGGCCTTTTGCGTTTCATTTAATGGCGTAATTAGCCTTTAACTTTTGCGTTAATTACTCGCTTTGGAATGAAGCCCCTGTGTTAGGGTATTACTCGGTAAGCGTGTTGGTTCACCTACTTACTATGACATTGATTCAAAAATTGAATTAGATGATTAACGCAGAGGTTTATATGTCAATTCCAGCTATTGAAAGTGTTCTGGATAAAATGCAAATTCAAACTTTACAAGCATCCAATATTGCCAAACCCCAGCCAGTACAGGCAGGATTTGCAACTCAGTTGGTTCAAGCAGTAGGTAAAATTAACGAAACTCGTGTTAATGCAACCAACAAAGTACAAGCATTTACGTTAGGTACGCCCGGCGTTGAATTAAATGATGTGATGGTGGATATGCAAAAATCCAGTATTTCATTACAAATGGGCGTACAAGTGCGTAATAAGCTGGTCGCCGCTTATCAAGAGATTATGTCAATGCAGGTGTGATAAAGTTAACTCATTGAGATAAAAGAATATTATCTTTGTTGTGGCTCAATGGGGACATATAGGGGACAGGATCATTCAATGTTTGGCTTAATAGCAATATTGGGCCTTGATCGTTCTCAGTCATCTAAGCATCATAAATATGTCTTGTTTGATGTGACTTTCATACATAAATAGTATTCATTCATATTAATATAAAAAGATAATCACAATATAAATGTTTATGTGGTTATATTGTGATTATCAATTATTCTAAAATTTAGACACCAAAGTTAAAAGCGAGAATCACTTGGCCTGTATAATCAAGACCCATGGTAAGATCAATGCCATCTTCCGTTAACATTTTTTTTGAGTGCAAATAAGTTTGCGCAACATTATACACTATTTGATTATCATTATAGAATGTAGCTTTAAAAGCCTTTCCAGACAATAAGTTAAGCTTATCAGGAGAGACATATTTTTGTTGTTCAGCAGTCCATCCAACGGTAGCACCTTTTACCATTTCGTACTCACGAGACCAATTACCATTATCATAACTGCCATCATTAGCTCGTGAAAGATAAGCATCTTTTTCATCAACTGTTACATTCTTCCACCAGTATGTAATTCCACCTACGGTTTTAGATGTATCGGCACTATCCACTAAATTAAAAGCGTGTGCTCTAAAATTGATATTCATATCAGGAGTTTGGATAAAGGAATTAGGATAGCCGTCAGTTGCTCTAAAAGTTAAAAAAGTTGATGAGTCACATGTCACTGTCAGTGTATTCGAAATAGATGGAAGTTGATTATAGGTCATATCGTTAGGTATCACGGACGGTGAAATATTCCCTAGATTGTAGACTAAATCAACATTGCCACCATTAATAGTACAAGTTGGTGGTTTAATATCACCATTGATTTTTAAGTTAGCAACAGGCGTTTTAGCCAATACTGGCGTTGATATTACACTCAGCATAGCAAGACTGAGTAATACTTTTTTCATATCATTATTCCTTTATTCTTTTTTAGAGGATAAATAACAAAACAATATTATATAATACACCTTTTATTTATTTAATGTTAAATAAATATGTTCTTTAATATATCTAATTTAGACTTTCTTAAAGTGAGTTTATTTTACTATCCGATGTTCTCTAAAAGAAATAATTAAAAATAGTGTTTTAATCCCGATAGGTAAATGTGGGTTTTATATTAATTAAATAAGATTTTTAATTAGATACTCTTATTTAGATTGTTTTATATTTTTATATAAATATAATTAAATTAATCAACTTTAAAACGCTCATTTTTAATAAAACCCTTTTCGTCATTTTCATCTTCACAAGACAATACTTCCTATGTAAGCTGTACTAACTAACAACGCACTGAGTGACACAAACGATGCGCAGAATGTTACAGCAAAAAATCATCCAAGTATGTGATACAAAAATAGCACAAAAGGGATAAGGGGTAGGCCTCTCTTTTTATGCTTTTTTTGCTAATAAAAATGATGATCCTGAATTATTAATGGAAGCGGCAACTTGGTGGATAATGACGCATAAATTAGATCATTTTGAAAAAGCCACAAAAATTAAGAAAATGATACAAACTGAAATGGAAGCTAATCGCTAGATCTGTACGCTGTTATCATTTTTATCAACCTGATACGAAAAAACTGAAAATTATTGATTATTATCACATTAACGTTAGTCATAAACCGTTATGGTAATTTTATGATTAATAACGTAAACGGTGATGATATGGAATATTGGTTTATTGCGTATAAAGTGCGTTCCAGAAATGGTGATACCTACGCCGGGCATAAAATAGTAGAAACTGAGAGTGGGATCACACCCCATATTGCGTTAGAAAAAGCATGTCAGGAAGTTGCACAAGGGGCTCAAGCTGATATTCCTGCGGTGAGAGTTGTGGCATTTAATCGTTTATAAGCGTATCAATTGATAAAAATCTCGCTAAGATCATTAGCGAGATTTTTTTGTTTTTATCTCAACTTCAACGGTAAGAAGAAAAATAAACACTTCGTTAATGATTTATTTTTAACCACTCTCTTCACTATCACAATAAATCATAAATCTATTAAGATTTAGTCTCTTAACTTCGTGAAATATTCGATATTATTTTTATAATCAAAATAATTTTTTCGCTAAAAAAGCAGATAATGAATAGCATTAGTTTAATTAAGATGGCTATACAGCAATTAATATACAACTTAACTTAAATAGTTATTAATTATGTGATCTGAACTGTGATAATGACTTTTTTATATTTGAATAAAAAAAGTGTCGTCGTTAAAGTTTACTTGAGCTAAGGAATAGCTCGATACAAGGAAATAGAGATCATATTTTGATTTTTTAGTAAAACATACAAGGAATTTTTAATTATGACAGTATTAACCGTTTATTTATGTGGTACCGGCGCTTCATCTTTTGATAATAATAATCATAATAATCCTGTTTATTGGCAAGGTGAGCTTGTTTCCACCTTGGCGCATAATAATCTAGATCGCGAATTTGCTCAGTGGTTTATTGTAGATGGCCCAGGTAGCGGTAATTTGCAAGAAGATGATTTATGGGTTGAAAGCCCTAATTATTCAGATATAAAAGGCTCTTTATTTGGCAGTGGATGGGAAGAAAATGTTGAACATGCACTGTGCTTAATGAAAGGCAACTTTGACTGGCAACGTGAAAAGTTAACAGAACAACAATATAATCAACTGAAAAAAGCGGGCATTCCCATTGAAGATGTTGAAGTGACCGGCTCTTTTTTATGGCGTAAATATAATTATGGTGACCGCTATGTCACTCAACAACAACTTCAGCAACAAATTATTCGTACCTTTCGCAAAGATGGCATCATTCCCACCCAAGTGAATTTAATTGGTTGGAGCCGTGGTGGCATCACCTGTCATATGCTTGCCAATGCCATGTTAAAAGATCCCCTATTAAAAGATATTCCAGTCAATATTTTTGCTATTGACCCAGTTCCAGGGCCACTTAATTTCCAACCAGAAAAGGTGACACTAGGTAGCAATGTTAAGGAATATGTCGGATTTTATGCCATTGATGAACGCTCAAAAGGATTTGCTTGCGTTATTCCAACAGTGACTGCTGAGACGAAAATGCATATTTTCCCGCTTTCTGGACGCCATGCGACCTTAGTAGGCAATGCTGCTATTGATGGTAGTGAAGGTAAAAATGCACTATTTTCACCGGGGTTAATTGTGCGACATTTTGCAGAAAGATGTTTAACACGTTGGGGATGTCAATTAGCGAACAAGCTAGAATTAACTGATAAGGAGATATTTGAGCATCATACTGATATTAAAAATGATGTGGATAAATATATTGCTATGCGCCGTAAAACTTATTCCATATATGAAAGTAGCGGTGATGATGAACGTAAAGTTTCATTAGGTAAAGAGGGTAAAGCATTCTCTGATATATATGGGGCACAATATGAGCCTTCTATGGCATTAACCGCAGACTATTTTGCAAACCCTCAACTCTACGATGTGATCAAATAAATCATTTATTATCTATTTGAAACAGTAAGTTTATCGCCTGCCATGTGTAGGCGATTTTTATTTATCGGTGATGATATCAGTAAATGGAGAACAAATAGATGGGGAAGAGTAGGTGATGATAGCGATAGTCTAATGATATAGTGTAATAAATTGAGTTTTTATTATGTTATTTTTATATCATATCATTTAATTGTCACAACGTTACCGATAACAAATAATATCGTATAGCAAGATATAACTCGGTAAATAAAGACGCCATTAGCTAATAAAACCGCTTTTGGCGCAGAGGAAAGTTATTTTAGATTGAGATCAGGATAATAACTATGCTCTGAAAACTGACCATAGCTATTTTGTACCCTCTGCTCTTGTTCAGTCTGTCTTATTAAAACAGCGAGCTTATCTAATCTTGCTCGTAATAAATTTCGCGTCTCATTTTCATTTTCGAGTATTTTCTTTAACATATTGGTGAGCTGCTGTTGTATTATCAGCTCACCCTCAGTGGGTTTTATCATCTTAGTGATAATTTCTACACTTTTTAAATAATCCATTTCCATTTCTATCAGCTGATCCCACTGCTGATTTTTGGCAAGCGTTAACATTTGCTCACTTAATTTCAAAACCTGCTCGTAAGCTGCCATTATATCCATATTTGCTGTCCACGCTTTTTAATAAGAATTAATCTGTGTGCCAATTTGTTGCCAAGCATCAGAAATTTCAGTTAATAACTTGATGACTTCATGAATTTTTTCTGGATTATTTTTTAAATTGGCATCGAGTAGTTGAGTGATCATATAGTCGTAAAGTAATGCTAAATTTTCAGCAAGCTCTTCCCCTTTTTCTTTATCCAGCCCCTGTTTTAAGCCGTTGCCAATAATGTTAATGGCTTTAGAAATATTTTCTCCTTTACCGGCGATATTTCCTTGTTCCATTAATATTAATGCACGGCGAAGGGCGCTTAGCGCCCCATTAAATAGGATTTGGATCAGCTGGTAAGGTGAAGCATTTAAAATCTCACTTTCAACATCAATTTGAGCATACATTTTACTGGCTGATTGTTGATACATAATATCCTAATATCCTACTTAAAAATTAACGTAATAAACGTTCAATTGATGCACTTGAGTTAGTCATGGAGTTGACCATTTTATCTAATAATTGAAACTGTTTTTTATAACGTTCCATCGTCGCTTCAATAGTACGTTTGGTATTTTTAATTTGGTTATCTAACGATTTTTTACGTTTTTTAACACCATCAGTGGCAATATCAAGTGTTCCGTCGTTGGATTGCAGCGTTTTTTTCAGGTAATTATAGGTTTGAGTACCAAAACCTGTTTCTTTACCATCCCCCATAAAAAACTCTTTGACGTTAGCGGGTTTTTCTTTTAATGCTTTATCGAGTTTTTTATCATCAACTTCTAATGTGCCATCAACTTTAAATTTAATGCCCATTTTATTAAGGGTATCAATCTCAGATGAAGATTGAGAACGAGTGATAAAGCTTTTTAGCTCAGACATAATCATCCGGCTAGTGGTATCACCTAATAACACACCATTGTCTTTAGAGGCATCTTCACCTTTTTCAACTTGGGTGTACTTGGTGAAATCTTTATAGGTTTTATTTAATTCATTATAAGCGTCTGTCCAGGCTTTTATGGCCTTTTTCATTGGCTCAATATCACGCGCAACCGTAATAATTTCAGGCTTATCTACGCCATCTTTATTATCATTGGTTTTTTTCTTAAGATTTAATGTGATCCCTTCAGGCGCATCTTTAATTTCATTAGTTTGACGTTCAATTTCAATCCCATTAATCGTTAACTTTGCATTATTTGCTTTAACGATCTCTGTCATTGCACCACTGGTTTTTTCAGTGGAGTAGCTAATAAAATCGTTAAGCTTACTATCACCTTCAACAGTGATTTCCATTTGAGAATCTGTACCTTCTTTACGAGAAGTCAGAACTAAATGGTTAACGCCATCTTGGGCTTTTACAATAGTGGCAGAAACGTTGCCTTCTTTTTTATTGATAGCATCACGTAATTCAATAATAGAAGTTTGGCTGTCTGTTAACTCTATTTTTAAAGGCTCTTTTTCACCTTTTTGGGTGATCACTAAAGTCCGTGTTTTGCCTTCACCTAATGTTTCACCAATAGGATCTTTGATATCACTGACGGCTTTTGATTTCAGTGTTTGAGCATGGGCAAGCTCTGTTACCGAGACCGTATAATTACCAATGCTTGCTTTACCATCAGTGGTTACTTTAAAGGCATCAAACTCATCATCAACTTTGGTGGCGACGATTTTATCGAATTTTTTTAATTCTTCAGATGCTTTCTGTAATTTATCTAATTGGCTACGAATTTTTCCATATGCAGTAATTTGTGCATCGTAGCTTTTCATCTGTTTGTCTAAAGGTTCAAGGCGCTTATTTTCTGCTGCTTCTAATTGCATTAATGTCTCGCCAAGTGGCAGCTTTGAGCCTATTCCTAGTGCACTAATACCAGCCATACTGGTCTCCTTTCTGTGTTCGTAAAATAATCCCTACACAGCGTTATCGGAAGAATTGGCGAAAAGTTTACGTCTATTTACTATTTTTGATGAGGGAAACAGACCGCCATATAGAAGCCTTTTATTGTCATTGAATACTAAAGTCGAATTTTGCATAAGAAAAAAGGTTTATGACGGGAATTGATAAAAATAATATAAAAAAATAATAAATTAATTTCTTTATATATCATTTAGTTAATGACGATTCTATAAAAAATCACAGAAAAATTTGTTGGAAAAGTTAAAGGTTGTATCTGGGGTGCCGATAAACTTGTTGCCGGTGATTGACACCGTAAATGAATAGGCAAACTTTTATTTTATCGACTTGATTTTAAAGGAATCTAGCTATGGCACAAGTCATTAATACCAACTATCTATCCCTGGTAACTCAAAACAACCTGAACAAATCTCAGGGAACTTTAGGAAGTGCAATCGAGCGTCTGTCTTCTGGTCTACGTATCAACAGTGCAAAAGACGATGCAGCGGGTCAAGCAATTGCTAACCGTTTCACTTCAAACGTAAATGGTTTAACTCAAGCTTCACGTAATGCGAACGATGGTATCTCTATCGCTCAAACAACTGAAGGTGCATTAAACGAAATCAACAATAACTTACAACGTATCCGTGAGTTAACTGTTCAAGCGAAAAACGGTACTAACTCTAATTCAGATATCACTTCTATCCAAAACGAAGTGAAAGAACGTTTAGACGAAATCAACCGTATTTCTGAACAAACTCAGTTTAACGGCGTTAAAGTACTGAGCGGTGAGAAATCAGAAATGGTTATCCAAGTTGGTACTAACGATAATGAAACTATCAAATTTAACTTAGATAAAGTTGATAACGATACATTAGGTGTTGCTAGTGATAAACTGTTCACTGAAACTACAGTGACAAAAGGTGAAATTAAAGAAGGTACTGCAATTACAGATGCTAAAACTTTAGCTGCTGGTGCGGATTTCGGTGACGGTACTAATGGTACTGTAAAATCTGCTGCTGCATATAATGTAGATGGTACTGCAGATGCTAATAAAGTTATCATTGAAGATGACGCTGGTGACAAATTTGTTGTTAATAAATCTGATTTAGAAAAAAATGGTGATGACAAATTAGCACTGAAAGCAGGTGCTTCAAAAACAGTATTTGCTGAGGCTGATGCTAAAGAAGTTAAAACTTTAGACGTTAAAGATGACGCTTTAGCAACTTTAGACAAAGCTATCAATACCATTGATGAAAGCCGTTCTAAATTAGGTGCGATTCAAAACCGTTTTGAATCTACTATCAACAACCTGAACAACACTGTTAACAACTTATCTGCTTCACGTAGCCGTATCTTAGATGCTGACTATGCAACAGAAGTTTCTAACATGAGCCGTGGTCAAATCTTGCAACAAGCGGGTACTTCAGTACTTGCTCAAGCAAACCAAGTACCACAAACTGTTCTGTCTCTGTTACGTTAATTCGTACCCTGACACAAAAGATACCTTTCTATATCAAAGGCCCTCATCTGAGGGTCTTTTTTGTCATTTTATTTTATATTTAAACTCACTCTGTTTTAGTTTATTTTTTTCTCTCCATCTATTTTTGTTTTTTCTGCTAGTCATTATCTCTTATAAATTAATTAATTGGCTTTTTTTACTATTTTCGCGACGCGAAAACACATAAATACCTTCGATTTAATGACGATAGTGTTTAGGCAACGTTATTACAGGAGTGTAATAACAAACCTATTAATTAAAAATTTTCAAATAAAATTGAAGGAATATTGTATGGCACAAGTTATTAATACTAATTATCTGTCTTTAGTCACTCAAAATAATCTAAATCGTTCACAAAGCGCACTTGGTAATGCAATTGAACGTTTATCTTCAGGTATGCGTATTAACAGCGCGAAAGACGATGCGGCAGGTCAAGCTATTGCTAACCGTTTCACTTCAAATATTAACGGTTTAACTCAAGCATCTCGTAATGCGAATGATGGTATTTCAGTGTCTCAAACCACTGAAGGTGCATTGAACGAAATCAACAATAACTTACAACGTATTCGTGAATTAACCGTTCAAGCGAAAAACGGGACTAACTCTAACTCAGATATCAACTCTATCCAAAACGAAGTTAATCAACGTTTAGATGAAATCAATCGTGTTTCAGAACAAACTCAGTTTAACGGTGTAAAAGTGTTGAGTGGTGAAAAGTCAAAAATGACCATTCAAGTGGGTACTAATGACAATGAAGTGATTGAATTCAATTTAGATAAAATTGATAACGACACATTAGGTGTTGCTAGTGATAAACTGTTTGATGCTAAAACAGAGAAAAAAGGGGTTACAGCAGCAGGTGATGCAATCGATGCGAAAGATATCGGTGTTTCAGGTGGTGCAAAATATGCGACTGGTATTTCAGTAAAAGAGTATAAAGTAGATGGTAAGGTTTCTGCTAGTAAAGTTGTCTTAAATGATGGTAGCGACGAGTACGTAGTAAGCAAATCAGACTTTACATTAAAATCAGGTACTACTACTGGTGAAGTTGAGTTTACTGGTAGTAAAACCACTAAATTTACTGCAGATGCAGGTAAAGATGTTAAAGTTTTAAATGTTAAGGATAACGCTTTAGCAACTTTAGATAACGCAATTAGTAAGGTTGATGAAAGCCGCTCTAAATTAGGTGCAATTCAAAACCGTTTCCAATCTACTATCAATAACTTAAACAACACTGTTAATAACTTATCTGCTTCACGTAGCCGTATCTTAGATGCTGACTATGCGACAGAAGTGTCCAATATGAGTAAAAATCAAATCTTGCAACAAGCAGGTACTGCTGTACTGGCTCAAGCAAACCAAGTACCACAAACTGTTCTGTCTCTGTTACGTTAATCCTTCATTAAACTCATCTTCAGATCCCACCCACAGCCATTTTGGTTGTGGGTGTTTTTTCATCAAAACAATTGTTTTTTTTATTAATTATGGATAGGTATTCCCATTGATGGGTTGTAGGTAAAAATAGATAAAAGATAAGTAATATGATTTATATGTTATTTTTTTATCAACAAAATACAGATTTGATGAATACATTTCTTTCAATAAGACAAAATATCAATTTATTTAACGGTTTTTCTGCGGATTAGTATGACCCATCTTAAGGTACAGTATGTACTTGTAATGCAATAACAAATTAAATTATCAATGAAAACCCAATTTTCGCTGAAAATTTAGCATAGGTGAAAAAGAGGGGCTTTTGCTTCACTGTTCAGCCGATTGCTAACACTATTTCGTCGGATAATGGTTTCCGGTCTTTTATCCAAAGGTGTCTTTTGTTGTGAGTGATTTGTATACCGCCGAAGGCGTGATGGACAAAAATAGCCTCTGGGAGCGATATGTCCCTTTGGTTCGCCATGAAGCATTACGATTACAGGTCAAGTTACCTGCGAGTGTTGAATTGGATGATCTTTTGCAAGCAGGGGGGATTGGCCTACTGAATGCCGTTGAGCGTTATGACTCAATGCAAGGTGCCGCCTTTACTACTTATGCTGTGCAACGTATTCGAGGCTCTATGTTAGATGAGCTACGAAGTCGTGATTGGGCGCCCCGCAGTGTGCGCCGTAATGCAAGAGAAGTGACACAATCCATTCATCAGTTAGAGCAGGATCTAGGACGACCACCATCAGAACAGGAAGTTGCTGATCATTTGCAGATTGAGTTAGCAGAATACCGGCAGATCCTATTGGATACAAATAACAGCCAGTTGTTCTCTTATGACGAATGGCATGAAATTTACGGTGAAAGCTGTGAACCGTCTCAAGACGAAGATCACGATGACAATCCTTTACAAATGTTATTGGAAAGTGATATTCGCCAAAGAGTCATAGACGCGATAGAATTGCTTCCCGAAAGGGAAAAAATGGTTCTTACCCTGTATTATCAGGAAGAACTTAATTTGAAAGAAATAGGCGCAGTGCTTAATGTCGGGGAATCCCGCGTAAGTCAGCTACACAGCCAAGCAATCAAAAGGCTGCGAGCACGCTTAAACCCAGAGAAATAGAAGTTTTGCTTATTTTTGTTTTTATTTATTAAGACTACAACACAGGGCTTTATCTCTTATGTCTGTTTCAACACAAAAGAAACGGCCGCTAAGCCGTTACATTAAAGACTATAAACACAGCCAAACTCATTGTTTGCATTGCCATAAGGCGCTTGATCGGATTTCTCTCGTATTCAATCGCCAAGTTATCAATAAAGAAGCCATTTCTGAAATGACAGATTTAATTGATGATGAAACATGGGAAACCTTGCAAGGAAAGTTTTCTGCGCTGTGCCGTTTTTGTAGTGAGATTTACTGTAATAGTGAAACTGATTACTTTGACATTATGTCTTTTAAGCAGTATTTGTTCGAACAAACGGAGATGAGCCACAGTACTGTTCGTGAGTATGTGGTTCGTTTACGTCGACTCGATGAATTGCTGACTTCCACTAATTTTCCTCGTCAAGAATTTACGACAGAGAAAATTCAGTCAGACTTGAGTAAAAAGCTCACTCCCTCCGCATTTAGTAACTACAACATTGCCCTACGTAAGTATGAGCAATATCTTGATTGGTGCCAAACGCCAACCTCGATGAGTAGTGGTCACTAATCGCATTCAAGAGAGACCTAAAAAAAGGGGTAACATTATGTTGCTCCTTTTTATTTTTTATTCCAGAAATAAAAAAACCACCTTTAATAGATAAGTAAGTTAAAGGTGGTCTCAAAAATAAAGTGAGAAAGAGAACGCTGGGTTTAACTGATTGTCATTAAGCTGGCATTGCCTCCGGCAGCGGCGGTATTGACGCTTAATGCTCGTTCATGCAATAAACGCTCTAATAACAATGCTGTCTCACCACGTGAGAAGCCTTGTACTGAAATAATAGCCCCTTTACGTTGTGCAATTTGCTGACAAGTTTCTTTTAACTGATCACTATCGCCATGATAAATAACGGCATTAATGCTTAGTGACTCATCTTGCCAGTTGTCCGTGAGTGTGATTGCTTTTCTGATCATATCAGGCAATTCACGATAGGTTTTTTGGGAGAAAACAGCATTATGGACAATAGCATGGCATCCTGATGCAAAGACTCCCGCTAACTGAGTAAATATATCTTGCTCATTATCTGAGAGACAAAGCACCTTGCCACAAGGGACTAATTGATAGGTATTACGCTCGCCAGTAGGCCCCGGCAATACGCGCAATGTGCCAGCTTGTGATGCATTGGCGTATTCTTCTAGCGCCTGATAATGTGCAGGTTCCGTTTTATTTGCTAACCACGTCATATAGTGATGATAGGTTTGTAATAACTTTTGTCGCATAGAGGCATCAAGGGGTAATGTTTCATCTTGACGTGCTAAGGTTTGTGTTATGGCATTTTCAGGACGTTTTGATAATAAACGATACAGATAAGCAGGGCCTCCAGCTTTTGGCCCCGTGCCCGATAAGCCTTCACCACCAAAAGGTTGTACCCCGACAACAGCACCTACCATATTGCGGTTCACATATAAATTTCCTACTTTTGCATGAGTCGCTACATAAGCGATAGTTTCATCAATACGGGTATGAACCCCCATCGTTAATCCATATCCAGTCGCATTAATTTCATCTAATAAAGCAGGCAGATCTTGGCTTGAGTAACGTACGACGTGCAGTACAGGGCCAAAAATCTCTTTTTTAAGTGAGCTAATTTTATCTAACTCAATTAAGGTAGGAGGTACAAAAGTACTGTTATTTTCAGTCTGTTTAGCAAGTTGATTATAGGTTGCTTGATAAACGTCAAAACCCGCTGTGCGCATAGTTTGAATATGTTTTTCAATACCCGCTTTTGCCTCTTTATCAATTACAGGGCCGATATCTGTTGATAAGAGACTTGGATCACCTATTATGGCTTGTGCCATTGCACCTTTTAACATTTCAATCGTGCTATCAGCCACTTCTTCTTGAATACAGAGAATACGCAAAGCAGAACAACGTTGACCCGCACTATCATAAGCAGAGGCCATAACGTCAGTGACCACTTGTTCCGTTAAGGCAGAAGAGTCGACAATCATAGCGTTTAAGCCACCTGTTTCAGCAATTAAAGGAACAGGGCGACCTTCGCTATCGAGTCTACCCGCTAAGGTTTTTTGCAAAATGTGGGCAACTTCGGTAGAGCCTGTAAACATCACACCACGCACGCGTTCATCTGCCACTAATTGTGCACCAATGGTCTCCCCTTGACCCGGTAAGAGTTGTAATGCACTGCGAGGTACTCCTGCTTGATAAAATAGTTCTACGGCTTTAAAAGCAATCAGAGGGGTTTGCTCCGCAGGTTTGGCCAGTACGGTATTACCTGCCGCTAACGCCGCTGCAATTTGTCCACTAAAGATGGCTAATGGGAAGTTCCAAGGACTAATACAGACAACAGGGCCTAAAGGACGATGGGTATTATTATCAAAATCATTTGCCACTTGTGCTGAGTAATAATAAAGAAAATCAATCGCCTCACGCACTTCTGCAATAGCATTACTATAGGTTTTACCCGCTTCTCTGACTAAGACCCCCATTAATGGACCCATTTGCTGTTCCATCAGTTCTGCTGTGCGGACTAAAAACGCCGCTCTTTCCGCAGGTGGGGTTGCAAACCAAATTTCACCATTTTCTTGGGCAATATCTAAAGCAAAATTAGCTTCGGCGGCCGTTGTTTCACGTACTGTACCGACGACATCGGTGTGATTTGCCGGATTGAGTATAGATTGTGGTGCAATTACTTCTTCTGCACTATTACACTCACCACCAATGAGCGGATGGCTGTGAATTTTTTCCATCGCAGAGGTCAGTAATGCACTGGATAATGAGGCTAAACGATGCTCATTAGACATATCAATCCCCGGTGAATTTTTACGCTCATCACCATAAAGCTGCATTGGGAGCGGGATTTTAGGATGTGAAAGTCCGATTTGTCCTTCAGCTTGCGCAATTTTATTGATCTCTTTAACCGGATCGGCAACTAATTCATCTAAGGAGATGGTGGTGTCAGCGATACGATTTACAAACGAGGTATTTGCACCATTTTCTAATAATCGACGCACAAGGTAAGCCAGTAGGGTTTCATGAGTACCTACTGGCGCATAGATACGACAAGGGCGACCAAGTTTACCATCAGCAATTTTACCCACAACTTGTGCATAGAGGGGTTCACCCATACCGTGTAAGCATTGGAATTCATATTGACCAGGATAGTAATTTTGACCCGCTAGATGATAAATGGCTGATAAAGTATGGGCATTATGCGTGGCAAATTGCGGATAAATATAATTCGGTGAAGCGAGCAGTTTTTTCGCACACGCAAGGTAAGAGACATCAGTATACACTTTACGGGTATAAACAGGGTAATCTTCCAGTCCATCCATTTGCGCGCGTTTAATCTCACTATCCCAATAAGCCCCTTTTACTAAACGGATCATTAAACGGCGACGACTGCGGCGAGCTAAATCAATAATATAATCAATCACTAAAGGGCAGCGTTTCTGATAGGCCTGAATAACAAATCCTATACCATTCCAACCCGCTAATTCAGGCTCGAAGCAGAGTTTTTCTAATAAATCGAGGGATATTTCCAGTCTATCCGCTTCTTCTGCATCAATATTAATACCAATATCATATTGCTTGGCTTGTAGCGTTAAAGAGAGTAGGCGAGGGTAAAGCTCCGACATCACTCTATCATATTGAGCTCGACTATAACGGGGATGTAACGCTGAAAGTTTAATGGAGATCCCCGGTCCTTCATAAATACCTCGTCCATTAGAGGCTTTACCAATGGCATGGATGGCTTGTTGATAAGAGACTAAATAGTCTTGCGCATCTTTTTCCGTTAAGGCCGCTTCTCCTAGCATATCATAGGAATATCTAAAGCCTTTTTCTTCAAGTTTGCGTGCATTGGCTAACGCTTGGGAGATAGTTTCACCGGTGACAAATTGTTCCCCCATTAACCGCATCGCCATATCAACGCCTTTACGCACTAAAGGTTCACCACTTTTAGTTAAAATGCGATTTAGAGAATTAGATAATTTCTCTTCGTTATGAGTAGAGACGAGTTTACCTGTAAACAGTAGACCCCAAGTGGCGGCATTGACAAACATAGATTGGCTTTGCCCTAAATGCGAGCGCCAATTGCCATGGCTAATTTTATCTCGGATCAGGGCATCACGGGTTGCTTTATCAGGAATACGCAATAAAGCTTCGGCTAAACACATTAAGGCAACCCCCTCTTGGGAAGAGAGAGAAAACTCTTGCAGTAAGCCTTGTACCAGACCTGAGCGTCCAACACCCTGTTTTTGTTTGCGTAATTTTTCTGCAATGGAGTAAGCCAGTTTATGCGTGGCTTGAGCCTCATGCTCAGGTAGTGTTGCCTGCTGTAGTAGCATAGGCACCGCTTGTGTTTCAGGTATACGATAAGCAGAAGTAATTGCCGAGCGTAACACCGATTGTGGGTGGATCTGCTCTGCAAATTCTAAAAACGGTTGATAATGTGCCGTTAGGGGGGCTGTGCTTTCTTCAATATCTTGCTCAGCCTGTGTGATAGGGGTTAGGGTGAGCTGATCATTTTCAATTTGTTCAAGATAATTGAAGATGGCTTGTTTAATTAGCCAATGAGATGTTCTATCTAATTTTTGTGCAGCATCTTTTAATCTATTACGGGTTTCTTCATCAAGTCTAACACCCATTGTTGTGCTACTCATGCAGTGCTCCTCATATCGTGCATCTTACTTATACGGCACATTGACCAGTTATTTTTCTTAATATCAGCCATGTTGCAACTTTGTGCAACATTGTTAACAATAAATTTATAAATAATGTGAAAGTTGTCAGGTTTTATAAATGGTTAAAAAATACTATCTTAGATAGATAAATAAATAATGCTTATAATTCATTAGGTTATATATTTTTCTTCAATGGGGAGATAATATTAATCTCTTTCAACCGAAGCAAATAGTGTGAAGTTACATACAAAAATTAAACACCGATACGTTAATTTCTTGTTAAATGCTTATAACCTATTCTAGGATTGATATGAATGTTTTATTTGTTACAGTAAGAAATTATTTTAAATAAAAACTGATAAGGTCATTGGTGTGCAACGAAGTGCAACGTTCCTGCATAAGTTGAAAGCATAGCAATTGATCGTAACAGATATATGGAGAACTGCGATTATGGCTCTAAATTCGCCAATGCTAATTACCTTTACGATCTATATATTGGGGATGCTTTTTATCGGCTATCTAGCGTATCGATCAACAAAAAATTTTGATGATTATATTTTAGGGGGCCGAAGGCTTGGTAGTGTAGTAACGGCACTTTCTGCGGGCGCTTCTGATATGAGTGGCTGGCTATTAATGGGGTTACCAGGTGTGGTTTTTTTTGCGGGGATCTCCGAAAGTTGGATAGCCATTGGTTTATGTTTAGGTGCATGGCTTAACTGGCGTTTAGTTGCAGGGCGCTTACGTTTACAAACAGAAAAAAACAATAATGCACTGACTTTACCAGACTATTTAACTTCTCGCTTTGATGACAAAAGCAAAATGCTACGCATTATTTCTGCGTTAGTTATTCTTATTTTCTTCACTATTTATTGTGCATCAGGTGTCGTCGCAGGAGGTATGCTTTTTGAGTCTACCTTTGGCATTCCTTATCATGAAGCGATGATTTATGGTGCACTAGCAACCATTGCATATACTTTCCTAGGTGGTTTTTTAGCGGTAAGTTGGACGGATACGGTACAAGCCACATTAATGATTTTCGCACTTATTCTGACACCAATTATTGTTATTTTCTCAATTGGTGGAATTGACACCTCTATAGAGATCATTAAAGCGAAAGATCCGGCTTATCTTGATATGTTTAAAGGGCTTGATTTTATTGCTATTGTTTCATTATTAGCTTGGGGATTAGGTTATTTTGGACAGCCTCATATTCTCGCGCGTTTTATGGCTGCAGATTCAAATCAAACTATTCGTAAAGCGCGTCGTATTGGTATGACTTGGATGATCCTCTGTTTAGGCGGAACGGTGGCGGTGGGCTTCTTTGGTATTGCTTATTTTGAAGTTAATCCGGCCGTTGCAGGTCCAGTTATGGCTAAAAATGAGCGTATCTTTATGGAATTAGCTTCGTTACTTTTTAACCCGTGGATAGCTGGTATTTTGTTATCTGCGATTTTAGCTGCGGTAATGAGTACGTTAAGCTGCCAATTATTAGTCTGCGCCAGTGCATTAACTGAAGATTTATATAAGCCTTTTATTCGTAAAAATGCCAGTCAAAAAGAGCTAGTTTGGGTTGGTCGTGGCATGGTGTTATTAGTTGCGGTTATCGCTATTTATTTAGCCCGTGATCCAGAAAATAAAGTACTTGATTTGGTGAGTAATGCTTGGGCAGGATTTGGCGCTGCATTTGGTCCGGTGATCCTTATCTCTGTCACTTGGAAACGTATGACTCGTAATGGTGCTTTTGCGGGAATGTTAATTGGTGCATTAACGGTATTGGTATGGATGCAATATAAATGGTTCGGTCTTTATGAAATTATTCCGGGCTTTATTTTCGCGTCCATAGCCATTGTTATTGTCAGTTTAATGGGTAAGTCACCAACGGCAGAAAATCAACAACGTTTTGATGAAGCAGAAGCGGAATATCGTAACACTTAATTATTAATAAGCAGTAAGATTTTATTTAATGAAATACCATCTATATAAAAATATAGGTGGTATTTTTTTGGCAAAATAACAGTAAATATTAACCATTAAAGGGTTTTGTTTAGCATGATATTAATAGCATTAAGATTGCTTAATCAAAGCGATATTTAGCCCATCAAACTTCATTGATACCGTTATTGGTCAATAATACTAATACTTATATTTTTATTGGTTTAATATTTTGTAATACACTTATTTTACAATTACAATTCATAGGTTAAATATTAGTCAGCTATATAACGCAATTAATGAGCCTGATAATAGCTAGCTGTTATCGCCATTTTGTCGCCATTCTCTTCCAGATACAAAAAAGCCACTTATCTCTAAGTGGCCTATCTGCCTGATTACTCAGCGTAAATTTGGTGGGTTGTGGGGGGCTCGAACCCCCGACCAATTGATTAAGAGTCAACTGCTCTACCAACTGAGCTAACAACCCGATGCGCTAATTATTCTCCTCTCTTAAGGGCGGGTCAACCCTTAATTTGAAATTTTTTCCAAATGTATAAAATATCGTCTATTAAAATGAAGAAAGGATATTATTTGGTTATCAAATCGTCACTCATTTTACTAAAAGTGATCTTTTCATTACTTATTCTGAGATTTGTGTCACAATAATTTCGCAAACTTAGCCACGGCGAAAAAATAAAAAAGTGGCGTAACAACATCAAAAATATGAAAACATTTCAGGTATTGTATGGAAGAGCAAACAGAAGTTACTCAGCCCGTTAGAGTGAAAAATGCCACTCTACAACGCGGGCTAACCAATCGTCATATCCAATTAATCGCTATTGGTGGTGCTATCGGTACTGGTTTATTTATGGGGTCTGGAAAAACCATTTCGCTAGCTGGGCCATCGATTATTTTTGTTTACATGATAATCGGCTTTGTCCTGTTCTTTGTTATGCGAGCAATGGGAGAGCTATTATTATCAAATTTAGAATATAAATCATTTAGCGATTTTGCCGGGGATTTATTAGGGCCTTGGGCTGGCTTTTTTGTTGGATGGAGTTATTGGTTTTGCTGGGTTATCACCGGTATCGCTGATATTGTTGCCATTACCTCCTATATTAGTTATTGGGCGCCCAATTTTCCTGAATGGGGAACGTCTTTTATTTGTGTGCTGACACTACTTATTTTGAATTTAGCCACAGTAAAATTATTTGGGGAAATGGAATTTTGGTTTTCGATGATCAAAATCACCGCTATCGTCTCTTTAATTATTGTTGGTATCGTATTGATTAGCATAAATTTTCAATCTCCAGCCGGCCACACGGCAACTATTGAAAATATCTGGAATGATGGCGGTATGTTCCCTAAAGGGATCAGCGGATTTTTTGCTGGTTTTCAAATTGCTATCTTTGCCTTTGTGGGGATTGAACTAGTAGGTACAGCAGCGGCTGAAACACGTGATCCTGAGAAATCGTTACCTAAAGCGATTAACGCTATTCCTATTCGTATTATTACTTTTTATGTTTTGGCTTTGGCGATTATTATGTCAGTAACGCCGTGGCGTTCGATTTTGGCAGACAAAAGCCCGTTTGTAGAACTCTTTGTCATGATTGGTATTCCAGCCGCAGCCAGTTTAGTTAATTTTGTGGTATTAACGGCAGCCGCCTCTTCAGCAAATAGTGGTATCTTCTCAACCAGTCGTATGCTATTTGGTTTATCGAAAGAGGGGGAGGCACCAAAACAGTTTAGCCAGCTATCAAAACGTTCAGTACCTGCCAATGGTTTACTCTTTACGAGTCTCTGTTTATCTTGCGGTATTGTACTAATTTATTTTATTCCAGATGTGATGCGGGTATTTACGTTAGTAACAACGGTCTCTGCGTTATTATTTATGTTTATTTGGAGTATGATCTTATGCTGCTATTTAGCATATCGTAAGAAACGTCCTCAATTACATCAACAATCTATTTATAAAATGCCATTAGGGATAGTGATGTCATGGCTATGCTTAGCATTTTTTGTGTTTATGGTCGTGTTATTGGCATTTGAACATGATACCCGTCAAGCATTGATGGTAACGCCCATTTGGTTTATTGCTTTAGGAATAGGGTATCATTTTGTGAAAAAGCGTAAACAAAAAGCACAATTAAAAAATTAATCTTTTTTAGTTGAATTGAATGGTCATTAGATAAATATAACCCTATCTTTTTCGATAGGGTTATACTTTAATTTGAGTTAAACCATTAGTCAGAATATTTTGAAGATAAATTTGTTATTTTATTTTTTAATTTAAAATTTAAAGTAATGTATTATTTTAAAATAAATTTTATTTTCTCTAAGTATAATTTAATTCAAAAATTTTAAGTGCATGTGAATTATACATATCTATTATTATTAATCTATTTATTAAATATGTTAACTATATCCGGTATTTTTTTCAAAATAGACTATCCTACAATTAAAAAATAATAGGAGGCGATATGTATAAGACTATTTTGGTTCCCATTGATATCGATGAAGATAACTTACTAAATAAAGCCATTACATTAGTGGAGAACATTGCCAAAAGAGAAGATCCCTATGTCCATTTTTTGTATGTTTTACCAAAGTTGCCACAATCTTCTTATTATCGCTTAGTGATGAATGGCGATCAACTTGACCAAGTATGCTTAAAAAAATCAGCAGAAAAAGAGTTAAAAAAAATTATTGCTCGATTTGATTTACCGGAAGATCGTATTGAAACGCATATCTGTATTGGTAAACCACGGGATGGCATATTGCAGATAGCCGATCAGGTTAATGCTGATTTAATTGTTGTTAGCTCACATAATCCTGAAGCAGACAGCTATCATTTAGGCTCAACAGCGGCAGATATTACCCGTTATGCGAAACGTTCAGTGATGGTAGCAAGATAGCCGACTCTTTATTTTATATAGTAATACCATTAAGCGGTTGATGGCGTCTCATCAACTGCTTTTTTAATTTGGCACTCTAGCTGTTTTTAATTATCATGCATTATTCCCTATAAGATAATAATTAAAATTTATGCTTACTATTACGGCACTACTAGAAAATAAGACAAGCGATCCCGCCCTTAGCCATTATCCTGGCCTTTCACTGCTATTAGAAGACACTGAAAGCGAAAGTAAAATTTTATTTGATACTGGTAAAGATCTCACTTTTATCAATAATGCTAAAAAAATGGCGATTGATTTGACGTCATTAACGACAATTGTTATTTCCCATGGGCACTATGATCATTTTGGTGGATTAACTCATTTAAATGAGGATTTCTTTATTACTAAGCCACATATTATTGCCCATCCTGATTTATTTTCAGTACGTTATTCAGCACTTTTTATGGGGCGCCAGTCTATTAAATTTAAGCGCCTTACTCCATTTTTTAACCGACAGCAGCTAGAACAGCAGTTTTCATTTCAGTTAACAGCGACACCTAAAGCTATCGATAAAAGATTTATCTATTCTGGTCAAGTGACAGAGCGTCAAATACATAAACGTTATGGCGTTATTGTCAGTGAAAGTAGCGAAACGGATGATTATGTACTTGATGATAGTTTTCTAATTTGGCAAGGTCAGCAAGGACTGGTGATTATTACAGGATGTAGCCATTCTGGTATTGATGCGATTATTCGCCATGCGAAAAAAATAACAGGAAATGACAAGATCCAAGCTATTGTCGGAGGGCTACATCTTCGCTGTGCCTCACTGGCGGCGTTAAAAAGAGCGAAAAAAGCAATAGGTCACCATGTTGAGGTTTATGGTTGCCATTGTACCGGTGCGCTTGGCCGTAGCTATCTTAATGCCAAAGATTTTAATACAGGGCAAAGATTATTTTTTAAATGATACATCAATATGTTAATCAAAAATGGGATGGTTGATTTTAGTGTGGGATTAAAAAAAGGTTTTTGATTTTAATCCTAGCATTTTTTATTAACAATGTATCGTCAATTATCAACGGATCACTAAAACAGAACAATTGGTGTTGTTAACAATATAATCTGCAGTAGAGCCAAGCAATATATTATGTCTATTACGAGAGCTAGAGCCAATGACAATAGTGTCTACATCCATCTTATTGGCGAGTTCGAGAATATTATAATTTGGTGTCCCTATAAGGGCATGGCATTGGTACTGCTCTTTAGGTAATTGGAATTGTTGTTGCACACAGTGTGCTAGTTTTTCAGTTAACAAAATAACGGCTTGATGTTTTTTCTCTATAACTGAAGGGCTATCACAATCAAGCCCATAAGCTTCAAGAGAACGTAAATTAGGCATGACTGTGACAAAATGAAAATAGTGATCAGCTTTTCTTGCTAGAAATTGAATATCTTTAACCATACGGTGAATTCTATCATCTTCTAATAAGTCAATTGCTACCAGTATTGTTTTAGCCATAATTTACCTTCTGTAAAAAATTAACCTTTTCACTCGAGTAGTATAGGTAATTTAGTGGCTAAGCTGAAATTTAAAGATGAATATTGCGATTATGGCGCCATTATTTTGGGGTTTTTAGCCCTAAAAGATAAAAAATAGGTGTGGAAAAAAGATTGTTCTATTAAACTTGTGCCAAGTTAACGACAGGTAGTTTACTATCATTATTTGTTATCAATAAATGATAACCTTAGGTTATAAAGCTATGAGAAAATCAAGCGAAGAATTATTAAAATGTATTGCAACAATATTACAATGGGTGCTGAATTGCGGATTACTTATTCTAGCCATCGTATTAGTCAGTTTTTTGATCAAAGAAACTTATGTTATCGCCTCTTTATTATTTAACTTAGCTGCTGAAGAATCTTCTTATCAGTTATTAGAAGGAATTTTGATCTACTTCCTCTATTTTGAGTTTATCGCATTGATTGTAAAATATTTTTTATCCGGTGGTCATTTTCCTTTAAGGTATTTTATTTATATAGGTATTACAGCTATTGTGCGTCTGATTATTGTTGAACATAAAGACTCGGTAGATACTTTGATTCAGTCCGGCGCCATTTTATTGCTCGTTATCGCGTTATTTATTGCAAATACCGAAAAATTAAAACGAAGCTAACCGAATAACAATATGTCAACAATGCATTGAAATGGTCTCTGTGCATTAAGGTTTTCCGCATGATTGGGGGAGATATGTTATTATCTCTCCCAATTTTATTTTGGAATATGTAAAAATATTATGTCTTATCAATGTCCACTTTGCTCCCAGCCACTTGCTCTTAAAGCCCATAGTTGGGTTTGTGACAATCACCATCAATTTGATTGCGCTAAAGAGGGGTATGTTAATTTACTCCCGGTACAATTTAAACGTTCTAAAGAGCCGGGGGATAGTGCAGAGATGATTAGTGCTCGGCGTGATTTTTTAGATGCGGGCTTTTATCAACCAATGCGAGACAAAGTGGCTCAATTAGTGGCTGAACATTTACCGGAAGATAATCCTCAGGTGTTAGATATTGGTTGTGGAGAAGGGTATTATACCTATCAGATATATCAACAACTAAAGTCAAAAAATCCACAAGTCTATGGCTTAGATGTGGCGAAGGTTGCCATTAAATATGCAGCAAAACGCTATGCTCCTATTCAGTTTTGTGTTGCGTCCAGCCAACGTCTGCCTTTTTGTGATGCGTCATTAAATGCAGTGGTACGTATTTATGCCCCTTGCAATGCCAGCGAATTAACACGAGTTATTGCTCAAGATGGATATATTATTACGGTGACACCCGCACCACGCCATCTTTATCAACTCAAAGCGTTGATTTATTCAACAGTGCATCTTCATCCACTAAAAGATGAAATATTTGCTGGGTTCAAGCTAATAGCACAGCATCAAGTTGCTTATAATATGGCGTTAACAGGTAAACAAGCGGTTGATTTATTACAAATGACGCCTTTTGCTTGGCGTGCGAGTGAAGAGGTAAAAGAGACATTAGATAAAACAGAGCAATTTGCTTGTGAAACTGATTTTCTAATTCGTGTTTATCAGCGTGTTTAGAATAAAAAAGCTTAGGTTGTGTTCATACCTAAGCTTTTTCATATTATGACGACTTAATGTGCGTACATAAACAGATCAAGATGTTCAAAAAGAATATTAAAGCCGATAGCAATCAACACCATACCCCCGATAATTTCAGCTTTTTTGCCAAGCACAGGGCCAATATAGCGACCGATCAGCATACCCAGTGTTGCCATAATCATGGTCATCATACCGATGGTCATCGCGGTATGGACAATATCGACTTGTAGAAAGGCTAAGCCGACACCAATTGCCATCGCATCAAGGCTGGTGGCAATACCTGTCGCAATTAAAGAGAGTGAACCGTGACGTTGAGGAGCCTCTTCACAAATGCAATCATCACCACGCTTTAAACTCTGATAAATCATTCGTCCACCCAAGATAACCAATAAACCAAAGGCGACCCAGTGATCCCACTGAATAATATATTGACTGGTATATAAACCTAATGCCCAACCAATAATCGGGGTGCTTGCTTCAATAATACCAAAGATAAAACCGGTGCGGAGGGCTTCACGAAAATGAGGTTTATGTAAGGTGGCGCCTTTACAGACAGCGACGGCAAATGCGTCCATAGAAAGAGCAAGGGCGAGAATAATTGTGGCGTAAAAACTCATAACAATAGCCTCGGTTGGGGTGTTTCCATATACACACAATTGACCCCCAACCAAAGAAGTACAATTATGTGTCTATGGTCTTGCCAACCAAATAATGGCGTCTGTACCACGCTAAATAAAAATAAGCGAGTATGTTGATACAGACTTCTTAAAATAATGAGATTTATTTTAAGACAGGCTACTCCCCAATGACTTGATGCAGAAGATATCATATTATTTATGAAAGGCAACATATTATTTCATATATTTAAAAGATGATATTGATAATAATTATCATTATTGTTTTTTCGTTTGAAAATATATTTTTTATATTATTATCATGTTAAAAAAATGATAAAATTCAATATGATGAAATATTAACCATATAATAAACAATGTGTTTATTTATTTTTATCTTATTTTTTAGATAAAATAAAAAATTAATACACACATAAATTATAAGTTATAAAAATGAGAATAAATTAAATGAAAGTTAAATAAACCTATATTTGGTAGGTATATAGTTATTAACTGACATTTTAAAATAGATAAGTAATTTATAGATAAATAATATAGGTGTTATTTATAGGGTTATTATTTTAAATCGATTTAACTATTATTGAAATAAAAAAAGTCCATTTATTATAAATGGACTTTAGAAATAAAATCAGGCTAATTAGTCACATTGAACTTTTATTGCTAATCCACCACGAGAGGTTTCGCGATATTTTGCGTTCATGTCTTTACCTGTTTCGTACATGGTTTCAATCACTTTATCAAGTGAAACTCGTGGTTCACTGGTGCGACGTAATGCCATACGAGCAGCATTTACCGCTTTAACAGAGGCAATTGCATTACGTTCAATACAAGGAACTTGTACTTGTCCTGCAACAGGATCGCAAGTTAAACCTAAGTTATGCTCCATACCGATTTCAGCAGCAACACAGACTTGTTCAGGGCTAGCACCGAGTAATTCAGCAAGTCCTGCGGCAGCCATTGAGCAAGCAACGCCCACTTCGCCTTGACAACCCACTTCAGCGCCAGAAATAGAAGCATTCATTTTGTAAAGAATACCAATCGCCCCTGAGGCTAAGAAATAACGGGTATAAATTTCAGGCGTGACCTTTTCAATACAGCGATCGTAATAAGCCAATACAGCTGGAACAATACCACATGCACCATTAGTTGGTGCGGTGACCACTCGTCCACCTGCGGCATTTTCTTCATTCACTGCCAGTGCAAACATATTGATAAGATCAACGACTTTCATCGGATCGTTAGACAGGCTATTACTGGAAGTTAATAAACGATTTAGTGACGCAGCACGACGAGGAACACGAAGTGGTCCCGGTAATACGCCTTCGGTATTTAAACCATGCTCGATACACTCTTGCATGGTTTTATAAACATCAGCAAAATAGGCACTAATTTCGGCTTGAGTATGAAGATCTAGCTCATTTTTCATCATTAAGCTAGAGATTGATAATCCGGTTTCTTTACAATGTTTTAATAACTCTTCAGCGCTTGCATAAGGATAAGAAACAGGTTGGCTGTCAAGCACAGATTTACCGAAGTTTTCTTCATCAACAATAAATCCACCACCAATAGAGTAGTAGGTTTTACGATAAATTTCTTTGTCACCTGCAAAAGCATGAATTGTCATGCCATTTTCATGTAATGAAAGATTATCATTGCTAAAATGCATACTTTCAGCTGGAAAATCGACAACTTTTAATCCATTTGCTAATGGTAAACGGCCAGTTTCTTCAACTTCACGAATAAAACCGGGAATGCTGTCAATATCGACAGTAGCGGGTGCATTACCTGCTAAGCCCATAATAATTGCGATATCAGTGTGGTGACCTTTGCCTGTCAATGACAATGAGCCGTATACATCAACAGCTACTCGAGTGACAGACGCAATCAGATCCTGGCTGACTAAATCATCGACAAATTCTTTCCCCGCTTTCATGGGGCCTACGGTGTGAGAGCTAGATGGCCCAATGCCCACTTTAAACATGTCGAAAACGCTAATCACGTCAGACTCCTTAATAAGAGTGAGGGTTAAAAAAATAATAAAAATATAGTTATTTATAGTAAGGGGAACGTTTTTACGATTATATCGTCCCGTTAATAGTCTAGTTTACAACATTTTTTTAAAATAGCTAAGTACAGTTGTAGTGGTGATGATAAAAAGATAGCGTTGGGTAATAAAATAATAAATTAAGTAATATGCAACGCGAGGTTATGTAAAATAGCTGCGGTTAGTCCCCACACCAAATGCCCTTCATAAGGGTAAAAATAGATGCGATGCATTTTACCGGCACGACGAAAATCTAACGGTAAATAGCGCTGAGTATTGAGTACATAACTTAATGGCATTTCAAAGACAGAAGCGACTTCTGTGGGATTATGCCGTAAAGATAAATTGGGGGGGATCACCCCGACAATGGGGGTTACTAAATAACCTTCTGAACTGCGTAATGGGGCTAATTGGCCGATCACAGAAACCATACTGGGCGGAATATCGACCTCTTCATGGGCTTCACGTAATGCCGTTTCAATGAGGCTTTTATCTTGTGGATCGCGTTTTCCTCCGGGGAGCGCAACTTGTCCGGCATGAGAGCGCAGCGTTGATGCGCGCTCTGTTAAGAGGAGCGTTGGATTAGGCTTATTGATAATCGGCAGTAAAACCGCTGCCGATTTTTTAGCATCAATAGGCTGATTTACCGGCTCGGGTAAAGTAAGTTGAAAGCGATTGATAAAGGTATCAATAAGTGTCATCGGGAGAAACTTCACTTAAAACAGTTAATATTTGACCAAGTTTATCAAAGGTTTCTTGGTACTCTTGTTCGGCAACGCTATCAGCGACAATTCCACCCCCCGCCCAACAGTAAATTTTATTTTTTTCCGTTAGTAGGGTTCTAATTGAGATATTAGTATCCATCGTACCACAAAAACTAATATAGCCAATGGCACCACAATATCCATGGCGACGATGTGGCTCTAGTTCTTCGATAATCTCCATTGCTCTAATTTTAGGTGCGCCAGTAATTGAACCACCGGGGAAGGCAGCACGTAATAAGTCAGTTGCGTTTAAATTTTCTGGAAGTTCAGCGGTAATGGTGCTGACTAAGTGGTGCACGGCGGGAAAGCGTTCAACAACGAATAATTCAGGTACTTTAACTGATCCTGTTGTGGCAACTTTACCAATATCATTGCGCATTAAATCGACAATCATTAAGTTTTCAGCACGATCTTTACGAGAATTGGCCAACAATTGCGCTTGTTCATCATCTTCATCGGGATGCGCTTTACGGGGAAGGGTACCCTTTATTGGACGTGTTTCAATTTTATGATCACTTAAATGAATAAAACGTTCAGGAGAAATACTCATAACAAAATGATGAGGTAAATGCATAAAAGCAGAAAATGGCGCTTTATTCGCTTGATTTAGTGTTAAAAATGCATTCCATTCATCACCGCTATAATTAGCACAAAAACGTTGCGCTAAATTGACTTGATAGCAATCCCCTGAAAGTAAGTATTGATGAATTTTAGCAATTTTTTCATTGTATTCATCACTACTCATGTTTGATTGCCATGGAGAAGTTAAGACAAAAGGTTCTTTTTTTTCTATTGTGTTATTATCAGCGTGCTTTGCTAGCCATTGGAGACGTGCGTCAATATCTTGGTAGCTTATTAATGTGGCTTTTTTCAGTTGATGGTCAACAATTAGTGCCCAATCATAAATACCGATAGCCATATCAGCGAAATTAAGTTCATTTTTTGCTAATTCTGGTAATATTTCAATGCGACGACCTAAATCGTAACTCCATATACCTAATGCGCCACCTAGAAAAGGAAGCCTTTCATCACTGACTGGATGAAAATTAAAAGCGTCTAATGCTGTTTGGATAAGCGTAAAGGGATCTTTTTTAGAGCGTTTGACTCGACCGGTTTTCTCTTTAATAGTGGTAATTTGTTTGCGTGTTTCTAAGGTAATAGCAGGATCGGATACAACAATATCAAAACGATTATGGTGATGTTCGGCAAAACCTGAATGCAGTAAACTAGACCAAGACAAAGAGGCGATAGGTGCAAATACCCGTAATGCTAAATCAGGGGTATAAGTTAATTCACGTTGCTGTAATTGCATATCCATTTTATGACCATTTAAACAAGTATTCTGTATCATTTACACTATCAATCATTAGTTCAGTGATTGCATTATTGTAAAGACCAACATAGAAATCGATTAAGATAAGAGTAACATTATGTTTCTAGGAATGCCTACATTAACACATGAAGAACAACAAAAAGCAGTAGAAAAAATTCAACATCTGATGTCCGAAGGTATGAGTAGTGGTGAGGCGATCCAATTGGTCGCTCAAGAATTAAGAGAAAAACACACGACTCGTGAATCAGTCTCTATTGTGTTTGACGATGACAATGATTAAAACATTTTTTTAACAAATGTCACAAATACCCTGTTTTGCTTATGCTATGCTTAATAGAAACTCGTCCTGCTTTAAGGGATATTTTCGGGAGGTTATTATGAAATTAAGCAAATTAGTTGGTCAAACAGGGATACTTGGTGCAGGTCTTTTTCTTGCGGTTTCTTTTGGAGCCTCTGCAGAAAGTGTCACAAATGTGAATAATGATAATAATGTTGTGCGCTCAGCCCCTTTTGCTAGTTGTGTTAATCTTGATAAAGAACAACTTGCCACTAGAGTGAAAAATGATTATTTACTCAATCGATTACCTCGCTGGCAGGATGATAAAAAAGCACTAGGACCAAAACCTGTGGCGAATATTAATGCGAACGATGTTATCAAAAGAGATAATAGCTATCATGTTATCTTGGATGTAAGAGGTGCTCGTACCGATCTACGTTACAATGTTGAAGTTAATTGTGATGAGAATAAAATTACCTATATATCAAGTAAATAGTATCATTTAACTGATAAAAAATAGCGATTTTTCGCCCATTTTTTATATCATTACTTGAAAATAAAAAAGAGATAAACGTAAATGTTTATCTCTTTTTTTAATACTGAGCACGGTATTTATTTCGACTCAAAAGGTAAGCGAGAATAGTGTTGGCTTCGTGCTCGATAAAAGGTCACTCTTTCTTGAAAATAGCTTTGTAAAGCTTGAGGTTGCTCTCTTGCTATCGCATCAGCCACTACTGGCATATTATAACGCTCTTTAAAGGCAACCCCTGAAGCGGCTAGGTTGACATTAATTTTATCTTTTTCTTCTTGTGTAAGTTCAGCAAGGTTATAACCCATGGTACTTTCTCCCTTGTTATATGAGAGTAAAGTAAAAGAGAGCGATGAGTAATGCAAGTAACTAAAAGAAATTATTTTAAAAAATTTTAAAAAAAGAAATAGAAAGCAATTGTATAGATAATGGATAAAAAACTTTATTACTAATAGTTATTAGTAGTAAATAATATTGCCTTTAAATAAATTATTCTACTGGTACATTTTTTAGCTAGCCAAGGTAACATGTTTATTATATTGAATTAATTATATTTAAAATTAGTTTTTTTAATGTTTCTCAGAGTCAGTAACCAATTTTGACGAGTTTTATATTTGATCTAGATCAATTTTATTTATATAAATTATTTTTACATTATAGATAAAGTAATAATTAAATTTTAATAAAATGTTAATATTGTCTATTTTATGTTTTATTTTTTAAGTTAATTTTTATAAAAACGATTGAGTAATCACTAACAGAATGAAAAATAAGGATAAAAAAAAGCCCTGTTGGGGAAACAGGGCAAAAAATAATACAACACCAGGGAAAAATGTATTATAAATAAAATTAACTAAATGGTTAATAAGTAAATTTACGTGAATATTGATTTTTTTATTAATCAAAAAATAATCAACATTAAATTGTTATGGAAACAAAAGGGAAAAGGCGATAATAAATAAGCAGAAAATGGAAATAAGTAAAATAAAATTTAAGTAAAAACAAAGAAGATAGAGAAGAAAAACGGAGTACTTTAAAACATTTATTATTAATAGAGTTCGTAATAGTCCTGTCCCTAAAGTAAAGTTATTAATATTTTGTTAAAAAATAATAATTTCGTTCGTTAAAGTTATATTATTTTTTCACTATGCATTTCTTATAATGCGCTTTTCAAATTCTTATTAGCATTACTACTAAGAGAATATTTAATTAATAAATCCACTTATTTGATTTAAATCTCACTTTAAAATGGAAATTGTATATTTGACAATCAATTCTTATTGGTGTTTTTTTCATCTTTTAGCATGTTGTTAAATAATCAATTAACAATATTTTGTAGATCAGTAAATTTATTTTATTCTATAATATAGAATGTTTTAATTATTTATCTAAATGATATTTATAGGTTTTTTATTTTGTTATGCTAAAGTTTCTAGTTAATAAGATAATTAAATAGAATGATTAAATAATAAAAAAATAAACAAAAAATATACATATCGTATAATCTTGTGTTACATTTAAGTCGCTTTTTAGACAATCATTTTTGATATGAGATAAAGACATACATAAGCCATTTATTGGTTCAATTATAGGTGTTTATCTGTTTTTTATTTCAATAGCGATGTAAGGATAGGTTATATACGTTATTACATAAGGGGATTAATTTGACAGGGCTAATTAACTTTGCAAATAACATTTTATGGGGATATGTACTTATTTACTTACTCCTTGGCGTGGGTATTTATTTCACTATTCGAACAGGATTTATTCAAATCCGCCATTTTGGTCATATGTTTTCTATTTTAAAAAATAGTCATAAGTCAGATAAATCAGGTATCTCTTCATTCCAAGCTTTATGTACCAGTTTAGCTGCACGTGTTGGAACGGGTAACTTAACAGGTGTAGCAATTGCGCTGACCGCAGGTGGCCCTGGGGCCATTTTTTGGATGTGGGTAGTTGCAATTATAGGTATGGCGACTTCCTTAATAGAAAGTACATTAGCACAGTTGTATAAAACTAAAGATGATGAAGGTAACTATCGCGGTGGCCCTGCTTATTATATGACAAAAGGCCTCAATATGCGTTGGATGGGCGTATTATTCGCCATTTTCCTCATCATTGCCTTCGGACTTGTTTTTAATGCGGTACAAGCTAACTCAATAGCGCAAGCAGCTGCATCAGCATTTAATTTCGATCCATTATATGTTGGTATTGGACTGGTGGTGATGAGCGGCTTTATTATTTTTGGCGGTCTACGTTGGATTGCGCGTGTTGCTGAGCTGGTTGTACCCATTATGGCTATCGCCTATTTATTATTAGCATTTTGGGTTGTTGCAGATCATTTTGAACGTTTACCTGAAGTGTTTATGCTAATTTTTAAAAGCGCATTTGGTTTACAGGAAGCCGCAGCAGGGGCAATTGGCTATGGTATTAGTCAAGCGATGACCCAAGGTATTCAACGCGGCCTATTTTCTAATGAAGCAGGTATGGGCTCTGCACCTAATGCCGCCGCTTCTGCAACACCTTACCCACCTCATCCAGCATCGCAAGGTTATATTCAGATGTTAGGGGTATTTATGGATACCTTGGTGATTTGTAGTGCGACTGCAGTGATTATTTTATCCTCAGGTGTGTTAGATAATTATCAAGATGGTATTAATGGTATTCAGTTAACCCAGCTAGCATTATCGTCAACTGTCGGTGGTTGGGGGAGTACTTTTATTGCTGTTGCGATTTTTTTCTTTGCCTTTACATCGATTATTGCAAATTATGCCTATGCTGAAAGTAATATGATTTTTTTAGGCCGCAATCATATGACAGGGCTATTCTTACTCAGATCAGCCGTACTGGCGATGGTGATGTTTGGTGCTTTGGCTGAAATGCCGTTAGTGTGGAAAATGGCTGATCTCTCGATGGGATTGATGGCTGTCACTAACTTAATTGCCATTATTTTACTTTCAGGCGTCGCTTTGAAGTTAATTAAAGATTATAACCAACAGCGACAAGCTGGTGTATTACCCACTTTCAATATTCGCCAATACCCTGAATTACAAAATGATATAGAGCAAGGTATTTGGGATAAAGAGCCTTTACCTAATGAACCGTTAGTCCGCTGTGAAAAGGTGAGGCAATAATTGAGCAAGTACGGTATTCATTAAAAAATTATTAAAAAAAAACCAAAATACAAAACCCATATTTTTTAATATGGGTTTTTTGTCTACAATTTAGCCTTAAATTTATAGTCTAATGTATTCAGGATGGATAATGATCTTTAGTCGCTACAGTCTCTTTTTACTTGTTACTTTGGGGTTGCTTTCAGGTTGTGTTCAGCAACCTCAGCTTATTGATAGGGGGGATTATTTTGCACAAGTTGTTCCCAATAATCCTGGGCAAGATAATCGCGTAAAATTTTTAGTTATGCACTACACCGCCGTTGACGATAAAGAATCGTTAAAAACGTTAACTTCGGGAAATGTAAGCAGTCATTATTTAATTCCTACCAAACCAAATTATGTTGATGGTAAGCCGGTTGTGTTTGCTTTAGTGAGTGAAGATAAAAGAGCATGGCATGCGGGGCTAAGTCAGTGGGGAAATAGTGCAGGTTTAAATGATGGTTCAATTGGTATTGAGATAGTGAATTATGGTTATAAAGATCAGGGTACATTAAGAGAGTGGTTACCTTATACCGCAGAACAACTCTCAACCATTACTATGATGATGAAAGATATTATTCAACGCTATGGTATTGAACCACAAAATGTAGTCGGGCATAGTGATATTGCTCCACAACGCAAAGTTGATCCGGGACCACTTTTCCCATGGGCTGAATTAGCGAAACAAGGAATAGGCGCTTGGCCAGATGATGAAACAGTTACTTTCTATTTAGCGGGAAGAGCTGCATCGGAGCCTGTTGATATTGCTAATTTTCAAACCTTGTTAGCGAAGTATGGTTATCAAACACCAACAACAGGGATATTAGATCCTGAAACGCAAAAAGTGGTTAGCGCATTTCAAATGCATTTTAGACCAAGTGATATTAAAGGTATTCCTGATGCGCAGTCAGAAGCTATTTTAATGGCGTTAATTGATAAATATCGAACTAAGTGGATACAGCCATCAACTGAGTCAATAAAACATTCAGATAATTGATAGTTATTAAGGATAAAAACTAGCCCCAAAGTGACTATTTACTTTGGGGCTAGTTGCAATAATAGATTTATTTTACTGTATTAGGTGTAGCAATTTCTGTGTCGGTTTCTTTAAAACTGAGACTAATTAGTAATGAAATTGCGAATGCAATAATACCCGGTAATAACCAACCTAGGCCATACTCAGACAGTGGAATGTAACTAAATAGTTGTAATAAATCTCCATTTAGCCATTTTAACTGTTTTAATGTGTCAAGTAGGCTCATTAAAACAATGACACAGATTGTAAAGCGGTAAGTAAAACGCGGTGATTTTAGTTTATGGCGAACAAATTGTAGTAAGACTAGTGTCACCGATGTTGGATAAATCATTAATAATGCAGGAATAGTGACACGTAATAAGGTATCAAGACCAAAAGTAGAGACTAACGTCGTTAACAGTGTAAATACTACAACCCAGAAGCGATAGCCTAAACGATGATGGAATGTCGCAAAGTAGTCTGCCGCAGCACTAGTAACCCCGACTAAGGTTGTCATACTGGCTAATAAAACAATCCCGCCCATCAACCAAGTACCGACAGAGCCAAATAAAGCGTCTACGTAACGTGAGAAGATTTGGCCACCGTTAGTGGCATTTAGTGCTGGATCAGCAAAAACAGATACCGCGTGACTTGTGGCACCTAAATAGAATAAACATAAATAAAGGGCGGCTAAGAGTAAAACCGAAATCATCCCCGCTTTTATGGTGATAAAACCAATTTGTTTAGGATTGGTGATCCCTTTGGTATATAACGCACGAGCGACGATCCCGCCAAAAGCCATAGCAGATAGCACATCCATGGTTTGATAACCGTCAATAATACCGGAGAAGAAGCCATTTACCGCATAAAGGCCGGTAGGCTCTTCAATAGGGGAAAGCGGTTTAGCCACCACAGCAATACCAACGACAACCAGGAGTATTAAGAGCGCTGGGGTCATGAATTTACCGATGGCACTGATCATCGTACCTTGTTTAAGCATAAAGAACATACTTAATAGGTTAAATATTAATGCGAAAGTCAGATGGGTCGTAGTATTTTTTTCAATAAGACCAAGAGGTAAAAATCCCATCTCATAGGCGGTGTTCGTGACCCGAGGCATTGCAAAGGTAGAACCGACAATCAGGTAAAGTGCAATCCAAAATAACACCGCAAACCATGATGGCAAGTCGATAGAAAGGCGTTCACCACGTCCACGAATAGCTACGGTGACTAAGGTTAAAAAAGGGAGTAAGACACCCGTAACCAAAAATCCTAATGACGTACTAAACCATTGGTTTCCAGATTGGAAACCTGCCATTGGAGGGAAAATAATATTACCAGCGCCAAGGAAAAGAGCAAAAACCATCATTCCAAGGACTAGCATGTCTTTTGTTGAAAGCATAACTAATACTACCTGTCTGAGAGAGAATATATTAATAATTTATACTTGTTATTCTATATTTAGCCTAATTACTAGGTAATTATCTTGTAAAAATAGTGTTTGAATAACGAAAAGAGAATTGATAGTAACAAATTCTGACGGAGATGTAAGAAGAAATAGGTGTTTAATCCTGATCCAGCAGGAAAAGGAGCATAATAAATGGCTATAAAGCAGGGGGGCAAGCAGTGTGATCCTCTAGCTAGGATCACAATTGCTATATAATTTTGTAGACATTAGTGATAAAACACAAAAAATATCGTGTTTAAATAAATTTATTGATAGCGACGGCAACACCGTGTTCTTTATTAGATAATGTAATAAATTTCGCCACTTTTTTGATCTCTTCAGGGGCGTTTCCCATCGCAACACCCAATCCTGCATACTGTAACATCGCTAAATCATTATCTTGATCGCCAATACACATTATTTTCTCTGGAGTGATTTTTAAATGTTCTGCTATTTTTTGTACCGCGTTTCCTTTATTGACATCGGTATTTAATATCTCAATAAAATAAGGAGCACTACGTAATATGCTGTATTGTTGATAGATATTAGCAGGTAAATATTGCATTGCGTTATCTAATACCGTAGGTGTACCAACGATCATAAATTTACTAAAGCGCATATCTCTTTGCATTTCGCTTAAGGGGCGATAATAGAGAGGTGTCCACGTTAAGAATGCTTCACGACAAGTAAAATGGCTAATATGGCGATTGGTGGTATAAATTTTATTATCACTTAAAACATGAAAGTGAACACCTATCTCACGGGAGAGATCTTCAAAATAGAGGTAATCTTCAAAATTGAGCAAGTCTTCGGTGATAATTTCACCATTTTCTGCTTGGTGAATTTGGCTACCATTATTGCTAATGCAAAAGTTATCAGATGTATCAAGATTAAGTGCTTTTAAGTAGGGAGAGATGCCGTTAAAAGATCGCCCAGATGCAAGAACAATGTGCACTCCAGAATTTTTAGCATGTTGGATCGCTTGATGTACTTCAGGTGTGATCTCATGTTGTTCGTTTAGTAACGTTCCATCTAAATCAATAACGATAAGCTTAATACTCATTATCATCCCCATATTAAAGTAAAGCAGTTAATGGTTGGTAAGGGCGAGGCATTATCATCACATAACTGGGGCTTTATTTATGTGACACGAAAGAGAATATCTCTATGCCACATAAAAGTCAGTCTAATCACAACAAAGTGATTGCAAATGTAAGGGCTGTTTTGTCTCTAACTCGATATCTTGATTTTGCCTAAAGTCAAATGGAGTGATGCCATACTCTTTACGAAACATATAAGTAAAGTGTGATTGCGAGCCAAAGCCGAAATCTAATGCAATATCAAATATTGAGCGGTCACTGGTGCGTAAAAGATGGATAGCCCCCGCTAAACGGCGTTGGCGAATATACTTTCCTAAAGAGGTGCCCGTGACTTCTTTAAAAATTTTCTGCATATGCCAAAGGGAATAGCCGGAGTAAGCCGCTAGCTCTTCAAGGTGTATTACGCGACCTAAATGCTCCTCAATCCATTTACTTAGCGCGCAAACTAATGCGAGATGATTATCTTGTGGCATTACAGTTCCATTCTATCGATGAAGTTAAGGTAAAAAACAAAATTAACTCCTTAATATTATACAAAAAGTGGCAAACAGAGAAATCCATATTAGTTGATTGCTGTTTCTATGTGTTGGCAAAATGTGTAATTAAAATAAAAATGCCTATTTTGCGTACAATTAAGAAAAAATAGTGCCAATTATCTGTTTTCTGTCGAGGAAGCATTTAACTTTCTTTATGAAAACTATGCTAAATTTAATCTTAGAGATAACTTATTGCGAATTTTATAACAACAGTGATAGGCGTTGTTATCGTATTAAAGCGAATGCCTATTTTGTAATAAGTACTATAAACAAAATGTATTTAAAGGATTTTAATTTGAACGCAAAGAAAATAATTATTAGCTTAATAATTATATTAGCTATCAGCTTGGGGTTGTACCTTGTGGCGTTAGATAATTTTTGCGATCAAGGCGAAGATTTTCAGCAAGGTATCTGTCGCTTTACCATCTTATTTCCCTCTAAGCAGCCGTAAAAAACCCGCTTTCTATGCTTTTTCCCCTCTATCACAAAATGTATTTGTTATTCAAGTCAGATTAGTGTTTTAATGGTGGCTTGAAATAAACAAAATCGTAAACATTGATTTACACTTTTACCTGATAGATGAAGAAAAGAGGATGTATGGCGAAAGAGTCGCAACAAGCAGAATTAAAGCGCGGTCTTAAAAATCGACATATCCAGCTGATTGCGCTGGGTGGGGCTGTCGGCGCTGGTCTGTTTCTTGGTATCGCGCAAACCATTAATATGACTGGGCCATCAGTTATATTAGGCTATGCGATTGGTGGTTTTATTGCGTTTATGATCATGCGCCAACTTGGTGAAATGGTTGCCGAAGAGCCGGTTGCGGGTTCATTTAGTCACTTTGCCAATAAGTATTGGGGGCCATTTGCTGGCTTTTTATCAGGTTGGAACTACTGGGTTATGTTTATTCTTGTCGGTATGGCTGAATTAACCGCCGCAGGAAAATATATTAATTATTGGTTACCTGATATTCCGGTGTGGGTTTCGGTAGCGGTGTTTTTTGTTGCTATTAATTTAATTAACCTAATTAATGTCAGAATGTATGGTGAAACCGAGTTTTGGTTTGCCATTATAAAAGTTTTGGCGATCGTTGGTATGATTTTATTTGGTAGCTATTTATTGGTCAGTGGTAATGGTGGTCCACAAGCTTCTGTGAGCAATTTATGGGAGCTAGGTTTCTTCCCTCATGGCTTTACTGGGTTTATGTCTGCATTAGCTATTGTGATGTTCTCATTTGGGGGACTTGAGCTGGTGGGGATCACCGCCGCAGAAGCAGAAAATCCTAAAGTAAGTATTCCCAAAGCAACTAACCAAGTTGTTTATCGTATTTTGATTTTCTATATTGGTTCATTGATTGTACTGCTTTCTCTTTATCCTTGGACCCAAGTGGTGAAAGGAGAAAGTCCTTTCGTACTTATTTTCCATAATTTAGATAATTTTGTTGTTGCCCATATTTTAAATGCGGTGGTTTTAACCGCGGCATTATCTGTCTATAACAGTGGCGTTTATTCTAATAGCCGGATGCTGTACGGTTTAGCCAAACAAGGCAATGCACCGCATTCATTATCTAAGGTTAATAAACGTGGTGTACCTGTTATTTCTTTGGGGTTATCTGCGATAGCCACATCACTCGGGATTTTGGTTAACTATTTACTCCCTGATCAAGCTTTAGAGCTATTAATGGCATTAGTGGTAACAACATTAGTGCTTAACTGGATCATGATCTGTTTAGCAAACTTAAAATTCCGTGCAGCTAAAATTAAAGAGGGTGTAGAGCCTTCATTTAAAGCACTTTGGTATCCTTATGGTAACTATCTGTGTTTAGCCTTTTTATGTATGATTTTGGTCATTATTCTAATGATGCCAAAAATTAATATTTCCGTTATTTTGATGCCATTTTGGGTAGGCTTGCTCTGGATAGGTTTTAAGATCTCAAGAACTAAAAAATCGCTGACAACCACACAAGCAAGGCAAGATAGTTAAATTATCTTGGCTAAGTTAGCCTAAGCGAAAGATAAGAAAAACGCGATATTAAAAAAGTGACTCTAAAAAGGGTCACTTTATTTTTTTATTAGGGCAATCGATCACTGCCAACGTAACCAAGCAAATAAAACATTACCGTTATTATAGGTTCCTGGTACATAAGTCGCCTGTAATGATAAGTGTCCATAACCGACTGACACTAGCGGTAGAGGTAATGGCATAGGAATATAGTTATACTCATGACGAGCAGTCACACTTAAGGTAAAGCCCGCCCCCATGCGAAAACCCTCTCTATCTCCACCGGGATACCACATTTTTTCAAAACCATAGCCCATAATAGGTTGTACACGATTATTGGAATCCATAAAGGCCATAGCATATAAGCCATGCCAATCACCCTCATTATCATAACGATATTTACCCATACCAAATCCCCAAGGCGTTTCGTTATAACGATTGGTTTTTTCTTTATCGTAAGTAAAACGGTTATGCCAAGTCCATACCGGTAAATAGTAGTTATATTGGTCATTATCCCAAGTTTGGGTAAGATTACGTTTAAATTTTCCCCAATAGCTTTCCTCATTTTTTTCTGAGAAAGTGTTCTCTGCTGGCTGAGGTTTTTTTGTCGTAATAGTCTGAGGTGTGTTTTGCGTATTTTCAGAAGCAAAAGCAGGTGCTGTTAACGTAACTGAAAACAGTGTAGCTGCTAATAGGCTAGAGTGAAAATAGGTAGATGACATATATAACTCCGAATACGGCATTGCGGTGGTTCTGGTAATGTTAAAAAAATTTGTGTCATAGTGTTATTTAATTAGTGAAATATTCAGATAAGAGCTATCCGAAATTGAACTATTTTAATAACATTATATTTAATTTCAAATGGTTACAAAGAGATGCATCTCAGTTGCTCCCATTTAAAAGATAATTATTTATAGTATTAGTTAATATAATTGAGGATTTATTAAGCTTAATAATGATACATAATTTATTAGATTTTAGAATAAAAAAAACTAAGTAAGATAATAACGATTAAATATTATCTAAAAAACATTATAACATAATATAACGATTACATATCCATCGGTTTTTTTATCGCATATTGAAATATTAATATAACGTTAATAATGAATAGTGTTTGTTATATGGGCAAAAATAGAAAAGTTAACTTAAAGCACGTTAAGTGAGCTGATAAAGGTTGTCATTATCAAGCTAGCTTCTTTATCTTCTGCATGCGATACTCTTGTGGCTTATATCATATAAGCTTTGGCTCGGGGCGCCTATTGGCTGAGATGAACCCGTATAACCTGATCTGGATAATGCCAGCGTAGGGAAGTCAAGGTCACTGTGCTGATTAACAGAGCCCGACTTTTCTGTAACTGGTAAAGGAGGAGTTAATTAGTGAGATATAACGCGTTGTCTATCGCCGGCACCGATCCGAGTGGTGGGGCGGGGATACAGGCTGATCTGAAAACATTTTCCGCACTGGGTGTATATGGCACAACAGTCATGACTGCACTGGTAGCGCAAAATACCTGTGGTGTACACTCTGTCTATGATTTATCCCCTGATTTTGTCGCAGCACAATTAGATGCGGTACTTTCTGATGTCAGAATAGATAGCGCTAAAATTGGTATGCTTTCTAATGCCAGTATTATTGATGTCGTTTGCGATAAACTGCAGCAATATCCCATTCCTTTTGTCGTACTTGATACTGTTATGCTTGCCAAAAGTGGCGATCCACTGTTACAACCTGATGCTATTGATAAAATGTTCACTCAGTTATTACCCCGCGTTGATTTGATCACGCCAAATCTGCCTGAGGCGGCAGCACTATTAGGTTGTGATATCGCGACAGATGAAACAACTATGAAACAACAAGGTGAAGCATTACTTTATCAAGGTTGTCAGGCGGTATTGATGAAAGGGGGCCATTTAAGCGAGAAAGAAAGTCCTGATTGGTTATTGACCCAAGATGGGCAATGGCGATTTACTTCACCGCGCATCAATACAAAAAATACTCACGGTACGGGATGCACACTTTCAGCCGCTTTAGCTGCTATTCGTCCTCAAGTTTCTGATTGGCAAAGTTGTGTTGAACAAGCAAAAGCCTATTTACAGCAAGCGTTAGAACAGGCAGACAGTTTAGAGGTGGGACAAGGTTTCGGCCCTGTACATCATTTTCATCGCTGGTGGTGATATCAAAAAGCCCCTATTAAAGGGGCTTCAATGCGTAATTTAATCGTAAAAAATTAAGCAATAGTCACAGATTTATCTAAATAGACATCTTGTACGGCATTAATTAGAGCAACACCGTCTTTCATGGATTTCTTAAAGGCTTTACGACCTAAGATAAGCCCCATGCCCCCAGCACGTTTATTAATGACTGCAGTACGTACTGCATCAGCAAGATCATTATTACCCGATGCTCCACCTGAGTTAATTAATCCTGCACGTCCCATATAGCAGTTAGCTAATTGGTAACGCACTAAATCAATGGGGTTTTCGCTCGTCAGTTTAGTGTAAACACGCTCATCAGTATGACCAAAACCAATCGCTTTAAAGCCACCGTTATTTTCAGCCATTTTCTGTTTAACAATATCGGCACCAATGGTTGATGCTAAATGGTTGGCTTGACCTGTTAAATCAGCACTTGCATGGTAATCAACCCCATCTTTCTTAAAGGCTGGATTACGTAAATATGCCCATAATACGGTAACCATGCCTAATTCATGGGCACGTTCAAATGCCATCGAGATCTCTTCGATTTGGCGGCGGCTTTCTGGAGAACCAAAATAGATAGTCGCACCTACAGCAACAGCCCCCATTTCAAAGGCTTGTTCAACACTGGCATACAGCGTTTGGTCGTATTGAGTTGGATAGCTTAATGTTTCGTTATGATTAAGTTTTACCAAAAATGGGATTTTGTGTGCATAACGACGAGAAACAGAAGCTAGAACACCATAGGTGGAAGCAACACAGTTACATCCGGCTTCAATGGCAAGCTCAACAATATTTTTGGGATCAAAATAGAGTGGGTTCGCGGCAAATGAGGCAGCGGCAGAGTGTTCAACACCCTGATCGACAGGTAAAATAGAAAGATAACCCGTTCCTGCTAAACGACCATGGTTAAACAGGGTTTGCATAGAACGCAATACGGTATTAGGGCGATTGTTATCAATCATCACACGATCAACAAAGTCAGAACCTGGCAGGTAGAGATTTTCGCTTGGGATGGTTTGGCAGCGATGTTCCAATAATGAGTTAGCATCAGCACCTAACAAACTTACTATATCAGTCATTACTTACTCCAGTTCACGATGAGATGACAGTGATTGTCATTTATCTACATTAAGATAACAAGTCACATTGGGGCGGTAACCGGCAGTGGATCGCTTCAGGTAGTACAATAAATTCAAATTTATCCCCTAAAAGGGGTTCACCATCTAAATTAAATACCATTTCATGAGCCGCACTAATAGTGACCCAATCACTTTCTCGCTCAATAATTTTGTCATTTTTCTTACGATCGAACAGACTGGTTAATAGAGAAGGAAGCAATTCACGGGCTTCAACAAGGGTAATATTGAGTTTATTGTCATTAATCAGTGCTTCGGGGCAAAGTTGTTGTCCACCTCCCGCTTGGCGTCCATTACCAATACCGATAATTAAAGCTTCACCTTTCCAATGAAAATTTTCAGCTTCAACGGTGCATTGATCCGCTTTTAAGGTATCAATACGCAATAAACCATTAATAAAATATGCAGCACCACCTAAGGCGGATTTTAGTGCTTCAGGGGTTTCAGTGGTGATCTTGGTACCAAAGCCACCTGAGGCCATATTGATAAAGTAATGTGTTTTGTTCACATTAATAATATCGACAGGAACGGCGCGACCTTTAATCGCTAAACTGAGCGCTTTGTCCATCTCTAATGGGATTTGTGCACTGGTGGCAAAATCATTTGCAGTCCCTAAAGGGATAATGCCTAACGCGGGGGGCGAAGAGGGGGCTAAACGAACCAGCTCAGAGGCGACATTGTTGATCGTACCATCACCCCCTGCGGCGATAATGGTTTGCGCTTGAATATGTAGTGCTTCTTGCACAAAGCGTTGAATATCACTTGATTCCCATGTCACTCTGACTTGGATATCATTACCTTCCTTGCGTTGTTGATAAACCGCTTGTCGCAGAGCCTCATTGCCTGAGTTTTTTCCATTGATAATCAGCAAACTGATTTGGCCCATCAATATGACTCCTTAATTAATATGACTTATTTAAAGATAATGGATATTAGGCGAATTACCATTTTTTTTACAAAGTATCACCAAAGCCAAAAGCAATTTACGTTACTCAAAAAATATAATAAAAATAGCGGGGGATAAAAAAAGAAAAGGCAAATCCAAGGGAGATTGGATTTGCCAAGGAGGTGGTTCCTAGTCTTACTGTATTCATTCTAGTTCTTTATTTTTCGAAATAGATAATACGGCAAATGAATAGGTATTGATGTGATCTATCTTTGAAATTGACCACATCAAATCAGATAATGATGATTTACTTCACTTCTACCGCATCAATTTTATGAGGTTGACGGGTTGTCGTTCCTGGCAGATTACGAATAAGCAGTGCAAAGTTTAAATCAACATCGTCAGGAACAGGTAAATAAACCACATGGCCATTACCCGGAGCAACATCTGTCGGCTGTTGTTTTTTATTAAATAACGCATCTAAAGTGAATTGAATATTTCCTGTTGGTGTCATTAGCTCTAAGCTATCACCTAAGATAAATTTATTTTTAACATCCACTTCAGCTAAACCGTTAACACGTTTACCTGTAAATTCCCCTACAAATTGTTGTGTATCTGATACAGAATAGCCGTATTCATAGGTTTGGTAGGCATCATGGGTATGGCGACGTAAAAAACCTTCGGTATAACCGCGGTGTGCCAAACCTTCTAGCGTTGTCAGCAGTGTTGGATCGAAAGGCTTACCTGCAACAGCATCATCAATAGCACGGCGATACATCTGTGCTGTGCGTGCGCAATAATAGAAAGATTTAGTACGACCTTCAATTTTCAGTGAATGTACACCCATCTTAGTTAACTGCTCAACGTGTTCGATAGCGCGCAGATCTTTTGAGTTCATAATATAAGTACCGTGTTCGTCTTCGAACGCCGTCATATATTCACCCGGACGTTTAGCTTCTTCAATTAAGAACACTTTATCAGTGGGGGCACCTACACCTAACGTTGGCTCAACATTTTTTACCGGGATAGGTTGGTACTTCTCGACAATATTCCCCACTTCATCTTCTTTGCCTTCTTCAACTTTGTATTCCCAACGGCAGGCATTTGTGCATGTACCTTGGTTTGGGTCACGTTTATTGATATAGCCTGATAATAAGCAACGACCCGAATAAGCCATACACAAGGCCCCGTGAACGAAGACTTCAAGCTCCATATCAGGGACTTGTTTACGAATTTCTGCAATTTCGTCAATAGATAGCTCACGAGAAAGAATAACGCGAGTTAAGCCCATTTGACGCCAGAATTTTACGGTAGCCCAGTTAACGGCGTTAGCTTGTACTGAAAGGTGGATATCCATATCAGGGAAAGCTTCACGCACCATCATGATCAAACCCGGATCAGACATAATCAGCGCATCAGGCCCCATATCAATAACTGGTTTTAAGTCACGGATAAAGGTTTTTAATTTTGCATTATGGGGGGCGATGTTAACCACAACATAGAAGCGTTTACCTAATTCATGCGCTTCTTGTATTCCTTTAGCAAGGTTTTCGTGATTAAACTCATTATTACGTACGCGTAAACTATAGCGAGGCTGACCTGCATAGACCGCGTCTGCGCCATAAGCGAATGCATAGCGCATATTTTTTAATGAGCCTGCAGGAGAGAGCAATTCGGGTGTAAACATGATTAATTTCCTGGTTCTGATTTCAAGTCAGTCCCCTACACAAAAGGTAAGGGTATATCATAAAGGGGAGGATTCTAGCGCTTAACTGTAGCGAGGTTCAATGTATTCCTGAAAAAATATCATCGAAAACGATAGGCTGCGGTTTCCCAACGATAGCCTTGTCCATAAATTGAACGAATAAATTCAATTTGATCGTTAAGTTGCTCAAGTTTGCGTCGTAAGTTTTTTATATGGCTATCAATAGTACGGTCGGTTACGATGCGATAATCATCATACAGATGATCCATTAACTGGTCACGGCTTAACACTTTGCCCGGTTGTGTAGCTAATGCTTTAATAAGACGAAATTCAGCGGTAGTTAAATCAAGAATTTTATTATGATATTGAATTTGGTAAGCCTGCTCATCAATAATAACTAAGGCGCTATTTTGCACAATATCCTGTGGCCGATAATAGCGACGCAATAATGTTTTTACACGGGCAACCACTTCCCGAGGGCTATAAGGTTTGCAAATATAGTCATCAGCACCAATTTCCAACCCTAATAGTCGGTCTACTTCTTCTGTTTTTGCGGTGACCATAATAATAGGAATATCGGAGAACTGACGTAACTCTTTGCATAGGGTAATGCCATCTTTACCCGGTAGCATCAGATCAAGCAGTACTAAATCGTAATGAGATTGTTTGATATGTTGTATAACCTCAGTACCATCTGCCAGCCACTGCGTTTGATAATCAGATGCTTGAAGATAATCAATAAGTAATTGTGCCAATTTCGGCTCATCTTCAACGATTAAAATTGAATATGTAGATGTGGTCGTGGTCATTGTCTATATGGCTCAATAGTTATCAATTAGGACAATAATATTCAGTATAATCAATAGAGCAAAATTTAATTATCTTCAGAATAGACAGGTAATACGATAAGTATTTTTACTCCACCGATAGCGGATGGCATAGCCGTGATTTTACCATTATGAGCTTCGACAATATTTTCGCAAATCGCAAGCCCCAAACCAGAGCCACCGCTGGAACGATTACGAGAGCTTTCGGCCCGATAAAAACGTTGGAATACCGCTTCATATTGTGCTTTATCTAGCCCCGGGGCACTATCTTCCCACACAATCAACACATTATTATGTTCTCTTTTGCTACTAATATGCAATTGACCACCAGAATTGGTATAACGAACACTGTTTTCTAATAGATTATGAAAAAGTTGGATCAACCTATCCGGATCAGCTTGTACAATCAGTTTGACGTTATCATCTAAATCAGTCTGTAAAGCAATCTCTTTGGCTTGATAAATATGCCGATAAGAGGCGACAGCTAACAAAATAATTTCATTAATATCAATAAAATCCTTACGATAGGTCAAAGAGCCTCTATCAGATAATGATAGCTGATGTAGATCGTTTACCAGTTTAGTTAAATTTGTTACTTCAAAGAGTAATGAATTTAACGTTTCTGCTGTTGGCTTTCTTACACCATCTTGTAACGCTTCAAGCTCTCCTTTTAAGATAGCCAATGGCGTACGTAACTCATGGGAGATATCTGCCATATAATCACGGCGAATTTGCTCATTTTTTTCCAGTGTACTGGCAAGTTGATTAAAATCCGTTGCTAGCTGGCTGATTTCATCTTTATTGGTTGGGGTCACGCGAACAGCAAAATCGCCAGCGGCTAATTTATGGGTTGCCTCCACTAATCGCTTTACTGGGCGGATCATGCTGCGTGACAGTATTAACGTAATTAATAGCGCAAAAAGCACCGTTAAGCCGGCAATGATCCAACTGGTGCGTAACTGTTGCTTATCAAAGCTAATATCTGCTTCGTTGCTGATTTTGTCCGCTGCACTGACAATCACCCAGCCGACAATTTCATCATGATAAGTAATAGGTTTTTTAAAGGTTTCTGCGGGAAATTGATTATCATGGCCAAATAAGCGTTTCATCTGTTTATCGACGATCCAAAACTGAGTACGCCATCCTCGAGGGGCAGGGCCTTCACCACTTTGACTTATTTGGTCAATGGTTCGTAGTATCTGATAAATAGAGCGATCATCTCGATTAAGAAAACGCCAATCTCCGGTTAATTGATATTGATCGCTTAATGCTTCGGCTAACAAGGTTGCCCGCTGTTCACTGTTCTTCTTGATATAGCCAATAAACCCCTGCTGGAAGCTACTACGAATACCGATATGCATAGCAAATACCACTATCATGCAAGTCGCGAAGATCACCAAAAATAGCTTACTTCTTAGTTTCATGCATTTGCCTCTTTTCTGTTATGGCGTCGCTGTTGCCAACGTTGGCGAACACCATCAAAAAACAGATAGATAATCGGAGTGGTATACAGGGTTAATAATTGGCTCATAAGCAAGCCACCCACAATGGTAATGCCTAATGGTTGCCTTAATTCCGCACCATCACCACTACTTAGCATCAGAGGTAAAGCGCCAAAGAGCGCGGCTAAGGTAGTCATAATAATAGGGCGGAAACGCAATAAACTGGCTTGAATAATCGCTTCTTGAGCGGATAGTTTTCCTTCTCGTTGAGCCGTAATCGCAAAATCCACCATAATAATGGCATTTTTCTTCACAATACCAATTAACAACATAATGCCAATAAGAGCAATTAAGCTAAAGGGGGTATCAAACAAGCGCAGTGCTAATAATGCGCCAACACCGGCAGAAGGCAATGTGGATAAAATAGTCAATGGATGAATATAGCTCTCATAAAGCACACCAAGGACAATATAGACGGTGACAATAGCCGCTAAGATCAAGATAAGCTGTGACTTAATGGTTTCTTGAAAAATTTGTGCTGTACCCGCAAAGGTGCCTCGTACCGTGTTAGGCACACCTAACTCTGTCATGGTTCGCTCAATGGCGTTAATGGCATCAGATAAGGTATAGCCCTCTGGCACATTAAAAGCGATGGTAGAGGCGGCAGATAACCCTTGGTGATTAACACTTAAAGGTGCATTAGCGGGATACCAACTGGCAAATGCAGATAATGGAATACGTTCACCTTGTGTATTCATCACATACATTTTATCTAGTGCAGAGACATCTTGCGTATATTGTTCAGATACTTCCATCACGACTTTATACTGATTTAGCGGGGCATAAATGGTAGAGATCTGCCGCTGCCCAAAGGCGTTATTTAATAAATTATTGGCATCACTGACATTAATGCCTAATTGCGACATAGTATCGCGATCATAAGTGAGTGCCATTTCGGCACCTTTATCTTCTTTATCTGAGTTGACATCAACCAGCTCAGGTAATTCGCCTAACGCTTTACGTATTAATGGCTCCCATTTACGTAATTCACTTAAATCATCAGCGAGTAAAGTAAACTGATAACTGGCATTAGCTTGGCGTCCTCCAGCACGTACATCTTGTACAGGCATTAAAAATAGTGTTGCACCGGGTTCATTAGCCAGTTTGATACGAAGGCGATTGATCACTTGATTTGCACTATCTGTGCGCTCTGAGAGCGGATTAAGTGAAATAAACATAAATCCACTATTAATACGTCCTCCCCCCGTAAATCCCGTGACGCTATCAACATCTTTATCTGCATTAATCTCCTGCATAAAACGGGTCATTTTTTCTTTCATCGATTGGAATGAAATACTTTGGTCTGCACGTACAAATCCCATTAAACGACCGGTATCTTGATCTGGAAAGAAGGTTTTCGGCGCACTGATATATAAATAAGCATTCAGTCCTAAGGTGGTAATAAAAATAGCCATGATCCAGCGTTTATGCCGTAATGCCGCTTGTAGTGTGACACTGTAACCTTGTTGTAAGCGAAAAATTAACTTACCAAATCCGCGTAAATGTGACTGTGCTTTGGGTTTTATGCCTTTTAATAAATGGGCACACATCATTGGGGTTAATGTTAAGGAGACAAATAAAGAGATCCCAATCGCGGTGGTTAAGGTAATGGCAAACTCTTTAAAAAGTCGTCCGACAAGGCCATCCATTAACAAGAGAGGAATAAATACCGCCACCAATGAAATACTCATTGAAAGTACCGTAAAGCCCACTTCGCTAACCCCTTTTAGGGCGGCTTGTTTAGGTTTTAAGCCATTTTCGATATGGCGAGAGATATTTTCGAGTACGACAATCGCATCATCCACGACAAAGCCGGTTGCAACCGTTAATGCCATTAATGATAGATTGTTTAAGCTAAAGCCACATAAATACATGGCTGAAAAAGTACCAATTAATGAAACGGGTACGGCAACAGCGGGGATCAAGGTAGCACGCCCTGAACGTAGAAATAAGAATACCACTAAAATAACCAGTGCCACGGCAATCGCTAATGCGCGTTCAACTTCTGCTAATGAGGCACGAATAGTGGGGGTTCTATCTTGAGCTACCTTTAAATTGACACTGGCAGGGAGTAGCTCACGTAATTCGGGGAGTTCATCACGAATGCGGTTGACAGTTTCGATGATATTGGCGCCTGCTTCACGGCGAATAACCAGTAAAATAGCCGGTTCACCACCACTCATTCCTGCCGCCCGTGCGTTTTGTACAGAGTCTGTCACTTGGGCAACATCACTTAAACGCACGATAGCATCTTGATTATAATGCACAATAATTGGGCGATAATCTTGAGCTTTGCTTAACTCATCGTTAGTTTGTATCTGCCAACGATTTTCATCATTATGAATAAAGCCTTGTGGTCTTCTGACATTGGATTGACTAATGGCTTTGCGTACATCATCAAGACTGACATTTTGATTAAATAGCGCATCAGGATTGAGTGCAACACGCACAGCCGGCAGTGAACCCCCCCCTACGGAAACTTCACTCACTCCTTCAATTTGCGAGATTTTTTGTGCCAAGCGTGTTGATGCGAGATCATAAAGCTCACCAGTATTTTGTGTTTCAGAGGTCAGCGTTAAGATCATAATCGGTGCATCAGAAGGATTTGATTTGTAATAACGTGGGCGACTTGGCATCCCTGAAGGTAATAGGCTTTGTGAGGCATTTAACGCAGCCTGTACATCTCTAGCTGCGGTATTAATATCTTTATTTAAGTCAAAAACTAATGTGATACTGGTACTACCTAAAGCACTGCTTGACGTCATCTCATCAATCCCCGCAATACGCCCTAAGGAGCGTTCAAGGGGAGTGGCAACAGAAGAAGCCATCGTTTCAGGTGATGCCCCCGGTAATGAGGCATAAATATTAATGACCGGATAATCAACTTGTGGCAGTGGTGCGACAGGTAACAACATAAAACCTAACGCACCACAAAGAGAAATGGCTAGGCTAAGTAGTGTAGTAGCAACAGGTCGTTGAATAAATAGAGCAAACAGCTTCATGACACCGCTCCATTATCATGTTCAACGCGTTTATGGCGATTAAGGTAAAGTGATAACTTATCAAACAGCAAATAGATAACAGGGGTGGTAAATAAGGTGAGTATTTGACTCATAATTAAGCCCCCCACCATACATACACCTAATGGTTGGCGTAATTCAGCCCCTACGCCAGTGCTTAGCATTAAAGGCAATGCACCTAATAACGCAGCCATAGTGGTCATTAAAATAGGGCGAAAACGTAGCAGACAAGCTTGATAAATTGCTTCGTAAGGAGATAGTCCTTGTTCTCTTTCAGCGGCCAGTGCGAAATCGATCATCATGATGGCATTTTTCTTAACAATACCAATCAACAAAATGATGCCAATAATCGCAATAATATCTAGCTCATTACCGGCTGCCATCAGTGCCAATAAAGCACCGACACCCGCAGTAGGTAGGGTAGATAAAATAGTAATTGGGTGAATAAAACTTTCGTATAACACGCCTAATACAATATACATAGCAACGATGGCCGCAATGATAAGCCACAGCGTGCTGGAAAGGGCGCTTTCAAAAGCTAATGTAGCCCCTTGAAACTGTGTCGTAATATCTTTTGGCATCGCAATTTGCTCTTCTGCTTGCTTAACGGCATTAACAGCGGCTTCAAGAGATGCGTCTTTCGCGACATTAAATGAGAATGTGGTAGCAGGAAACTGCTCTTGGTGATTGATAGATAAAGGCGCGAGACGTTGCTCCACAGAGGCAATAGATAAGAGTGGCACCATAGCACCCTCTTTGCCGGTTAAATGAACAGCAGAAAGTGCCTGTAGTCCTTCACTATTGTGCATATTTTGTTCTAAGACAACACGATACTGATTTGCTTGGGTGTAAATCGTTGAAATAAGTCGCTGTCCAAAGGCATTATACAGCGCATTATCAATGGCACTCATTGATATTCCTAAGCGACTGGCTGAATCTCTATCTACATTGATATAGGCCATCATCCCATCAGCTTGCCAATCACTGCTGATGTCGGTAAGTTCCGGACTCTCTTGTAGTGCCTGTGATAATTTAGGCACCCAATAGGCAAGCTCATCGAGCGAGGTTGCTTGCAAGGTAAATTGATATTGAGTACGGGAAACTTGTGTATCAATAGTTAAGTCTTGTGTGGGTTGTAAATAGAGTGTAATTCCTGCAATAGAGGCGACTCGTGCTTGTAAACGAGGAATAATTTCATCAATGCGTGAATCACGTTGATCGAGGGGTTTTAAGGTAATTTGCAAGCGACCTGTATTGAGGGTGGCATTACTGCCATCGATACCCACAAAGCTCGCAATATTTTCAACAGCCGGATCGTCAATCAGTTTCTCAACCACTTGTTGCTGTTTTTCAACCATCGCTTGATAAGAAATGGATTGTGAGGTTTCTATTGTACCTTGTAGTAACCCATTATCTTGTAAAGGGAAAAAGCCTTTAGGGATAAATAGATAGAGCAAAACTGTTAGTGCTAATGTACTGAGGGCAACACCTAATGTTATCCATTGATGATTTAATACACGTTTTAGCCAAACCGCATACACGGCGATCATCTTTTCAAAAAAGCGCTCACAAGCCATTTCAAAACGATTGTGCTTAATTTGACTTTCTGGTTTAAGTAAGCGTGCGCACATCATCGGCGTTAAGGTTAAAGAGACTACCGCGGAAATTAAAATCGCCACGGCTAAGGTAATGGCAAACTCTCTAAATAAACGACCAACAATATCTCCCATAAATAACAGCGGGATCAGTACGGCAATTAAAGAAAAAGTCAGTGAGATAATAGTAAAGCCGATTTCTCCCGCCCCTTTTAAGGCTGCGGTTAACGGCTTATCTCCTCGCTCTAGATAACGGGAGATATTTTCTATCACCACAATGGCGTCATCAACCACAAAGCCTGTCGCAATGGTAAGTGCCATTAAGGTGAGGTTATTGACAGAAAAACCGCAAAAATACATCACCGCAAAAGTACCCACTAAGGAGAGGGGGACGGCAATGCTAGGAATAAGAGTGGCAACACCATTACGTAAAAATAGATAGATAACCATGACCACAAGTGCAATCGCCAAGCCCAGTTCAAACTGGACATCTTTCACTGATGCCCGAATGGTTGTGGTTCTATCGGTTAAGATCTCAACATTTACCGACTTAGGCAAATTAGACACTAAATCCGGTAATAAATTACGAATATTATCCGTTGTTTCAATAACATTAACACCCGGTTGGCGTTGCACATTGATAATAATGGCTTGTTGATTATTGGCCCAAGCACCAAGCTGGTTATTTTCTGGGGCTTGTTCAATGGTGGCAATATCGGCAAGGCGGATGGGGGCGCCATTTTTATAGCTAACAATCAGTTTGCGATAATCATCTAATGATTTCATTTGATCGTTGGCGGATAACGTTACCGAGCGAGTGGGGCCATCAAGGCTACCTTTGGCAGAGTTAACATTGGCATTATTAATAGCCACGCGGATTGTTTCACTATCTAACCCATAAGAGGCGGCTGCTTGGGCATTCAATTTTACGCGCACAGCAGGGCGTTGTCCGCCGGCTAAAGAGACTAAACCAACGCCGTTAACTTGCGATATTTTCTGCGATATTCGCGTTTCTACCATATCCTGTAGCTGTGTCATCGGCAATACAGAGCTGGTGACGGCTAAGGTTAACACTGGCGGATCAGCCGGATTTACTTTGCTGTAAATGGGCGGATAAGGTAAATCAGTAGGTAATAAGTTAGTTGCTGCATTAATGGCCGCTTGTACTTCTTGCTCTGCGACATCTAACGGTAATGTGAGTTGGAACATCAATGTAATGACTGATGCCCCACCTGAACTTTGTGAGGACATCTGTTTTAAGCCTGACATCTGTCCAAATTGACGCTCTAACGGTGCTGTTACCGCAGAGGTCATCACCTCGGGGTTTGCCCCAGGATAGAGTGTGACGACTTGAATGGTCGGATAATCAACTTCAGGTAATGCAGACACTGGCAGCATACGATAACCGACAATTCCTGCTAATAAAATCGCGACCATAAACAGCGTTGTTGCCACTGGACGTAAAATAAATAAACGAGATGGCCCACCACCTGTAGCGGGGATTTTTTCGCTCATTATGCTTTCTCCGCAACAACGGGATCTGTGGTTTTAGCTTTAGGTGCCAGCGGTGTTACAATCTCGACTTTGGCACCTTGCGTTAATCTATCCACACCATCGGTGACAACACGTTGATTAGCGGATAACCCTGAGGCAATGACAACTTTATCTGCATTTTGTGATGCAACCTCAACAGCGAGTTTGCTGACTTTGTTTTCCTCATCAACAACCCAAACAAAGTGTCCTTCATTTCCCATTTGTAATGCTGCATTGGGGATCACTACCGCTTTTTCTAATGTAGTGACATATAAACGAATATTGACAAATTGATTGGGAAATAGCGTACTTTCTTGTTGAGGAAAACGGGCTTTTAATTTGATAGTCCCTGTAGTGGCATCAATTTGATTATCAACACTAAATAGTGTCCCTTGTGCTAATTCAATTTTATTATTTCTGTCTAATGCAACAACAGGTAATGTAGGGCTATTTTTACGGGCTAAGATAACCTGTGATAGATCTTGCTCTGGTAATGTAAAGAGCACATCAACAGGATCCATCTGATTAATAACGACAATTGGCGTAGATGAGCCACCAGAAATATAGTTACCGACATCAACCTGCTTTAATCCCACCCGTCCTGAAATAGGGGCCGTTATTTTGCTATAGGTTAATTGTAATTGTGCATTATTAATTGCTGCTTTATCGATACTAATACTGGCTTCAGACTGTTTGACTAAAGCCGCTTGGTTGTCTAATTCTTGTTGTGAAACCAAATGGGTCTTTGCCAGTTTTTGGTAGCGAGCTAAATCAAGGCGCGCATTCGCCAGTGTGGCCTGATCTTTTGCCAATTGCCCTTTAGCTTGCGCTAATTGCACTTCAAAAGGGCGTGGGTCGATTTCTGCTAACAAATCGCCTTGATTCACTTGTTGGCCTTCGGTGAAATGCAACGCCATTAATTGCCCTTCCACACGGCTTGTCACGGTCACACTATTGACGGCTTTCACTGTGCCTAAAGCGGTTAAAAATTGCGGCACATCTTCTTGTGTAGATGTCGCCACTTGTACAGGTGGCATCGGTGGTCGTCTTGAGCCAGCTGTACTTCTATTTGGTGTATTCGCAGTAGGGGTATCTTTACTCACAGGAGGTGCGCTGTTGTTTGAAGAGTATTGCCAATAGGCGATAGCGCCAGCGATAACAATAAGCAGGGTGATAATAAGAGAAAATCTTTTTTTGGTCTTTTTGTTGTTATTCATTGCGTTGGTGATCCTACTGACAACTCGCTAATTGAGAAAAAATGAAATGACACAATCAATTATGACATTCTACCTATTTCTTTAGGGGTAAAAATGGAGGAAATATGAAAATTGAGTCAAGGAATGTGTTTATTGATTATATTCTAATCAGTTGTTGTCACTTAGCAATAATATGCTGGAGTTATCTCTTTTTTATAAAGAGAAAAACGATTTCTAGCTAGCTATCTCGGCGCACTTTATTTTTATATAGTGATGATGAATAAACCAGCATAAAATAAATGATTAATAATCAGTGAGTTATTTTGTTTGTTGATTTTTTGAACGCATAACTATTTTGTACAAATGGCGTCAACTATGATAAAACGCAATAGTTAGTTATAATTCTTAGATAATTATTCTTTCCGGTGATAGAATGCCAACCTTGTTTTTCTCTGTATTGAACTCTTTATTAAGAATAACAATTCAGTATGAATAACACCGCGCTTTAACTCTGTCTTGAATCATAATGTTTTTGGTAAAAGCAGCCCAAAAATAAGGGCATAATAGAATAACTAGAGGTTTTTAGTGTCAACTGCAAACACACCTGAAGATGAACAGAAACCGAGTCTGAATGCGTTTAAACAGCCTCGTGCATTTTATCTCATCTTCTCAATCGAATTATGGGAACGTTTTGGATATTACGGCTTACAAGGGATCATGGCCGTTTATCTGGTTAAAATGCTGGGTATGAGTGAGGCGGAAGCTATCACTGTTTTTGCCGCATTTACCGCATTAGTTTATGGCTTTGTGGCAATTGGTGGCTGGCTTGGCGATAAAATTCTCGGGACAAAAAGGGTTATTGTCCTAGGGGCTATTGTGCTGGCAATTGGTTATGCCATGGTTGCTTTCTCCGATCATGATAAAGATATGATTTACTGGGGTTTAGCCACTATTGCGGTGGGTAATGGTTTATTTAAAGCCAACCCTTCCTCTTTATTAGCCACCTGTTATGAGAAAGATGATCCACAATTAGATGGTGCATTTACCATGTACTATATGTCGATTAATGTGGGATCATTTTTATCCATGTTAGCGACACCATGGTTAGCGGCGAATTATGGTTGGGATGTCGCTTTCGCATTAAGTGTGGTGGGGATGTTGATCACACTGGCAAACTTTATGCTATGTCGCGGTTGGATCAAAGATAAAGGCTCTAGGCCTGACTTTGAGCCACTAAACTACCTGAAACTGTTATTAACGCTGGTGGGGATTGTTGCTTTAACGGCAGTATCAACGTGGTTATTACATAATAATGAAGTGGCAACATGGTCTTTAGCGATTATTTCATTAGGTATTATCCTGATTTTTGCCCGTGAAACTTTTATGATGAAAGGGGTTGCACGGCGTAAAATGATCGTCGCTTTCTTACTGATGGTGGAAGCCGTGGTATTTTTTGTTCTTTATGATCAAATGCCAACATCATTAAACTTTTTTGCGATCCATAATGTTGAACACGCTATTTTAGGCTTTAGTGTTGAGCCAGAGCAATTTCAATCACTTAACCCATTTTGGATCATGCTAGCTAGTCCATTATTGGCTGCTATATATAACTTTATGGGTGATAAATTACCCATGCCTTATAAATTCACAGTGGGAATGTTTTTGAGTGCAACTGCATTCTTAGTATTACCATTGGGGGCGAGTATGGCAAATGAAGCCGGTATCGTTTCATCATGGTGGCTTGTTGCCAGTTATGGCTTTCAAAGTATTGGTGAGCTGATGATCTCAGGATTAGGTCTTGCGATGGTGGCCCAACTAGTGCCACAGCGTTTAATGGGCTTTATTATGGGCGCATGGTTCTTAACATCTGCGGCAGCTGCAATTATTGCTGGTAAAGTGGCAAGCTTAATGGCTGTTCCTGAAGACGTACAAAATGCACACGCTTCATTAGAAATATATAGCAGTGTATTTTTACAAATAGGTATCGTAACAGGTGTTATTGCACTGTTAATGCTATTTACTGCCCCTATGCTGAGTAAAATGACACAGTAATATGTGAAATTTATTGTCTGACAATAAAAGGATGCTCTAGGGCATCCTTTTTTATATCTATTTAAAAATAAAGTTAATTTTAACAAAAAATATCTATAGTACTTGATAATGTTGTTTTTTATTTATACTTGTTTTATACACTTTACTCACTATATAATGAATAAAATGTAAAAGAGAGGTGGGTATGAACAGCGTAATACAAAAACGAACATCACAACAATTATCGGTAGAGAGAGTGGCTGTTCTAGAAAGAATGACTGTTCTTACAAAAGAATTGGTTAATGAATTAGCAGAGAAGAAAAGTTTAGCAAGTGCTTTAAAAATGAGTGATAACGAATTGGCTCAGTTAATTTTTGAAACTCAACTGATACGTTCGTCTGCAATTTCACCAAGAGAACAACGTAAAATAGCCCGTTTAAACGAAGGCGCTATTAAGTTTTCTGAACGGCTAAAAGAGCTTGGAGGCACATGTAGAGCTAGCCAAGCTGCAGCTATTTTGGGAGTAAAACGTCAAACGATTAATAATCGGTTAAAGGCTAATAAACTATTAGCGGTTAAAGTGGGAGGAGAATATCGATTACCTATTTTTCAATTTGATGGTAATCGATTAGTGGATGGATTAGATGAGATCTTAATTTTATTGGATAGTTTAAGCTCAACAACAAAAGTATCATTTTTAACGAGTATGTATTTTTTTGAGGATGAACAAGATATTAATGTTATTGATGCGCTTAAAAAATATGGACGCATGAGTGAACAAATGCAAGAAATTATTCATCAAGCTAAACTTTTTGGAAAACATATTTCAAACTAATAAAAATCTACTCATTATCGTTGATCTTAAAATGTAATGTTTCAGTAATGATCTCAAGTCCTGTAATGTCTTGATAGGGCCAATTTTGCGGAAAATTTTCTTTTTTACAATCTTATCAATTGATTGATATATAACAAGATTAAATTCAGATAAACTACAGTGATTAGATTAATTATATTGATGCAACAACACCACCTATTAGGGTGGTGTTGTTGTGAATAATAAATTCTAAGGAGAGTAAAATATTTCTTGCTAGCAACGATTAACTAGCGACTTTATCAACTTGCAACGCTATCTCTTTTTCCCGTGAGCTGGTGTTTACCGCGATCCAGCCTTTATAAGCTAAAGGTAAGAATGCGATAACAATGGCTAATGCAGAAACAGCTGCAACATAATAAGCTCCTGCCATTGCCGTTTTTTCCAACCAAGCGCCCGTTAACATTGGCGTTAAGCCACCAAATACGGCATAGGCCATATTATAAGCAAAAGAGAGGCCAGAAAAACGAATTGAAGGAGGAAATGCTCTAGTACTCACAATTGGCGTTGTGGCAATTGCACCGACAAAAAAGCCCATCAAACCATAGTTAAATGCTAATTGGATACCAGACATATTGGCATCTAAGCTTCCATAAAAATGGAATGCAGTAACAATTAATCCACCCCATGATAAGGTCATGGATGCACGGGTTCCTAATTTATCACCCAACCAGCCCCAGAAGATACATCCTAAGGTCAGCGTTAAGGTGGCAACACAGTTAGCTTCTAACGATGTTGTTCTGTCTATTTTGTAGATCCCTTCAACAATGACACTGGGTGTCATCAAAATAGTAACAACAATAGCTGTAGATAAAGACCATGTTAATGCTGCAGTAATTAAGCAGGCTTGTTTATGGTTTTTGATAACCGAAACCACAGGCATTTCTTGTGCTAAGGCTTTTTTAGCCGCCATCTCTTTAAAGATAGGTGTTTCTTGTAAAAAACGACGTAAATAAACCGAGATCAAGCCAAATATGCCACCTAAAATAAAGGGAATTCGCCATGCAAAATCATTCACTTCTTGAGCGCTATAGCTGCGTTGTACAATAATAGCGACGATAGAGCCTAATAAGATGCCACCAGTAATACCGGATGTTAAGGTACCCACCCCTAAGCCATAACGCTGTTTCGGGGTGTGTTCGGCAATAAATACCCAAGCCCCGGGCATTTCACCACCGATAGCCGCTCCTTGCATAATACGCATCAATAACAGTAATAACGGTGCAGCCACACCGATGCTGGCATAGGTAGGTAATAAGCCAATCACCAAAGTAGGTACAGCCATTAAAAAGATACTTAAGGTAAACATACGTTTACGGCCGATAATATCGCCATAGTGAGCCATAATGATGCCACCTAAAGGACGAGCAAGATAACCGGCAGCAAAAATACCTAATGTCTGCATCTGAGCGATAAAAGCGTTATCACCAGGAAAGAATAAATGGCTCAATGTTTTCGTAAAGAACACGAAGATCACGAAATCATAGAACTCCAATGTTCCTCCTAGTGAGGATAAACCCAACGTTTTATAGTCGTTGCGGTTTAAAGGTCTTGCCGTAGGTTGACTCAACGGCTGAGTGGAGTGTGATTGTGATGTCATAATAACAACCTATATTAATCATCGTGATAAAAAAGAGTAAATAACCAAACCATCAATAAAATTCTTAAAAAAGTTGATCACAAAGGTGGCAATAAATAACGTTAAAAAGTTATTTATCGTCTTTTATACAAGAAAGAATAATATTGTAATGATGTAAATAGTTATATCAGGAAGCTCTTTATGAAGTAAAGAGCATAAAATAAAACAATTCGATAAGTTGTCATTGTGAGCATCTGTAGTTTTTAATGCTAAGTTTTGTTTGTTTTGTGATTTTTAGGACGGTTTTTATTTTCTTGTGTAGTTTTTTAATAAAATTAGAGGTTTTGTTCTTACCTTTATTTTCATTTATTAGTTATGGTTAAAAAAACTATTTATTGAATATCATTTCAATTTTTCTAAATTGAATTAAATAATAAAATTAGCGTTATTTTAATTTATTATTTCTTGTTAATTAAATAATAATTAGATTATTAATTAATAAACATTGATGTTTTGTAGCAATATAACCTGTTATTGGCATTATTTTTAGGGTATTCATCTAAAATAAACCTAGCTATTCGTTGGTTTTAAATTTCTTAAAATTGAAAATTATTGATATTAAATGTCAATCAATATGGTTATTGTAAGCGTGGTTACGCATTTTTATTTAAAATATAGATTTTAAATAGTTAAATGATAAATAGGGAAAAACAGCAAAAATCATCTCAAAGCGTCATTATCTGGTTATAATTACATCAGATGTCGGTGGATATAGCAGGGGGGGAATGATGAATTCAATTTCGATAAGTGCGGTGTTGTTAGCCGCGATTGTGCTATTTGCATCTGTGTTTGTTGTCGCTTTAGCTAGTAGTCTGCTACTAAAAAAAACGCTGTATGGGAGTCTGCAACAAGATAATTTATCAGTCAGTGTTGCGGTAAGAAGAACGTTTATGGTATCGCTTGTTGTCGCATTACTACTGGTCTATTACTTTCTTTCAACAACAGCCTAAAAAAGTCTATAAAAACAAAAACGCCACTGTGATGTACTCTACAGTGGCGTTTTTATCTGTTTTGTTAAACTAAGAAAATAGTGGCTAGGCCTAAGAAAATAAAGAAGCCACCAGTATCGGTGATCGCGGTGATCATCACACTTGAGCCAATAGCCGGATCTTTACCCAGTTTTATCATGGTCATCGGTATTAATACTCCCATCAAGGCAGCCATTAATAGGTTGAGTACCATGGCCATTGTCATTACGGCGCCCATCGCAACATCACCATAAAGGAAGTAAGTTACAACTCCCATTATTCCCCCCCAAACAATACCGTTGATAAGGGCAACACCTAACTCTCTTAAAATTAAGAACGAGAAACTACCAGTCTGAATTTGATGTAGTGCTAATGCACGCACAATCATAGTAATGGTTTGGTTACCGGTATTTCCCCCAATACCTGCAACAATGGGCATTAAAGTTGCTAAGGCGACTAATTGGGAAATGGTATGCTCAAACACACCGATAACACGAGAAGCGACAAAAGCAGTACATAAGTTGATAGCAAGCCATGTCCAACGTGTTTTAACCGCTTGCCCGACAGGGGCGAATACATCCTCTTCTGGGCTTAACCCCCCCATACGACGAATGTTGGTATCGCTCTCTTCATGCATATTATCGACGATATCTTCAACGGTTAAACGTCCCATTAACAGGCCATTACTATCAACAACTGCAGCCGAAATTAAGTCATAACGTTCGAACGCACCCGCTGCATCTTCGCCTTTCTCTTCGGGCATAAAGCTGACAGTATCGGTTTTCATGACATCAGAGACCCGTTTATCCGGCGACTGGGTTAATACTGTGGTTAAGGGTAATTCACCTAACAGATGATTGGCATTATCAATAACGAAAATTTTATCCGTGGCTTCAGGAATAGAGCCACGTTGGCGTAAATAACGTTGAACCGTTTTTAATGTTACGTTGCCACGCACGGTGACAAACTCAAAATCCATCATCTGTCCAACACTATCCTTCGGATATTGCAGGACTTCTCTGATCCTATTACGCAGACTTGGTTCTAAATAGGTCAAAAGACGACGCATGGTATCACGGGGTAAATGCTCCGCAATATAGGCCTGTTCATCCACATGCAAAGAAGCGACTGAGCGTAATAATTCACGATCCGTCATATCTTTAATTAGGCTGTCCCAAACGGCGACAGAGGCTTCGACTAAAACCGCACCACGCTCATTATTATCAACCAAATGCCATAGGGCTAAACGTTCATCATAGGGAAGGGCTTCAAGAATATCTGCAATATCTGCCGCGTGTAGATCTTGTAGTAATTCTCTAACAGTGGTGATTTTTTCATGAAGTTCATGGTGGCTCAGCCTATCACTTTCACTTGCTTCACCTAACACTGTTTCAACAAAACGGTCATCTTCAAGAAAGATGTTCAGAATTTGTTGACGCAGGTGTGCCACTTTTTGTGAATATGGATTGATGGCAGCCGCAGTATCATTATTGATAGCTGATTGAGACATGTTATTCCTTTTTAATTCTTACGAGGGAGATAACCATTAGTATTCATTATTCCATTTTAGGATGATTATCGGTCTTCTCCATATAAAAAAATAGCGATCTTGAAAATATTACATTGGGTATTTTCATATTATCGTCACAAATCAAACCTTACGTTGTTATGTGATAGTTGTTGTATGATAAATGCAACAAAAGACGCATTATACCGCGTCTTTTTCTGTATAATATCATATTGTTAAGCAGATTCCTCTTTTATATCCAGTTTCCAGCCTGGAACGGCCTGCCAATGCTCCTGTTCTTTTTCTAAATCCAATTCCATCAATGTGTTATCGGCAAGATAATTTTTAGGAAAATAGAGTGTCCAGTGATTATCATCGGTCACTAAACGTAAAGAAACCGGTTTAGTGGTTGATTGACGCTGATTATTAAGTAGTGTTGCTAACCTAAGTATTTGTACTAATGGATAATACTGTTTCTTTTTATATAGATTAAATTTAGGTAACTCATCAAACTTAATTGCTTTGCGATGATAACGAACTAATGTAGTTAATAATTGTTGTTGTTCTTGATTAAAACCGGGTAGATCTGTATTCGAAAGAATATAAGCAGAATGACGATGCAAACCACTTAAATTGATACTTAATCCCACTTCATGCAACATCACCGCCCATACTAAAATCGCTTCTAGATCAGGACGAACCAGTTTAGGATTTTGTTCCGCCCACTGAGCATACAGTGATTGCATTGTGGTGAGGACGCGCTTAGCTTGTTCACGATCGATATTATAGTGTTCAGCAAGGCTTTTGGCGGTACGCTGGCGAATATCTTGATGACGAAAACGGCCTTCCATTTCATACAATACACCTTCACGTAATGCACCATCAGATAAATGGAGAGCCTTTAAGCCTAGGGTATCGAAAATACCGCATAAAATGGCTAAACCAGGTACAAAACTGTGTTTACGTTCATCGGATAATCCCGGTAGGGTGATATCCTTAAATTTTTTAAACCGTAGTACCTGTTTGGTCAACATTAATAGGCGTTCAGGGGTGATCACACCATCTTTTTCACCAAATTCAACCAAAATTTCATGTGCAGCCTTGATAGTACCCGATGCGCCTAATGCGACATCCCAGCCGGTCATTTTATATTGCCAAGCAATTTTTTCCATTTTACGTGCTGCTTTTTCGCGAGCTTTACGAAAAGCGGATTCGCTAATTTTTTGGTTCGGGAAAAATTGGCGGCTAAAGCTGACACACCCCATACGCTGGCTTTCGATCAAGATGGGTTCAAAATTTTCTCCGATCACTAATTCGGTAGAGCCTCCACCAATATCAATCACTAGCTTACGCCCTTTTTCAGATTGCGTATGCTCAACGCCCATAAAGATCAGGCGTGCTTCTTCGTGACCAGAAATAATTTCAATAGGATAGGGCATCACCTCTTTTGCGCGTTGCAAAAAGACTTTGGCATTGCTAGCAACCCGTAACGTATGTGTACCGACCACAGTGACATTTTCTGCTGGAAATCCCTGTAACCTTTCAGCAAAAAGGGAAAGTGCAGAAAGCCCCCGCAACATTGCTTCTTCACTGAGTTTATCATTATCATCAAGGCCATCGGCAAGATATACCCGTTGTTTTAAACGACTTAATACCTGTAAGGCACCATTGACAACACGGGCTATGATCATATGAAAACTATTAGAACCAAGGTCTATAGCCGCAATTTCTAAAGGACGTGGTGAAGAAGAGTCATCTTGTAATAAAGGCATTGATTACGCTCGTGATCCTGGTTGTTCTAATGATTTAAGGTATTCATATACAGCAAGTTGGGCGCGGATCTTACGTTTATTTCCTCGAGGAACATAGCTATTTGTTAGATCTTTATCTAAATATCGTGCTTTTACAGTATCATTAAACTGGATCTCAAGAATATCCAAAATACGCTGTTTTAGCTGAGGGTCGAGTAGTGGTACGGCAACTTCAATACGATAATCAAGGTTACGAGTCATCCAGTCTGCGGATGATAGGAAAATTTTCTCATCCCCTTTATTGGTAAAGACATAAACACGATCATGCTCTAAAAAGCGGTCAACAATACTGGTGACCTGAATATTTTCACTAAAATCGGGCTGATTAGGGACTAAAGAGCACATACCGCGTACTAATAGGCGGATTTTAACACCTGCTTGTGAGGCATCATAAAGACGATTAACTAACTCTTCATCGACTAAATTGTTAACTTTTAAGGTAATACCCGCAGGGTGCCCCGCTTGAGCATTGTGAATTTCATTTGTGATCAACTGGTTTAACAAAATACGTGAGTTTTGCGGTGATACCATTAAATGTTCAAAAGTCACCGGACGATAAGGGTTTTCAATAAAATTGAACACTCGACGTACTTCATTATTAATTTCTGTATTCGCGGTTAACAGAGAATAGTCGGTATAAAGGCGTGCAGTTTTTTCATTAAAATTCCCAGTACCAATATGCGCATAGCGAATGATTTCGCCTTCTTCCAAACGAGAAATAATAAATAATTTCGCATGAATTTTTAAGCCGGGTGCTGAAAAGATAACGTGGACGCCAGCTTCGGTTAAGCGTTTAGCCCAATGTATATTCGCGGCTTCATCAAAGCGAGCTTGTAATTCAACGACCACAGTGACACGCTTACCATTGTGGGCGGCGTGGATCATCGAATCGATAATCCGAGAGTCTTTTGCTACGCGATAGATATTGATTTTTATTGAAATGACACTGGGATCAAAAGACGCTTGGCGTAATAATTCTAATACATGCTCAAAGGTATGATAAGGATAATAAAGTAACACATCACGTTCACGAATTGCATCAAAGCCATTACGGAAATTATCAAACCAAACATGGCGTAAACGAGGAATAGGTTTATTTAATAGAAACTTACTACCCTCATTAGGAAAATTAATAAAGTCTTTAAAGTTGTGATAACGCCCACCAGCAATGACCGAGTCATTATTAGATAAACCTAATTTGCTACGCAGTAAAGCAACCATTTCATCGGGCATATCACGTTGATAGACAAAACGAACAGGCTCAGCGGTAAGACGTTGTTTTAAGGTAGATGACATCATTTCTAATAAGCTGGATTCCATTTCCGTGGCTAAATCATATTCAGCATCACGTGTCATTTTCATGGAATAAGCATTTAAAGAATCATAGTCAAAGAAGCCTTTAAAAATCTCATCAAGACAATAGCGTAAGATATTATCCAGCAAGATCATTGACTTTTTCTTACCTCGGCCTTGTTCTGTGGGCAAAATAACAAAACGAGGGACTTTATCTGAGGGGATCTCTAACAAAGCGTAGTGAATAGTTTGCCCCTGAGCAATTTCAACGGCTAAATATGTGTAGTCATCTTTTAAAAACTCAACCAAATTAGTTTCAGGGTTGATAAGGATCGGCGTGATATGTTTTCTTAAGTTTTGGCGAAAATATTGGCGTAACCAAATTTGTTGATTAGGTGAGATTTGCCGTTCATTGATTAAAAAAATCTGATTACGCGCCATTTCTAAAAGCAAGTCGTTATACAGTGCGTCGAATTCTTGGTCGGCTTTGGCAACTTTAGATTGGATTTTTTTGATTAAATGACGAGCGTGACTAGAGCCAGAGCGTGAGCCGCGCTCCTCATTAATTAAAATACGCCGTTTTACATCCGCAAAGCGAACTTTATAAAACTCATCAAGATTATTTGAATAGATCCCCAAAAACCTGACCCTTTCGATTAGCGGGTTACGTTTATCTGCCGCCTCTTGCAATACTCGCTCGTTAAACGCAAGCCAGCTGATCTCTTTATCAATATAGAGTCGTTCTTGGGACATCTGAACTCCAACATGGGTTAAAGTTAAATCTTATTATCTGAATTAATCAGACATATTGTTTTATCGTTGCACCCGGTTTAACAAAATTTTCCGGTCTTGCTGCTTTGGCTTTTTGTTCAAAATAAGGGGCTTGGAATGTACACATTCTAATCGCAGAACGGTAAGAGCCATTAACAAAAAACTCATCTATTAAATCACCTTCTTTCTTAAAGCCAAGCTTTTCATAAATATGAATCGCTTTAGCATTCTCTTTATCGACGATTAAATAGAGTTTGTATAAATTAAGTACAGAAAAAGCGTAGTCCATCGCTAACTTTGCCGCGCGGGCTGCATAACCATGGCCTTGATGAGCAGGGGCGATAATGATTTGAAACTCAGCACGACGATGAACATAATCAATTTCAACCAGCTCAACTAAACCGACTTTTGTGCCTTCACTTTCAGCAATAAAACGTCGTTCGCTTTGGTCGTGAATATGTTTTTCATATAGGTCGCTTAACTCAATAAAAGCTTCATAAGGCTCTTCAAACCAGTAGCGCATAACGCTAGCATTATTATCAAGTTTATGGACAAAAGGAAGGTCTTCTCTTTCGAGAGGACGTAATTTTATAGGTGGAACTTTCTTACCACCGGACATAAGCACCTCGGTGAAAATGCATTGAATAAAAAGAGAAAAGGGTGACACAATAAAAGTCACCGCGGGCTACAGTGTAGCACAAAGTGACTTTTTATCTTAAGTGAAACCGTTAATCAAGATTGTCAAACAGAACATTACCATCAAGTAGCGCCCGATTATCTATCATTTTTAATCTCTCTTCTGCTAACCAACTAATTGCGAGAGGATAAATGCGATACTCTTGTGTTTGTATTTTTGCTTGCAAACTTTGTTCGGTATCATCAGGCGAGACGGGAATACGCGCTTGAATGATCATCGGACCACCGTCTAATTCTTCCGTGACAAAGTGTACGGTAGTACCATGAAAAGCATCTTTATTCTCAATAACTTGTTTATGTGTATGCAGACCGGGATATTTGGGAAGTAAAGAGGGATGAATATTTAATAACTTATGCTGATAATGGTTGACAAATAACGGCGATAAAATACGCATAAAGCCAGCAAGAACCACAATATCAGGCTGATAGCCATCAATTTGAGTGATTAACGCTTTATCATAAGCTTCTCTATCAGGATAATCAGCCGGATCGATAAAGTAAGCAGGGATATCCGCTTGCCTCGCTCGTTCAAGCCCATAAGCTTGTGCTTTATTGCTGAAAACAGCTACAACTTGGCCTGCGATTTTATGCGCCCTACAGGCGTCAATAATCGCCTGTAGGTTGCTACCATTTCCTGAGATCAGGACCACTATATTTTTCATGGGGGTACTTTACTAATTGATAACCACTTGTGCATCACCCGCTGCTTGCGGGGCAATATCACCAATTAACCATGCCTTTTCACCACAGGCATTAAGATGTGATAGCGTTTTTTCAACATCAGCTTGGCTCACAGCGATTAATAAGCCGACACCACAGTTAAAGGTACGATACATTTCATGAGTGCTGACATTACCTGCCTGTTGTAGCCAGTTAAAGACCTCAGGCCACTGCCAACTTTGGCTATTAATACGAGCTTGCGTATTTTCAGGTAGCACGCGCGGAATATTTTCCCAAAATCCACCGCCAGTAATATGTGCCACTGCGTGAATATCAACGTTTTCAATTAATGAAAGCAGTGATTTTACATAAATACGGGTTGGCGCTAAGAGTTTATCAGCCAGTGATGTATCACCTAATGGGGTAGTTTCAGCACAGGTACCACTGACTTCAAGAATTTTTCTGATCAGTGAATAGCCATTAGAATGAGGGCCACTTGAAGCGAGAGCAATTAATGCATCACCCGCTTTAACTTTGCTACCATCGATAATCTGTGATTTTTCAACGACACCAACACAAAAACCGGCGATATCATAATCGTTACCATGATACATGCCGGGCATTTCCGCTGTTTCGCCACCCACTAAGGCACAGCCGGATTGCTTACAACCTTCAGCGATACCCGTTACAACCCGTGCGGCAGTATCGACATCTAACTTGCCTGTGGCATAGTAGTCAAGAAAGAAGAGAGGCTCAGCACCTTGAACGATTAAATCGTTAACACACATTGCGACTAAATCGATACCAATATCATCGTGGCGATTTAAGTCCATCGCAAGGCGAAGTTTAGTACCGACACCGTCAGTGCCTGACACTAAAATAGGTTCGCGGTATTTAGTGGGAATAGCGCATAATGCACCAAAACCACCTAAACCCCCCATAACTTCAGGACGGCGAGTTTCTTTTACTACACTTTTAATACGATCGACTAAAGCATTACCTGCATCAATATCGACACCGGCATCTTTATAGCTGAGAGAGGATTTGTTAGTCACGTCTAGCCCTCACGGCAAGTTGCTGTTAAGAAAAAATGTGTGCGGTGGCTATTCTAACAGGCAAAGCAAACGTTTGCGAGGATCTTCTTTTTAGATCACAATTATTCATGTTAGTGTGGTTAAAAGCTGTGCGATTGATCAATATCAATAGAAAAACGATGGAAAGTCACTAAAAAAGCGGTATAATCTCGCGATTTTTTTGTCTGGCTGCGTCGTACATTAGGAGAAATTATGAAGATCGTTGAGGTAAAACACCCACTCATTCAACATAAATTGGGGCTGATGCGAGATCATGATATAAGCACTAAACGCTTTCGTGAATTGGCTTCAGAAGTTTCCAGTCTACTGACGTATGAAGCTACCGCCGATTTAGAAACAGAGACGGTAACAATTGAAGGTTGGTGTGGCCCGGTTGAGATAGAACAGATTAAAGGAAAAAAAATTACTGTTGTACCTATCCTCCGTGCCGGTCTTGGGATGATGGATGGAGTATTAGAAAATATTCCTAGCGCCCGGATCAGTGTAGTTGGTGTTTACCGCGATGAAGAAACCTTAAAGCCCGTCCCTTACTTCCAGAAACTAGCCTCTCATATTGAAGAACGTATGGCACTTGTTGTTGACCCAATGTTAGCAACTGGTGGCTCTATGATTGCCACAATTGATTTATTAAAAAATTCAGGCTGTACTTCAATTAAAGTTTTAGTGTTAGTGGCTGCGCCTGAGGGGATCAAAGCATTAGAAGAAGCTCATCCTGATGTTGAGTTATATACTGCATCGATTGATAAGCATCTTAATGAGCATGGGTACATTGTCCCAGGCCTTGGTGATGCGGGTGATAAGATATTTGGTACAAAATAATGATTAAGCCGACTTTGATAGTCGGCTTTTTTTTGGATCACTTATTGGTTTGTTTTATCGCTGAAATTTAAATTCCATTTATATCTATTTTAAAGAGAGGTCGTAAGCATGACTCGTCGTGCAATCGGGGTAGAAGAGCGCCCACCATTATTACAAACAATCCCATTGAGTTTTCAACATCTGTTTGCCATGTTTGGTGCTACTGTACTTGTGCCGATTTTGTTTAAGGTTAATCCGGCCACCATATTATTGTTTAACGGTATCGGTACTCTGCTTTATCTCTTTATCTGTAAAGGTCGTATTCCTGCTTATTTAGGTTCAAGTTTCGCCTTTATCTCTCCGGTGTTATTGCTACTTCCTTTAGGCTATGAATTAGCATTGGGCGGGTTTATTGTCTGTGGGGTGCTATTTTGCCTTGTTGCTGGCATTGTGAAAATCGCCGGACGAGGATGGATTAATGTGATGTTTCCTCCTGCGGCAATGGGCGCAATCGTTGCCGTAATAGGTCTTGAGTTGGCCGGAACCGCCGCTAATATGGCTGGATTATTACCTAGCGCAGATAATCCCGTTGATAGTCAAACATTGATAATCTCTATGGTGACACTGGGTGTGACTATTTTAGGCTCAGTGATGTTTAGGGGATTTTTGGCTATTATTCCTATTCTTATTGGCGTGTTAGCCGGTTACGCACTCTCTTTCTTTATGGGCGTGGTTGATGTGACACCGATTAAAGAAGCCAATTGGTTTGCTCTGCCTACCTTTTATTCGCCGCGTTTTGAGTGGAGTGCTATTTTTATTATCTTGCCGGCGGCATTAGTGGTTATTGCCGAACACGTAGGGCACCTTGTGGTAACCGCGAATATTGTTCAACGTGATCTCATGAAAAACCCAGGCTTACATCGCTCTATGTTTGCAAATGGTTTTTCAACCATTATCTCCGGATTTTTTGGCTCTACACCTAACACGACTTACGGTGAAAATATCGGTGTTATGGCTATTACTAAAGTGTATAGCACTTGGGTCATTGGTGGTGCAGCAATTATCGCTATCTTACTTTCTTGTGTTGGTAAATTGGCAGCCGCGATTGCAGCGGTTCCCGTACCGGTAATGGGCGGTGTCTCTTTATTACTGTATGGTGTAATAGGGGCGTCCGGTATTCGCGTATTATTAGATTCGAAAGTTGATTATAACAAACCACAAAACTTGATATTAACAGCGATCATTTTAATTGTCGGTGTAAGTGGTGCATCAATTCAAATTGGCGCAGCTGAACTAAAAGGCATGGCTTTAGCAACGATAGTCGGTATTGTTTTAAGTTTAGTATTTAAGTTGGTGAGTATTATTCGCCCAGAAACTGAGTTAGTGGATGATACTCTGGAGTCAATTAACGAACATACAAACACCAAGTAATCATTGATGAGCTTTTTTCGCTAATATTTCGTCATTGAACTAAAAAGCAGTCATAGACTGCTTTTTTTATTAGTTATTTTTTATTCTTATAAGATAAACAAGAACTCTTTTGTTATAAAAAGCGTTTAAAACTTAGAAAAAGAAAATAAACTTAATAATAATATTTATTTAACGCAAATAAATGAGACAATGAAATTATTAGCGGTTTAGTGATAGCGATACTTTTTAGCTATTATTGAGCTAAAAGTTGTTTTAAGGTTGTAACAAAGCTTTTAAAAGGGTGACGACGCTAGTTATGGAAAAACTTGTTGATATATACGACTTTATCGTATCTAAGCAGATTTTCACCACGCTGTTTTTAGTGATCACGTTGCTGGTGGTGTGGTTTCTGGCAAAGATGATCTTTCGTCGTATAGCCAAGCGTCTATTGTTTTTATTCACCGAACTCTCAGATGAAGAGACGATAGAAGATATTGCGAAAAAAAGTGCCTCTATTGTTGCAGTCACTCTGGTTCTCTATATAAACCAGTTATTGCCTTCTTTTTCAGCACAGATGAATATTATCTTTGAAACGGTTTGTCGTGCTTTTATCGTCATCAATATTGCTTCTCTTCTTAATAACGCGTTAGATATTTTCAATATCAGGCATGCTAAAAAATCGTGGCACCGTAACAATTCGATTAAAGGTTATATTGAAATTGCTAAGATAGTGGTGTGGATCATCGCCTTTATTCTTATTATCGCGCTATTTACTGAACAATCCCCACTGATTATTATTTCCAGCTTTGGTGCGATCGCTGCGGTATTGATGTTTGTTTTCCAACATACCCTTATCTCATTCGTCGCTAATATTCTGATCTCAAATGGTAAAGTGTTAAAACTATATGATTGGATTGAATTACCCAGCAGTAATATTAGTGGTGAAGTGATTGATATCGCACTGCACACAATTACAGTACGTAATTGGGATAACACGATTTCTCGTATACCCACAAAGGACTTTTTAACCGAAAAATACACTAACTGGCAACCGATGTTCTCTTCAGGAGGCCGTCGTATCAAGCGTAGTTTCTATATTGATCAATCCTCTATTTCATTTGCTACAGAACAGTTAGTGCAGGAGCTAAAAAATACTGCGCCACTTAAAAAAAGCATTGAAGCGATGTTAGAAGGTAAAGAAGAAGAGATAGGCGATATTAATACTTGGTTAGAAACCAACGGGGTGACCAATCTACAACTTTTTAGAAAGTATATGTTAAATTGGATCAAAATGCGTGGTGATGTGAGGCCGGATATGTATTTGGTGATAAGAACAATGCCCCCCACACCAATGGGATTACCCGTTGAATTATATTGTTTCACTCGTGCTACCACATGGGTGGAATATGAAGAGACGCAATCAGAAATTTTTGAGTATATAAATGCTTGTGCTAAGTATTTTAAATTAGATATTTACCAGCAACCCTCAGGTCACGATCTCTCTAAGATAACGTTTAAATAGTGAAATAGAATGGCTAAACTGATCTTATATTGATGTCAAAATAAACAGTTTCGCTATTTATTGCTGTCATCTTAAGCAGCTCGTCTTGCTTTTTTAATATTGATTCTGTCATTGATAGAATTTGTGTTAGAATCACGACGTTTATTAAACTATTCAGGTGAGGTGCTTCTGAATACGCCATCACAGCTATCATTACCACTATCTCTGCCCGATGATGAGACATTCGATAGCTTTTACGCAGGGGAAAATGCATCACTCGTTGCAGCGATCCAAACTGCTATTCACCAATCACATGGCAGTTATATCTATTTCTGGTCTCGTGATGGGGGCGGAAAAAGCCACTTGTTGCATGCAGCTTGTGCAGAGCTTTCTTTAGCCGGAGATGCAGTTGGTTATGTTCCTCTTGATAAACGGGCTTATTTCGTACCAGATGTGCTTGAAGGTATGGAGCATCTTTCATTAGTTTGTATCGATAACGTTCAATGTATTGCGGGTGATGAAGAGTGGGAACTTGCTCTGTTTAATCTGTATAATCGCGTATTAGAACTTGGTCGCACCTGTCTATTAATCACAGGGGATAGACCTCCCCGTCAAATTGATTTACAACTTCCTGATCTCGCTTCTCGCCTAGATTGGGGGCAAATTTATCGCTTACAACCGCTAAGCGATGAAGAAAAAATTCAAGCACTACAATTAAGAGCGAAACTGCGTGGATTTGAATTACCCGAAGATGTGGGTCGTTTTGTATTAAAGCGCTTAGATAGAAAAATGCGCACATTATTTGAAATGCTAGATGAACTCGATCACGCCTCTATTGTGGCTCAACGTAAGCTGACCATTCCTTTCGTAAAAGATATTCTTAAGCTTTAATCGCAAGCTATTTAAAACAACGCATTATGCAATAGATAACCAGTAATAAAAAACCGCTTATCTCGAAAGATAAGCGGTGAGTGCAACAAATAAAGAATGGGGGAAATAATTAATGTGCTTCTACAACTTTTGTTTTCTTCTGCGGAACCACTAAGTAAATCAGATAAAGTGCGGTGATAGCCACAGTGTAACCCGTAAAGATCAACCAGAATGACTGCCAATCAATAACACCATCTGTGGTATACAAATCAATAACCCAGCCACTTAGCATCGCACCTAAATAAGTACCAAAACCATTCACTAAGGTCATAAACATACCTTGTGCGGTAGAGCGATATTGTAATGGGATCTCTTTTTCTAGGAATAGCGAGCCGGAGATATTAAAGAAATCGAAAGCACAACCATAGACAATCATGGATAACAACAGAACGATTTGGCCTAATGATGAATAGTCACCGTAAGCGAAGAAACCAAAACGTAAGATCCATGCAATCATACTAAATAATACGATAGTTTCTATTCTAACTCGTTTTAATAACAGGGGTAAAAATAGAATAAAGACCACTTCAGAAATTTGAGAAATGGATAAGAAAACAGAAGGATAATGAGCCAAGAAAGAGTCATCAGCATTAGGTGCTTTGGCCATATCTTGTAAGAATGGAACCCCAAATGTATTGGTAATTTGCAATACTGAACCTAACAATGTGGCAAAGAAAAGGAAAATAACCACATTTTTCTTTTTAAACACTTGTAAGGTATTCGATAAGCTAAAAGCGGCCACTTCTTCTTTTGCTTCTGTTTTATCTGTCGCTTTTGTCGCCGGTAAAAACATCGCAAATACCGCTAAGATAATAGAGGCTATTGCAGCAACAAACAGTTGATCGTAGCTATTACCGAAACCTAAGAAGCTAATAACCCACATTGCAGCAATAAAACCCACGGTGCCATAAACACGGATTTTGGGGAAATAGTCATTTGGCTCTAGGTGTTTTTGCTCTAGTAACTCAAAAATAATACTGTTTGCCATAGAAATGCTTGGCATAAAGAACAATAAATGCAGAAGTGTCGCAAAGAAGAGGGTAGTCACTGTGGTCATTTGGGACATCAGCACTAAAGCAAACGCGGATAAAATATGCAGAATAATAAAGACCAGCTTACGGTTATTTATCTTGTCCGCAATAAATCCCATGATCACCGGTGCGATCAGTGATGCTAATCCTAAAGCACTAAAAATTAGCCCAACGTCAGTACCTTTAAAATGTAATTTATCAAATAGATATGAAGCAAACGTAACAAGCCAAGAGCCCCAAATAAAAAATTGGAGGAATGAAACAAGTTTGAGTCTATGTACGATGTTCATTAAATTTCCTATTAGCCTGGCAATCATCTGGTATTTTGATGATTGATTAGTTTTAGTCGCCCATATGTTGGCTATATTTTCAGTTAGTTTGCCGATATCTATACACTTTTAAAAAAAACATAACGCACTATCTCTAGTGAGATAGCGAGTAGGCATGTGTAAAAGAAGTGGCGAATTAACGTATTTTGCTATGTTGCAGTATTGTTTAAATTGTATCTCTAATATTAATTTCTGAATTGGATGATAACGAAAATAAAAATGGTTCGAAGTGTATCGCAAATCAAATCTGCCATCATATTTTCTGAAGACCATAATAAGTAGGAATTCACTCGTGTAAAGAGACTTTTGTCACAATACAAATGAAACGTTTCATAAATTTTTTCTGTTGGTTGTTATTTGTAACAGGATAATGTGATCGTGATAGATATTTTTGATCTTGGTAAAATATTCACTATAAAAAAAATGAAATTAAGATGAAATATTTTGAAAGCAAGCAATAAACTACCTTATTCTACTAATGGAAATAACTATCGTGTTTCCTTAGTGCTTGTAACATAAAATTAACATTAGTGGCCTTTAGAATATACAGATGGCGGTAACATCGTTGTGATGTGGTAATAAAGCAGTAGAGAATTGTGTTATTGATATGAAGAGGAGTGAAGTAAGTTAATAGGTATAACGTGTTGGTTTTCTGTCATTTTGAGCGCACTGCAGATAATGAGTTATTAGGGCGCACCACCGATCTTTGAAAACAGCCGTAAGGTTTCTCGTCTCAATGCTCTGAAATCATTCAGATTACGTTTAGTGATGCGCCATACCGTCAATGTCGGCAATTGCCAATTTAGCCTACTTAAAAAGGGCGGTAACTTGCTCAGGTGGACGACCTAAACGCGCTTTATTGCCAACGACCACAATAGGACGTTCAATTAATTTAGGGTGATTATGCATGGCCTGAATTAATGCTTCTTGTGAGCTCTCATCAGCAAGCTTTAGGGTTTTATAAATTTCTTCTTTGGTGCGCATTAATTTTCTTGCATCGTCAAAATCTAGCGCTTTGAGTAATGCTTTTAACTCATCGACAGAAGGCGGCGTATCTAAATAATGAATAACGTCAGGGGTGATATGCATCTCTTCTAATAAATGTAAGGTTTCACGGCTTTTAGAACAGCGCGGATTATGATAAATCGTTACTTTGTTGGTCATATTATCCCTTATTTAAATTGACTGTCTTTATGTTGAAGTTTACGCAATTGATCAATACGTGCATCAAAACGAGCTTGCTCATTACTGCCTAATTTTACTTGACGACTCGCATCACCAAGATAACGAATGGCAGTTTCAAAATCTCCTCGTAATGCCAAATCTTCAGCGTAAGCTGCAAGCTCTTGGGCTCGATTACCTTGTTTTGCCGCATTTTCCGCCACCAACTGCCAACCAATAGGATCGTCAGGGTTGTCAAAGGTATAGCGATATAATAATCGATTAGCTTCGTTATATTGCTTATTTTGCATATAAGCATTAGCTAAATTAACCGTCAGTACTTTGTTATTAGGTGATTGCTTAAGCGCTTGTTGTAAACGTGTTATCGCTTCTGCAGCACGGTTTTGCTCTACGTCAATATCGGTAATGGCATCAATAAGCCAGATATTATTTGGCTCTTTTGCCAGCATAGGGGCGAGTATTTTTCTCGCGTCATTAAATTTACGATCACGAGAATAGAGTAAGGCTTGTGCATAATTGGCGGCTGATTTTTCTAATTCCGTTCCTTGCCTAAACTGATCCAGTGTGGTTTGCAAGGCGTTACTTGATGTGGGGTTTTTCTCAAGCATAGTTAATACCCGCATTTTAGCATAGAGAAAATTAGCCGATTGTGGCACTTTGCGCGGAGCATATTGCGCTGCACGGCTACGTGCATCAGATAAACGGCTGTCAGGTAAGGGGTGCGTTAATAGCATTTCAGGCGGCTTAGAACTATAGCGCACTTGGTCTGCTAAGATCTGCATAAAATTAGGCATACCTTGTGGATCAAACCCTGCACGATAAAGAGTTTGTATTCCTATCCGATCAGCTTCTTGTTCGTTCATTTGCGTGAAGGTGATCATGTTTTGTTGCATCCCAGCCATACTTCCCGTAAAGGTGGCTAAACCGGCATTGGGGTTAGCCATAAATATTAAAATAGAACCTAATATTCCAGCCATAGCCAGTGGCGTGGTTTTAGACTGATCTTCTAACATTCTTGCAAGATGACGCTGGGTAACGTGAGAAATTTCGTGGGCGATAACAGAAGCTAATTCACTTTCATTGCGACTGTATCTAAATAGTGCTGAGTGCAATACGATATTGCCACCAAAATAAGCAAAGGCATTAATATTGGGGTTATTCACTAAATAAAAGTGAAAGGGGGTTTTTACCGAACTGGCATTAGAGACTAATCTTTGACCTAAATTATTGATGTAATTAGAAAGTAGAGGGTCAAAAACTAATGGTGCACTATTTCTTAATTGGCGAGTATAGTAATCACCCATAGCGATTTCTTGATTGATACTCAATGTTGAGCCTGCTGTCGTTCCCATATCGGGCAGGGTATCTTCAATATCAATCGCAGCGTGAGCAGGCAACACTGATGTTGATAGCAAAGTAGAAACAAGAAGCGCGACCAATGGTTTTTTAAGTCTGAGTTTCATACAACAACATCCTGATAGCTATCTTAACGAAAAATTTATAATTAATGATGTATCATAGCAAAAGCTAACGTAAAATCCGTCAAAAGATTATTGATTATGTAAATCAATACATATAGATATATTTGACTTGTTATTATAAAGGACCTCTATTTTCATGCTGGACTTGCTTGTTCAATGGTATAAACGTCGATTTGCTGATCCCCAAGTTATCGCGCTGGTGGTGATCTTAATTGCCGGTTTTTCAATTATCTACTTTTTCAGTGGCATACTTGCACCATTATTAGTCGCCATTGTATTAGCTTATTTGCTGGAATGGCCAACACACTTACTTGAGAAGCTAGGATGTGCACGAATTTGGGCTGTATCAATCGTTCTGACACTATTTATAGGTATTAGTGCCATTGTTATTTTGATTTTAGCGCCAACGGTATGGCAACAAGCCATGACGCTAATTTCAGATATCCCTAATATGATCAATAAATTCAATGCATTTGCTCGAGAATTACCTGAGCGATTCCCCGCATTAATGGATGTTGGCATCGTGGATATGATGGCGGAAAACTTGCGCAGTAAATTTTCAACGGTGGCAGAGTCAGTGTTAAAAGTCTCTTTAGCCTCTTTAATCGGCGTTATCACGCTCTCTATTTATCTGATCCTTGTGCCATTAATGACGTTCTTTTTATTAAAAGATAAGCAACAAATGCTCAATGCTGTCCGTCGAGTATTACCCAAAAATAGAATTCTTGCAGCACAAGTGTGGATTGAGGTTAATCAGCAAATCACCAACTATATTCGTGGTAAGGTTACCGAAATGGTGATTGTTGGTGTATTTACCTATTTTGTCTTTGCTTTTTTTGATTTGCGTTATTCAGTCTTATTAGCGGTTTTAGTTGGCGTTTCGGTTTTAGTTCCTTATGTAGGGGCGGTGCTCGCGACTATTCCAGTCATTGTAATTGCACTTTCTCAATGGGGATTAGGCTCTGATTTTTGGGCGCTATTTATCGCTTACTTAGTGGTTCAAGGTTTAGATAGCAACTTATTAGTACCGATATTATTCTCTGAAGCTGTCAATATGCACCCCTTAGTCATTATCTTATCTGTGATTATATTTGGTGGTATGTGGGGCTTTTGGGGGGTGTTTTTCGCCATTCCTTTAGCGACGTTAATCAAAGCAGTATTACATGCGCTGCCTGATGAAATTGCCAATGAGCCACCTTTAGAAACATTATAAAAGAAAAAGTAATAAAGTAATCAAAAGTAATAAAGTAATCATAGACGCGATTTATCATCAACTTATTGATAATAAAAAAACAGACAGCGATAGTTAATGGCTGTCTGTTTTATTTATCAGCATTAAGCTGTGATCATAAACTATGGGTGTGCAGCTAAATAATCGATAACCACTTGGTGGTGATTGCTGGTTTTAAAATTATCAAACACATGTTCAATCACACCGTTTTTGTCAATTAGGAACGTCGTACGATGAATGCCATCGTAAGTTTTCCCCATAAATTGTTTTTCACCCCAAATGCCAAATTGCTCTGCAACTTTATGATCTTCATCAGAAAGTAAGGTGAAGTTTAACATCTCTTTTTCGGCAAAACGGGAAAGTTTTTCTGACTTATCAGTACTAATTCCCAATACCTCGACGTTGGCTTTTTTTAGTGTATCCATCTCATCACGTAAGCCACAAGCTTGCGTTGTACAGCCTGGTGTCATCGCTTTTGGATAAAAATAAACGAGCACACGTTGGCCAGCAAAATCAGACAGATTAATGATTTCTCCATCTTGATCAGGCAGACTGAATTGAGGTGCCTTATCACCGGCTTTTAATGGGTTCATTACCTAATTCTCCATTCTTTTATTGTTTCATCATCAGACTATTTACGATACTTATTGTGCCTTGAGCGTTTAACTCTGTACATAATTGATTGAATTTCTCATGAATAACGAGACCATGATCATCTAACGGATTATGGGCCGTGATCTGAATTTCTAAACGAGCAGGAGTACCATCCTCAGAAGGATGAGTTTTAGAAACTAATTCTGCAAGATTAAAGTGATGTTGACTAAATAAATTGGTAAAACGTTCAACAATGCCGGGGGCATCTTCTATATCTACTTTTGCAGTAATGGTTGATGGGTAAGAGACTGGCGCACCCATTTTGGTTCTTTTCATCACAGTCAATAAATCAAGTTCTGCACTTTTTATCGGCAGTAATGCTTCAAGTTGGGCAATCGCATTCCAACCACCAGAAAGTAGCATGATAAACGTAAATTCTTGACCGAACATCGCAAGCCGGCTGTCTTCGATATTACATCCGCATTGGCTAACTAATTGCGTAATGGTATCAACGATACCAGGACGGTCAGTCCCTAATGCAGTGAGTACGAGAAAATGTTTATCAGGTATAGGCAAAATAGGCTTCCTTTTGACTTTCAGTTTATTCCTAACAGGTAAACACAAAATTTGATTTCTGCCAAGATCAGAAGCGCACTATCTTTCATTATTATCTCTCTTTAATTCAAATCAAAGAATATTAGCAAATTTCATTAGAAACCTAGAGTTAAGTAGTTTTCAATAGAGCAATGAATGAGTACCATTGTGTATAAGTCTATCTCGGAGCAATGAATTATGGTAAGTAACAATTTTGATTTTACAGGCAGTATGGTGGCATTAGTCACCCCTATGGATGCGAAAGGCAATGTTGACCGAGTTAGTTTACGCAAGTTGGTCGATTATCATGTTAAAGCGGGTACAGATGCTATTGTCTCTGTGGGAACAACGGGAGAATCGGCAACATTAAGCCATGATGAGCATGTTGATGTCGTATTAATGACTCTGGATATGGCTGATGGTCGTATTCCTGTGATTGCAGGCACGGGGGCTAATGCAACTTCTGAAGCTATTTGGTTTACACAACAGTTTGAAAATAAAGGTATTGTAGGGTGCTTAACGGTTACTCCATACTATAATAAACCTTCCCAAGAAGGGCTTTATCAACATTTTAAAGCGATTTCTGAAAGCACGGCTTTACCCCAAATCTTGTATAATGTGCCCGGCCGTACAGGATGTGATTTATTGCCAGTAACAGTTGCACGTTTAGCTCAGTTGGATAATATTGTGGCAATTAAAGAGGCGACAGGGAACTTAAGTCGTGTTAGTCAAATCCAACAGTTAGTTAATGATGATAGTTTTATCTTATTAAGTGGAGATGACGCATCCTCATTAGACTTTATGCAACTTGGCGGTCATGGTGTTATTTCGGTTACTGCTAACGTTGCTGCGTTAGAAATGGTAGAATTATGTCGATTGGCAAAAGCGGGTGAGTTTGCAAAAGCACGTGAACTTAATCGACGCCTGATGGACTTACATCATCAGTTATTTGTTGAACCTAACCCAATCCCAGCTAAATGGGCGTGTCAACGTATTGGATTGATTGAAGACGCCACATTGCGCTTACCGATGACTCCATTAACATCAGCGGGTCAGGATATCGTAGAGAAAGCGCTGTTAACAGCGGGAATACTGTAAAACTTAGGGAATTTTAATGGCAACACTATTGCATAAATCAAAGATTATGAAAGTCGCGGGTCTGTCGCTGGTGGTTTTATTGGCAGCCTGTTCCAGTGATCAGCGCTATAAACGTCAAGTCAGTGGTGACGAGTCGTATTTAGAGTCAGCAGCGCTAAAAAATTTAGTTGTCCCAGCGGGTATGGTGTTGCCTTTGCAAAATGGGGAATATGATATTCCTACGCCTAAAAAGAGTGAGCCTGTGGGTTTAGCATTAGATATTCGCCCACCAACACAGGCTTTAAACTTATTAAGTGGCTCACGTAGTGAGAATAATGCGGATAATAGCCGACTGTTATTACCCAACACGCCCGAAAATACCACCTTATACGAGCAAGTTTCTGCTGTTTTAGCGGATAAAGGTGTGGCACTGGCTAAAAGTGATGCAGGACAAAAACAGATTGTCACTGATTGGATCACTTGGACTCGTGCTGATGAAAATGTGCCTTTCCAAAGTCGCCATAATTTAGCGATAAGCCAGTCAGGTAATGTTGTGATATTAACGATTACGAATACTGGGTTACGCCAAGGTGAAAACGAGATTTCCGATCCAATGGAAGTGAAGCGTTATAACACCTTACTATTAAATGAAGTGGTTGACGGTTTAAACCGCATGCGTAACTTAAGTGAAAATAGCGCAACGAGTAATTTGCAAGGTATTATCGACGTACAAACGGGAAGTGATAATGCCGGACTGCCTGTCATTATTGTTCGAGCACCATTTGATGTTGTGTGGGATAGATTACCTATCGCGCTAGAAAGCGTGGGTATGAAAATGGGCGATCGTACTCGTTCGAAAGGTTCAATTGAAGTGACTTATAAAGGCTTAAGTAGTGCAAGTTGGAGCACGTTAGGGGTTGATAAACCAACAATTAATGAAGGCGATTACAAACTACAAGTCGGTGACTTAAATAACCGCAGTAGTTTGCAATTTATCAGTGATAAAGGTAAACCTCTTACACAGTCTGAAAATGATCAGATGGTTGCTGCAATGAAAGCGGCCTTTAGTAAGCCAATAAAATAAAAGCTCTTTTTATCTATTAAATATCAGGCCGTACAGAAAATGTACGGCCTTTTTATCACTCAATTCACTTATTTCTCTTATTGATTAGAGCCGCTAAAAAATAGTCGACAGTGATATTTTTTAGTGATCCCCTCCACGTTTTAAAAGCTTTTTTATCCAATCTAGAGTAGAGTATGGAAAGCAAGTTTCTTGTTAAACCTATCACATCTTTGGAGTGTGTCAGATGCAAAAAAAAGCTGAGTTGTATCGTGGTAAAGCGAAAACGGTTTATACCACTGAGTCTTCTGATTATCTTATTCTTGAATTCAGAAACGATACATCAGCGTTAGATGGCCAACGTATTGAACAGTTTGATCGTAAAGGAATGGTGAACAATAAGTTCAATTATTTCATTATGAACAAATTGGAAGAAGCGGGTATCCCAACGCAGATGGAACGTTTGCTCTCTGATAATGAAGTGCTAGTAAAAAAACTCGATATGGTGCCTGTTGAATGTGTTATTCGTAACCGAGCGGCTGGATCACTGGTTAAACGTTTAGGTATTGAAGAAGGTACTGTCTTAAACCCACCTATTTTTGATCTCTTCTTAAAAGACGATGCCCGTCATGATCCGATGGTTAATGAATCTTACTGTGAAACTTTTGGTTGGGTATCAAAAGAAAACCTCGCAGAAATGAAACGTCTTAGTTATAAAGCAAACGATGTCCTCAGTGAACTATTTGATAAAGCCGGTCTGATCCTCGTTGACTTTAAATTAGAGTTTGGCCTCTTTAACGGTAAAGTTGTGCTGGGGGATGAATTCTCACCAGATGGTAGCCGTTTATGGGATAAAAACACCTTAGATAAAATGGATAAAGATCGCTTCCGTCAAAGTTTAGGTGGATTAATTGAAGCTTATGAAGAAGTTGCACGTCGAATTGGTGTTTCTTTAGACTAACTGCGCAATCGATTACGTCAGCAATATTATCCATAAAAGAAAAAGGTCAGCTTAAAAACTGACCTTTTTAATATGCTATAAAGAAAAATTAACTAAGATGAATTGAAAGTGACTAATGGGTGCTATTATTTTGCTCTTAAAAAATAGGCAATAGCGATGAGATAATTTTTGTTATTATCTAAGATAAGTTGTCATCAAAATGACCTAGCAATTAAAATTAAGTGAATTACATAATGGGGAAGGGTTATGCGTTGGAATGATCGCCGAAGAAGCAATAATGTTGAAGATAGAAGAGGGCAGCCTTCTTCTGCATCCGGTGGTGGTAATCTCCCATTAGGATTAATTGCACTATTATTGCGTACAAAATATGGCTTTGTGATCATTATTATTTTGGTGATCGCAAGCTTTATGGGGTTTGATTTTAATTCGCTTACAGGGCAAACATCACAACCAACACAAAATAGCCAACAACAATCCGCCCTTTATAATGAAGCGGCAGATTTTAGCAGTGTTGTATTAGCCAGTACGGAAGATTTTTGGCAAGGGATGTTTGCCAAAGCCGGCGAACAATATCGTGATCCTAAATTAGTGCTATATACCAACAGTACCACAACGCAATGCGGTACCGGCACTAAAATGATGGGGCCTTTTTATTGCCCTGCAGATCAAAAAATTTATCTCGATCTCTCTTTTTATAATGAAATGAAAAACAGCCTTGGTGGGGGTGGAGAGTTTGCTCAAGGTTATGTGATTTCTCATGAAGTGGGACATCATGTTCAGCATCTACTTGGTATCACCACACAAATGCGTGAAAAACAGCAAATGGCACGTTCAAAAGTGGAAGCAAATCGCTTATCAGTAAGACTAGAACTGCAAGCTGATTGTTTTGCGGGTATGTGGGGGCGCTTTATTGCCGGTGAAGGCCGTGTTGATGAAGCGGACTTACTGACGGCCATTAAAACCGCACAAGCTATCGGTGATGATAGGCTGCAACGCCAACAACAGGGTTACGCTGTACCGGATAGCTTTACTCACGGCACTGCAGAACAACGTAAGACATGGTTTATGCGCGGCTACAATAGTGGCGATATTAAATCTTGTGATACATTTGCTTCTTCGTCATTGAACTAATACCATCTCACGCTTAAATGATATTAGAATGATTCAGAGAAAGAGAAGGATTATAAAAATAGATGAGTAATGTTGATCCCTCATTGCTAATTTTGCTGGTACTCGCAGGCCTGGGCATTATTAGTCATAATATGACTGTCACTTTAGCAATGATCTTTTTATTGGTTATTAAAATCACACCGTTAAACCAATATTTTCCATTAGTCGAAAAATACGGTATGACCATTGGGATCTTGATCCTCACCGTAGGTGTTATGACACCGATTGCCACAGGCCGCATTTCCGCACAAGAAGTTTTCAATTCTTTTTTAAATTGGAAATCATTACTAGCGATTGCAATTGGTATCATCGTCTCTTGGTTAGGGGCACGAGGGGTGTCACTTATGAATAACCAACCGTCAACGGTAGCGGGTTTACTCGTAGGAACCGTTATTGGCGTCGCCCTATTTAGGGGGGTTCCAGTAGGTCCACTGATTGCTGCGGGGATCCTTTCGTTATTGATAGGTAAGTCATAGTAGTGCCATCTTTAGATTTATTGCGCTATCAACAAGCCTTCGCTCGACTAGGCCAGCGGCGATTACTCCTTTTAGCGGGGAGCTATACATGGCAAAGGGAACAACTTCGAGCTATCCAACAGCAGTGTAAAGGCGATTGGCTAATACTCTCGTCAGAGATGTCTGAGGCGATAAAACCAGAACATGCTCATCAACTATTAGGCCGTGAATATCTTCACGCTGTATTTGACGCTAACCATGCTTTTAATGCTGATGCACTAGCGATGCTAACGGGAACGTTGAAAGCCGGAAGTTGGCTTATCTTATGTTTACCCGATATTGTTCAGTGGCAACATTATATTGATAACGATAGTCAGCGCTGGAATGATGCGCAAGGGGTTATATCTACTCCCCATTTTATGGCTTGGTTAGCAAAAATTACACTAGCAGATAAACAGGCCATTATTTGGCAAGCATCGCAGCCCCTTGTTCTACCTGAAATAAAAAATACAGGCCAACAGTGGGCGTTGCCTCAAGGGATGCCAACCATACAACAGCAACAGTTATTAGCGCATCTTTTACAGGCAAAATCTGGCGTATGGAGTATCACGGCACCACGAGGCAGAGGAAAATCAGCGTTAGCAGGAATGTTGATAGAGCAGTGGCCTGGCTCAGTGACGGTTTGTGCCCCTGCGAGAAACAGTATTGAAGTGCTATTATCTCATACACATAAAACCATCGAGTTCTACTCACCGGATAATTTGTTAGCCCTTTGTCATACAGAGCATTTGTGTCGAGATTGGTTAATTATTGATGAAGCGGCGACTATACCCATTGCTCAACTGATAGCTCTTTGTCAGCACTTCCCTCGAGTGTTAATGACTACCACGGTACAAGGCTATGAAGGAACAGGGCGCGGCTTTATTTTAAAACTGGGTGATAGCATTCCAACGTTACAAAATTATCAACTTACCGTACCTATTCGCTGGGCGCAGGACGATCCACTCGAAAATTGGCTTAATCAACTGTTGTTACTTGATGAGCCTTCTTTTCATCATGCTAACCAATCTGGCGAGGTGGTGATCACCTCATGCCAGCATTTCGATAGTGAACAACGAGCCAATTTTTATCAACTTTTAACCAGTGCTCATTATCGAACCACGCCTTTAGATCTTCGACGTTTATTCGATGGACAAAAACAGCACTATTGGTCTGCATTTATTCATCGGCATCTTGTTGGGGCGGTGTGGTGTATTGAAGAAGGGGGACTAGCGAAAGCCTTAGCACAAGATGTTTGGCGAGGTATACGTCGACCAAGAGGTAATCTTGTTGCCCAATCGTTAGTCACTTACGGCTTATCCATTGAGGCAATGTGTTTAACTTCATTACGCATCAGCCGAATTGCGGTATTGCCAGCATATCGACGTCAAAAAGTCGCTGCAAAATTAGTTGCGGATATTGCTAAGCAGTGCCAGAAACAGAATATTGATTACCTTTCTGTCAGTTTTGGCTATACCGACGCATTAGCCAATTTTTGGCAACAATGTGGTTTTTATCTGGTGAGATTAGGCGTTCATAAAGAAGCCAGTAGTGGCTGTTATACTGCTATGGCTATTTACCCAATCAGTGCTCAGGGGCAGCAATTATTACAAGTTGCACAACAATCACTCGCATTACAAAGTGATTATATCACTCAGCAAACAGGTATCTCTCTTGCTACTGCATTGCCTAGCGCCAGTGAAGCAGATCACTGGCTGATGATGGCAGGTTTTGCTTTCGCCCATCGCTCTATATTAACGGTATATCAAAGTGTTGGTTATTTTCTGCAAGGTGATAGATCACGCTACCCGTTATTAGTGGCATTTTTTATTGATAAGCAATCTGTAGAGGCCTGTGTAAAACAATTTTCGTTATCGGGCAAGAAAGCCCTTGTCACGACACTACGTCGGCAATGCCAACAACTGATGGCAGAAAAAGATGAGCAATTAGCACAGGCTTACCAACATTGGTTAACGACTACTTCTTCTGGTCATTTTTGTTGGGCCAATCGTCCTCATCATCCCATTTATCATTAAAATCGCGATGGGGAGGCAGTTTCCGTTTATTTTTTAGAAACTGTTTTGGATCTATTTTATTCATATCTTTTATGGCATTAATAATTATTCCAACTAAAAGAATTAAAATAACCCACCAATAGTCAGTGATCCAGTGCATAAACCCGCCTTATGTTTTAAAATTGTTATTGAGAATGAGGAGCTTTTTTATTTACTCTTTACCCTAGAGCGACCAAGCATAATTTGGAAAGCATAACATGAAACGGATATTATTGATTATAGCAGGGTGGTTATGTGTTGGATTAGCCACATTAGGTGTTGTTTTACCCGTGTTACCCACTACACCATTTTTGTTATTAGCGGCATGGTGTTTTTCTCGCTCATCAACACGCTTTCATCACTGGTTGCTATATCGCTCTTGGTTTGGTGGTTATTTGCGTTATTGGCAAACTTATCGCGCCATGCCTAAGGGGGCTAAGCCGAAAGCTATTTTAGTCATTTTAGTAACTTTTGCTATCTCGCTGTGGTTGGTCTCAATGTGGTGGGTGAGAATTTTATTGCTGATAATTTTAGCCTGTCTGTTGATATTTATGTGGAGACTTCCTGTAATAGATAAACAAGATGTCTCCTGAGATAATTGACATCCTCCACGCCCTAAAGGACGTGGATCCCTACTGCGTTCAGACTGATGTCTGAATCACCTCGGCGGGTTCCTGATTCGACGGGCGGTCTGACTGCACCCTCCCTCCACAGGCAAGCACGGCATGTCCTGCCGCTAAAATGTTACGTGCCCCGTTGATATCAGCATTCGCTGTATATCCACATTCAAGGCACTCGAATTGACTTTGTGACTGTCGGTTTTCCTTTGCTGTATGACCACAGTAAGCGCACTTCTGACTGGTGTAGGCAGGGGGTATTGCCAGTACCTGACCACCTCGCCAGAGCTGCTTGTACTCAAGCTGACGGCGCATTTCATACCAGCCCTGCTCCAGTATTGCGCGGTTTAAACCAGATTTAGCTTTTACGTTCCGTCCATGCCGTTCTGTCGTACCTTTTGCCGA